>CAZKDZ010000283.1:0-18565 GCA_964551635.1 uncultured bacterium | reverse complement strand
GGTGAGTAATCCACTCCAGTGATCCGTACAGATCAGGAGTACATTGGGTTTGTCGGGCCGGATGAAGTCGGGCATAGGCAACCTTTCGACGGTTATTCAATACGTAGTGGCGTATTCGCAAAGCGAGAATACGAGAATACGAGAATACGAGAATACGAAAAAGCGAGAAAACCGTAAGACGTATTCCCGTAGTTTCGCAGTTTCGTCTTTCGTAGTTTCGTTTATTCGTAGTTTCGTATATTCGTAGTTTCGCCTTTCGTCCATTCGTAGTTTCGCGTCTTTTCGTCTTTCGCTCAGGGTTTCTCGAATCTGTCTACACGCAGGGGTTCGATGTTGATGAAAGGCGTCTGACGCGTGACCACCTGCGAGATCAGCTTACCGGTAACGGGTCCCAACGAGATCCCGATCATTGCATGTCCGGCGGCGACGCTAAGGTTTTCGTATGTCGGGCTTCGGCCCAGAAAAGGCAGGCCGTCCGGGGTGCAGGGCCGCAGGCCGCGCCAGGTCTCGATATGGTTCAGGCGTTTCGGTTTCAGGTCGGGAAGATAGCGGGGTACGGCGTTGAGAATGGCCGCGACCCGCCGTTTATTGATGGAAAGGTCCAGCCCCGCGAGTTCCAGTGTGCCGCCGAAGCGAAGCATATCGCCCATGGGTGTGACGGCCACCTTGGCCTCTGAAAGCGAGGCCGGAATCGCGGGGCAGCGGGCCGGCCGTTCGAAGGTGACGCTGTAGCCTTTGGCCGGCTGTATGGGCAGTTTCATGCCGAGTTCCTCGGCGATGACCGCCGACCAGGCGCCTCCCGCGAGAACGACTTCGTTCGCGTTGAATTCTCCCCGCGTGGTGACGACCGTGCGGATCCGGCTGTCCCGCCGGCGGAAGCCGATCACTTCCGTCGAAGGATGTATCTTGACGCGTTTAGCGTTTCCGGCAACGTGACGGGCGAGTTCACTCACGAATTTCGCGGGAACAAGGTGGGCGTCCTGTGGATAGTAGACGGCGCCCGCGGCCTGGTAATTGGCCATGGGATCCAGCCGCCGCAGGCCGCCCGGATCGAGTATCTCTGTCCGGATTCCCTTCTCGGACAGGATACCGGCCTCCTCGATTCCGCCCTCGAGTCCCCTTTCGGTCCCGTAGACCATCAGGCTGCCTTTTTTCTCAAACCCGAAATCCAGGCCGTCGATGGCGGCAATTTCCTCGAAAAGCCCTACGCTCGCCAGATTGAGATCCCTCAGGACCAGGAGGGAACGATGCATGCGCGCCAGTGTACATGCCGCATAGAATTCCAGCAGCCACTTCGCGAGTTCCACGTCCATTCGGGGTTTGATGTAAAACGGACTTTCAGGATTGAACATCCACTTGAGCGCTTTGCCGATTACGCCGGGAGCGGCAAGAGGAATGCTGTGGCTGGGAACGATCAGGCCCTGGTTGCCGTAGGAACTGCCCGCGCAGACGTCGGTCTTGTCGACGAGGACAACGTCCTTCCCCGCTTCTGACAGATAGTGGGCACAGCAGACGCCGATGGAGCCGCCGCCAATAATGAGGATGTCGGTATTGTTCGTCATTGGATGAATGCGCGCATCGCAGTCGGCCGAAGCGACTGCAGGGCGGCCGGCCTGGGATCAGCCGCGTGGAGCCTTTTGGACTTTAACGCCCAGGACGGCCTCCCAGACCCGCGTCATGGCGCCTTTGTTCAGATTCCCCATGCCCTGGTCCAGCGCCGCCCGAAACGTATCGGCGGCGGCGGAGACCACGGGCAGTTTCACGCCCTCTTCTTCCAGGATCCCGGTGATGGCGTCCATATCCTTACGCGCGTTCGCCATTGGATATCCGGGCCCGAAGTTCCGTTCGAGGACCAGAGGCGCGAAGGTGTCGAAGCCGTAACTCTGGCCGCTGCCGGTCATTACGGCTTCGCACATTTTTTCCGCGTCCAGGCCGAGTCTGACGGCAAGCGGGAGCATTTCGGCCAGCGCGGCGCAGGAGATGTTGAAAAGGGTATTGTTGACCATCTTGGCAAGCTGCCCGTTACCGGATCCTCCCATATAGCAGACGGCCGAACCCATGGCATTCAGAAGCGGCTCGACGGCGCGAAAGGCGCCTTTGTCGCCGCCCACCATCAGGGTAAGGGTCCCATCGGCCGCGCGGCTGCTCATCCCCGAAACGGGCGCATCCAGAAAATGAACGTCGCGATCACTGAGAAGCCGTGACGCCTCGCGCGTAAATTTGGGATGTGTCGTGCCGCAATCGACGATAATGTGCCCGGCCTTCAGTTGAGACTTAAGGCCTTCGGCTCCAAAAAGCACGGCCTCCACGGTACGGGTATCCGGGAGCATCAGAATGATACGTTCGCAGATACCTGCCACCCGGGTCAGGCTCTCGGCCGTCCGCGCACCGCAATCGGCGATCCGGTTCGATGCCTCACCGTTGGTGTCGTATGCGAACAGTGGAAACCCCGCCTTCAGCAGATTGCGGGCCATCCCGCTGCCCATTTCCCCCAAGCCGATGAATCCCACCGGCGGGCGCGCAAGAGGTCTGTTCATCTTTCGTCCAGAGTTGGAGTTCCGGGAGTCCTGCGGGCGGTTGTCTCAGGCGCCTATGCGCTCGACTTCCAGGTCGTCGAACCAGCTTGTGCCGCTGCCATCCTGGCGCAGGATGAGGTAGACCGCCCCGCTGTCCGGCGGCGATGGTCCGCGGATCTCCACGCTGACCCGTGTCCAGTCATTGGTGCCCGTGAGTTTGCTGGAACTGATGTAAGGATACTTCTCGGGCTCGTTAAAGACGCCCCAGCGCACGGCCAAAAATGCGCCGCGTCCCTGTACGTTTTCGGTCTTGATGTATACGGTCACGCGAAAGCCGGTTGACCGGGTCCAGCGTTCAGTCCATGCGCCGTCGCTCTCACGATCCATTACCCATTCCGTGGGGCCGTCCGTCCCTTTGTCGATCTTGAGCGAGAATGAGTCGGAGCGTCCCTCATCCTGACACCATTCCGCCCCCTCCCCTTCGGGCAGCCAGGGCCAGGGATCGGTGTTGCACGGCGTGGGTCTGTTGAGCTTCAGACCGTTGGAAAAACTGGTCCTGCGTTCGTAAACGGGGAGCATATCGAAACCGTTGTACGTAACCTGCGGAACGGGCTCCGCACGAGCCATCATCTGCGCCGCCTTCGCGTCCGGGCAGAGCCGGATGCGGAAGTGGGGGCACAGCGGTGCGTAGAGTTCGTCGCGCGTGTAGTGACCCGCGAAATGGATGTCATATCCCCAGTTGCACACGCCCAGCGTCGTGCGACAGGCAGTGTCGCCGACAAATTCAAAGGCGGGGTTGTTTCCCTCATCGTATGCCAGAACGAACAGGCCGTCCCGCTTCAGCGGCCCCGGACCCGGGATGCCGGTGGCCATGTGATTCAGCGGCATCTGCCAGACGGCGCCGTCTGCGGTTTCGGCCAGGAGATGCGAATATCTTTTTTGCCACATCCCCGGGAATTCGACGGTTGGCCCGGGGATGTCGTTGTACCAGGGGTCGCAATACTCGAAGGATACAGTATTTTCCCGGTCCAGTGCTTCCGGACTGTGGATATCAAGGTGGGCCCTGAAGTCGTAGATATACGACCCGGAGGCGGCGTCGTACGTGAGCCTGAGTACACGTCGGGAGGTGGCCACGCCTCCCGGGTCCGCCGTGATCACCGTAAGTACGAGACAGTCGGTTTCCTGGCCCCCGACGTGGATGTCGATCAACTCCGTGGTGGCGAGCACCCGGTGTTGGAACACCCAGTACATCTGCACGCCGCACACAAGCGGGCGGCCCCCGGGCGACAGCTTGAGGTCCCGCAGGTTGACAGGCTTGGCGTTACCGTTGAAATAACGGAGGTTCTGTTCGGGCTGTTCGATCAGCCTGTCTTCGAGGCGCGCGATGGGCTCGTCGCGATCGTAGATCCATGTCTCGCCGGCACAGACGCCGCCGTGGGTACGGAACGTAAAGACGCTCTCCCGGTGCATGTTTGACTCCTCCGCGGACTGGGCGACCAATGGGCGATATGATAGGCGGGACGGCACCCCAAGTCAACCCATATCGGCGGGGCTACGGGCTGTTACAGTCCGTTGACAGAGTCGCTCTGCAGGCGAGGGCCGGCCGCAGCCCGGATGGGCTTTTTCAACGGGCAGTCAAGATGCGCGCGACAACAAAACCGTTGATCATCGCGCGGGGTGCGCGTATCTTGTCGCAATCCACACGTCGTTAACGTTTCCAACGGACTGTCAAGGAGGCCGTTTTGGGTAGTGGCGGACAGCTGCTGACCCCGGAGCAGGTGAGAAACGCCCGGCGGAACGCGACGCGGCTCGAGTGGGCCTCCGCCCGGCGGGATGTCGCCGTCGAAAGGGCGAAGCGGTGGGTGGGCCTCGACGACGATACGCTCTGGACCATGGTCACGGGCCAGACGATCGGGCGCAGTACCAATGCGAGCATTGAAAAAGGGTGCCCGCAATGCGGCCAGGGAATCTACCGGCACGGCGGACGCTTCGAAGTCGACGTGCTGGCGGACCCGTGGAAGATCAGATGTCCTTCGTGCAATGGACGATTTCCGACAAATGATTTCGAGGCCTATTACCGGAGCGGGATCGCCGAAGACGGTCTGTTCGACCCCGATCGCGCGGACCGATCGTTGCTCTACAATACCGACCATCCCGATCCGGACGATCCAAAGCACGGGTTCGCCGTGGACGACGGGACGGGCTGGACCGATGAGGAGGGAGAATCGTTCAAGCTTGTCGGAGTCTATGGTCACTATGGTATCTGGTCGGAAATCAGCGCCGCGTGCGGTGCGTTCCGTGAAGCGTTTCTGCTCACGGGAGACCGCATATACGCCCACAAGGCAGGCGTGCTGCTCGCCCGCATCGCAGACGTCTATCCCGATATGGACTGGTCGTTCTGGGCGCGGCATGGATTCTTCAATTCCGACGGACTCAGCGGCAGGGGCCGGATCTACGGCCGGATCTGGGAGCCCGGCCTGCTGAAGGCATTCACCGAGTGCTTCGACCTGGTCCGCACATCCTGGAACGACGAAGACGAGCTGTTTCGGTTTCTCCGTGAAAAACAGCTGCGGCACGGCCTGGTCGAGCAGGGCGCCGCGGACGCGTTGAGCAGGCATATTGAGCGTCACGTTTTGGAGGAAGGGATCGATGCCATCCTCTCGGGGGACATCCACCATAACGAGCCCGGGGACCAGGCCACCATGGCCATGCTGGCGATCGCGCTTGACGACGATCGGACGGATGACCTGCTGGATTGGATTTTCAGGGAGGGTTTCCTCATCGGCCGCCGGCCAACCGGGGGCCACATTCCCCTGCTCTTCGCTCGAGAGATCGATCGTGACGGCGTGGGATCGGAGGGGGCTCCGGGATACAGCCTGGGTTGGCTGAGGTGGCCCCTGGGAATGCGTTCGCTCGAAATGATCCTCAGGTCCCGACCGTCATATACGCGCTACCAGATCCGCGACTTTCCCAGATATCGCCAGATGTACCTGGCGTTCATGCGTGTGACGGCGTTGAATCGTTATGTTCCTTCCATTGGAGACAGCGGGAGTACCGGCAGCCCCGGACTCGGAGGGAATGATCTGGAACAAAGCCTGTACGGGTTCGAACTGTTCGGAGACAACGAGCTTGCGCAGGCGGTGGATCATCTGACGGGCGGTGATCTGTCCAGGGTACACGGAGCAATTACGGATCCGGACCCGGAGGCGCTACGGGTCCGGGTGGCGGAAACGGTACGCAGGTGCGGTCCGCTGCGGCTGGCATCGGACGTGATGACGGGATACGGTCTGGCGATGCTCCGCGATGGAGAGGGTGAATTCGAAAGGACGATGTGGCTGTATTACGGTCGTAATGGCGGCCACGGACACACTGACCGCCTCAATCTGGGACTCTACGGCTTCGGACTGGATCTGTTGCCGGACCTGGGCTATCCCGAGCACGCCCGGGTGTGGCCCAAGCGGTCGGGCTGGACGAACCATACGGTCTCGCACAATACGGTTATGGTGGATCGAAGTCCCCAGAAACGTACCTATTCAGGCAAGATTGGTTTCGCAGGATTCGCCGAAAACGTGAAGGCGGTCTCCGTGACTTCGCCCGACGTCTATCCACAGTGTCGCGCCTACGGGCGGTGCAGCGTCCTGGTCCGGGTGTCGGAAAGGGATTTCTATGTCGTTGATCTGTTCCGCGTGTCGGGCGGGTGTTCACACCATTTCCTGTTCCACGCCGCGGAAGGAGACGTGACGACGCAGGGGATGGTCTTGCAGCCGCAGGCAGAAGGGACCTACGCCGGAGAGGACGTCGGCTTCGGTGAGTTCTACGATGGAACCGTTGTGGACCTGAACGGATACAGGGGCAGTGGTTTCCAATATCTGTACGACGTCAGGCGGTGTCCTTTGCCGGAACGCGTCGTTACGGCGGACTGGAGGGTGAGAGACACCTGGAAGGTAAAAGCGGGTTCCTGTGCTGAAGGGAAGCCGCCGATGACCGACGTGCATCTCCGGTGGAGTTTGTTCAGTCCGCCGGGAGAAGTGGCGCTGTGCCACGGGGACCCGCCGCAGAACAAGCCGGGAAACCCACGCAGATTGACCTACGCAGTCACCTCGCACGAGGGGAAAGACATGCTTGATTCCTCGTTCCTGAGCCTGATCGAAGCCTACGACGGCGTTCGAGTTGTCAGCTCCGCAGAGGAACTCGAGGTACCCGGCGCCGCCAGAGCGCTGAGAGTCCATCTGCCAGACAACCGGGTCGATACGTTGATTTTCGGCCACGAAGGTACTCTCGTGGAGGTTGACGGACGGATCAGGTTCGACGGGAGTCTCGGCGTATATTCGGAGGTGAACGGATTGGCTCAATGGGCTGTGTTGACGGGAGGCACGTTGCTTGGCGCCCATGATCGATTCATCCGGAAGCCGTCGGGCGTTTGGCGAGGCAGGGTCGAAGCGATCGAGCCGGGCCGGATCTGGACGTTCGAAGAGCCGCCCGCGGACCCGCTCGACGGCGGGTACATATCCATCGAGAACGATAACGAACGTGACGCGACTTACCGGATACGCGAGGTGCGACGGGAAGGCGGCCGAACGCTGATCGACGTGGGCAACGTGGATTTCGTGCGTGGAATGGTGGACGAACTGGACTATTCGAAGGGATTCCTGTACGATTTTGAAGTGGGCCGGCAGTTTCGCGTGGTACGGACGTACGAAACCCGATGGTAAGTAGCTGTTTTGAAATCTCAGGAGAAAGACGGTATGGCCGAATGGCGCGACGATGCCGGACTTTTCGAGTTGATGCGGCGTGAACTGTTCACCGCCGTGGTCGGCGACGTGATGGACGAGGTGGGTCTGGTCAGGCAGTTCCTCCCGCCGGAGGTTCAGCCCCTGCGTGACGATATGGTCGTGGCAGGCCGTGCAATGCCGGTCCTGGAGGCCGATTGGACCGAAAGGGACGACGGTTCCATGGAAGATGAAGGGCCGTTCGGTCTGATGTTCGAGGCGCTCGACGATCTCGAGGTGAACGAGATCTACATTTGCACGGGGGCGTCGCCAACCTATGCGCTCTGGGGCGAACTGTTGAGTACGAGGGCGATGAAGCTGGGTGCGGCGGGCGCCGTTCTGGACGGATTCAGCCGTGACACGCGGGGCATTCTGGAATTGAACTTTCCCACGTTCTGCGCCGGCCGGTACGCTCAGGACCAGCGGGTGCGGGGGCGCGTGGTCGACTACCGCTGCCCGCTCACGTTATCGAACGGCGTCGCTGTTTCGCCGGGCGATATCGTGTTCGGCGACCTGGACGGCGTGGTGATTGTCCCCGCCTCCGCCGTGACCGACGTCATGAACAGGGCGCTGGACAAGGTGAGGGGAGAGAACCGGGTCCGTGAGGCCATCGAACGAGGGATGTCCGCGAGTGAAGCGTTTGAACGGTTCGGTATCATGTAGGCTCATGGTCTATTCTGCAGGCAGACTCAGGAGGAAAATGGCGTGAACGTCGTTCCGGTGGAATTCGAACGGGTGATGCCGGAGGAAATGCGACAGTTCGTACTCGCACTGTATCGCAGGGTGGGGATGTCCGCGGACCGGTCACGGCTTATGGCAGAACTCCTCGTGGACACAGACGTTCGCGGCGTGTTCAGCCACGGGACGCGGCAGTCGGCGCGATACCTGCGCCTCCTGCGCGACGGAGAACTGAATCCGAACCCGGAGTGTTCCATAGTGCATCAGACCCCAACGACCGCCACGATCGACGGCGACGGGGGGCTGGGTCATTTTGCTTCCTGGCGAGCGGCGCACCTCGCCGTGGAAAAGGCCGGGGAAGCGGGCATGTCGGCAGTGGCCACGCGCAACCATTTCCATTTCGGCGCGGCAGGCAAGTACTCGCGGGTCATCTCAGGGGCGGGCATGGCGGGCTTTGTCGTGTCGTCGCATGTCCGGCAACTTTCGCCCGATCAGGGGATCATGTCGGCCAACGGCGCATCGCCGATGAGTTTTGCGGTTCCGTCCGGTCGGGAGCATCCGCTGATCCTGGATATGTCGACGGCGCTGGCGCTTTCCGGAAGCGCGGATTTCGAGACGATATTCCAGCGCATGCCTGCGACGTTTTTCAAGAGTCTCGGCCTGGGCGCCGTCTGTCACGCGCTGGGGGGTCTGCTGGCGGGGATTCAGACGTTTGACGAGCAGGGAACGTCGTGGCCGGCGGTGAACCAGGGATCGTTCATCCTGGCCGTGGATATCCCGGCCTTTGCGCCGCGGGAGGCGTTTCAGCGGCAGATGGACGACTTTATTGTATCTGTACGTGGACTCAAGCCGTTTCCGGGCGAGGACCGTGCGCTGCTTCCTGGGGCCCTGGAATGGGAACGGGAGCAGAGCTGGGTTTCAGAGGGCATACCCGTCGGTGCGGATCACCAGAGGGATCTGGCAGCAATTGCGGCGGAACTGGATGTGGAGACGCCGTTTTAATGCGCACGACAACGACAGGGCCCAAACCGGAGTCCGGCGCGCAGGATCTCCCGGTGCTTCCGGAGCACCCGGTCGCAGCATTTCGGAAACCGGGTCGACGCGACCCCGAAAGGACGGTGGCCGGAGGCAGGGTCGGAACGGGGAAGGAGGAACCATGAAGGTCAAATTCGCACAATACGGAATGCTGCATTCTCACGCCGCGGGAAAGGCTGCGGTATTGAAGGCCAACCCGGACGTACAGTTCTGTGGCGTTTTCGAGCCGGATCCGGAAGTGCGCGCTTCGCGCGGCGCAATGGAGGCGTACAGGGGCGTCAATTGGTACAACACCAGGGAGGAGATGCTCGGTGACGACTCGATTGCGGCGATTGCGGTGGAAGGCGCGATCGCGCAGAATCTGGGGTTCGCCCGTGAGGCGTTGGAGCGAGGCAAACACGTCTGGCTGGACAAGCCGGCGGGGGACGATTGGGAGGAATTTCAGGCTCTGGTCGCCCTGGCCCGGGAAAAGGGACTTCTGCTCCAGCTGGGGTACATGTTCAGGTACAACGCCGGGTTCCAGTTCATCCTGGACTGCGTGAAATCCGGCAGACTCGGGGACGTTTTCTCTGTCCGCGGGCGGATGTCCACACTGGTGGCCGACGACAGGCGAGAGGGCCTGGCCGTACACAAGGGCGGCATTCTGTTTGAGCTGCTGTGTCATCTGATGGACATTGTCGTGGCGGTACTGGGACGTCCCGACAGGGTGACGTCGTTCCTCAGGAACGAGCGGGGTATCGTGCCCGCTTTCCGGGACAATACCGCGGCGGTCTTCGAGTATGAAAACGCGTTGGCGATTGTCGAGTCATCCTCTCTGGAAGTATCGGCTTTTCCTTCGAGGCGGTTCGAAGTGTACGGTACACAAGGGAGCGTGGTCATGGAGCCGCTCGAGCCGGACCCGGTGGTACGCATCTGCCTGGACGAGGCTCGCGACGGTTTCAGCAAGGGTTGGCAGGTGGTACCCGTCGAAAACGAACCGCGGTACGTCGGGAGCCTGCGCTCGATGGTCGCCGAGATCAGGGGACGAAGACCGCCGGTCCGGTCGCTCGATCACGAATTGATCGTGCAGGAAACGGTTCTCCGCGCCGCGGGTGTATTGTAGGACTCGGTCCGCTGTCGTTCGGTTTTGGAATCCGGGAATTCCCGATCAAGGAGGAAGCTATGGGCCTGTTGAGGCATCTCGCGCTGCGCTGCGCCGATATGGAACTGTCCAGGCGGTTCTACGAAGAGGTGATCGGCTGGCGTTTCATCTCACGCCGCGCACACGGCGACGCCCTGGACATGAGCGACGGAACGAACAACATTACGTTGATTCAGCAGCCCGGGAATTCGAATCGGCCGCCCCTCGAAGAGGGAAACGAGTACATCCATTTCGGCGTCGTTGTGGAGGATCTGGACGAGACCTGGTCCCGAATTATGGTATGGGGAGCGGAGGTCGTGCGGGAAAACGTGAAAGAGCGCAACCCCGTCGATCCGGATGTGCGTCCACCGGTTTCGTTCAAGGTCCTGGACCCGGATGGAAATATCGTGGACGTCACCTGCAACAGGGACGAGTGGGTTGGGGCCCGCATGGATTAGAGTCTTTCGCTGCAAGGCCGGGCACGGGGGATCGAAGCGGCGGATTTCGTCCCGTATATCGTGACACACGAGCCGTTCTGAATCGCGACTTGCGAAGAGCAGACGGCATTCGACGGAAGTAAGGAACTCGCGCATGATCCTGATTACCGGCGCGCCCGGTTGGCTGGGCACCCGACTCGTCGATGCGATCGTCAATGGCAGTGCCGGTATGCCGCGGCTTACGGAGCCGTACGCGGATCGCCCCATAAGGTGTTTTGTGTTGAACGGCGTGAATTCGGAGGAATTGCGCGGCTTTTCGCGGAAGATCAGTGTGGTGGAGGGCGACGTGCGCGACAAGGCTTCGGTTGAGAAGTTATTCAGAGATGCCGAGGGCGCCACACTCTTCCACCTGATTGGCGTCATTCATCCCAGGCGGGTCAGGGACTTCTACGACGTAAATACGGGAGGCGCCCGCAACATCGTGGACTGCGCGGTGGCGCACGGCGTTGAGCGGCTGGTCATGATTTCGTCCAACAGTCCGGCGGGTCATCACACCGGAAACGGGCGCCTGTTCGACGAGAATTCGCCGAATCGGCCGTATATGAGTTACGGTAGATCGAAAATGCTGGCCGAGGAATTCGTCAATGCGGCGCACGCGTCCGGAAGACTCGAAACCACGATTCTTCGTCCGTGCTGGTTTTACGGCCCGGGTCAACCCCCGCGGCAGACGCGATTTTTCAAGATGATACAGAACGGGCGCGTGCCCGTCGTCGGCGGGGGCGAGAACAGACGATCCATGACATATATAGACAATCTCTGTCAGGCCATTCTGCTTGCCGGTCAGATCGAGAAAGCACGTGGACAAACCTACTGGATCGCAGATCGACAGCCCTACACGATGAACGAAACGGTGGACACGATCGAAAGACTCCTCGAGCATGAATTCGACCTGCCGGTCGCGCACCGAAGGTTGAGACTGCCGGGAATTGCCAGTGAATTCGCCGTGGCCTGCGACTGGATCATCCAGCGCGCCGGACTGTACTGGCAGGAGGTGCACGTCCTGTCGGAGATGAACAAGACGATCGCGTGTTCCATCGAAAAGGCCAAACGGGAACTGGGCTATTGTCCTCGGATCGGCCTGGAGGAGGGCATGCGGCGGTCCATCAGATGGTGTATCGACCGGGGATTCCTGCCGTGAAAGAATGGCCCCTGGTCGTCGTACCGGAAGGATTGGCCAGAAACGCCCGCGGAAAGACCCTGCCTGAGCCCAGTTTTGTCTTCCGGCAGGTCCTGGACTATGTCGTGAGAATCGCGACGCCGGCTGCCGTCGTGTATCTGGCCCCTGCAAATCGATTTGGCGGCGACGTCTATGAACAGGAGGCGGCATACGCTTACCTGTCCGCCCGGTCGGCTTGCCGGCAGATTCACTGTCCGGTGTATCCGGCGCGCGGGTATGTCGATACGCTCGGTAATGCGCAATTGCTGCGACGATATCTCATCGACCGGAATCGATGGCCGCCGGACCCCGTCGACCTGGTCTGCGCCGACATTCACGCCTGCCGCGCGCATTACTGTTTCGCCAGATCGGGCTACCGCATTGCGCGGGTCCACCGGGTGCCATTCAGGGTCTATTCCGGCGAGCGCATTGTCAACCGCCTCTGGTATTACAGGGTCAAACCCGCGCACCTGGTTTATGAACTCTCGGCGATGGCGCGCGATGTCATACGCGGCGCAATGTTTCGTCACGGAAACAGGTTGCCCTGAGCCAGAGGGAGAATCGTGAGGAACTTCAGGTACAGATCACTACGCGCAGGCAGGTCATTCGCATGGCAATGCACCTGGTAACGGGAGGCTCGGGATTCCTGGGAAGCCATATCGTCCGGCGGTTGCACGCGCGGGGCGAGGGCGTTAGGGTACTGGATGTCATCGATTCGCCCGACCGACCTCGCGGAACGGAGTTCGTGAAGCGCGACATCCGGGATCGCCAGGGCGTGCGGGAGGCGATGACGGGTGTACAATTTGTGCATCACAACGTCGCCCTGGTACCACTGGCGAAGGCGGGAACAGAATTCTGGAGCGTCAACGTGGGAGGCACGCGGTCGGCCGCGGACGCGGCGCTGGAAGCCGGTGTCAGGCTGTTCGTACACATGTCGTCCTCGGCGGTGTACGGCATCCCCGGGGCGTGTCCGATTACCGGCGACACGCCGACGGCGCCCGTCGAGAACTACGGTCGTGCGAAGCTCGCGGCGGAACGGGAGGTCCAGGCGTTAGCACAGAAGGGGTTGCCCAGCCTGATTCTCCGACCTCGGACCATCCTCGGACCGGGCAGGCTGGGCATTTTTCAGATCCTGTTCGAGTGGATTCGCGACGGCAGGAACATCTACGTTATCGGCAGCGGCGACAATCCCTTTCAGTTTGTCCACGTCGACGACCTCGTGTCGGCCGCGCTGCTCGGCGTGGAGAACGGGGTGCAGGGTATATTCAATATCGGCGCGGACCGGTTTTCAACACTGCGCGACGATCTGGGCACAACCGTCAGACACGCCGGCAGCAGGACTGCAATTGTGGGATTGCCGGTCGGGTTCACCGTGTCTGTACTCAAGCTTCTGGACGTCCTGAAGATCTGTCCGCTCGCCCCCTGGCACTACCTGACCTACCACAAACCCTTCTATTTCGACCTCTTGGAGCCGATGAAACGCCTTGGCTGGAAGCCCCGGTACGGCAACGCGGAGATGATGATCCAGGCGTACGACTGGTACATCGAGCGCGGATCTCCAACACGCGGCGCGAGGTCGATTCACCGCGACCCCGTGAAGCAGGGCGTGCTCCGGCTGCTCAAATGGATGTCCTGAGAATGGCATTGGTTTGAAAGCGGAGTATCGCCGTCGCGTAAAGATTGCAGAATCCTGGAACTCCGACGGGATTCGGTCGTTATTCCAATCAGGCATTCTGGACCGGGTGGACGGGTGTATTTCGAACAACCTGACGGCTTGCTGAACAGTGAAGCCCGGCGACAACGCCGGGCTTTTCCGCGTCCGGACTCAACCGGGGGTCGCCACGACCGGGTTTCACGGGAGACCCGCAAGCGGCGATGGTTTGATTCACAGAGAGGCAATTTATGGCGAATGGAGGCGCCAGGGTGAACGCAGTGCGCATTCTGATTCTGGTACTTATCTTGCCCGGCACGGTCGTGGCTGCTACGCTGAGCGGATTCGTGACGGACCGCACCAGCGGGGAGTCGCTTCCGTACTCGAACGTGGTTCTGCGAGGGATTGGATCGCCGTTGGGCGCGCTGAGCAACGTGGACGGGTATTACGCGATTCAGCACATTCCTCCCGGCGAATATACGTTCGTCGTCAGCTATATCGGGTACCGCAGCTTTGTGGACACCCTCCGATTCTCCGGTGCCGAGCTGACGGAACTGAATGTGCAACTCGTCCCGGAGCCGATTCTGTCGCGCGAGATCGTTGTGGAAGGGGATCCGTACGAAGTGGAACGGAACGTGCAGACGGGTTTCGTCACGCTGGAGACGGCGCAGTTGCAGGAACTGCCCGCGGTTGGCGAAACGGACCTTCTGCGCAGCCTTCAGTTGCTGCCCGGCATACAGGCAGCTTCCGATTTTACAAGCGGGTTGTATATCCGCGGCGGCGGACCGGATCAGACGCTCATCCTGCTGGATCAGATCCCGCTGTACAACCCGACCCACGCGTTCGGCTTCTTCTCCACGTTCAATCCGGACGCCATAAAGGATATGAGCCTGCACAAGGGCGCCTATCCGGCCCAATACGGGGGACGGCTCGGTTCCGTCCTGGACGTGCGCAACCGCGACGGCAACCGGAAGGGATTCGAGGGGTCGGGGGGAATCAGCCTGATTTCCGCGCGGATGACGCTGGAGGGACCCGCGGGCGACGGGTCCTGGATGGTCTCCGGCCGGCGGACCTACCTGGAACCGGTTCTTTCCCTGATCAGGGACGAGGACACCGAAGTACCGTACTACTATTTCTACGATACCAACGCGAAGTTCAATCGGGATTTCGGCGATGGCGACAAGCTGATGTTCAGCGGATACTTCGGACGCGACGACCTGGAACTCGACCTGGATGACGGGAGTTTTTTCAATGTGAGGTGGGGCAATACCGCATTCACGGGCAGATGGACACACGTGTTTTCTCCCGCGGTATTCGGCAATCTGGTGGTCTCGGGAAGCAAATACGAAAGCAACACGGAATTGCGCGTGATAGAGACGCCGATTGAATTTTCCAACGGGATCACGGATATCACGGTCAAGGGGGACCTGGACTTATTCGCGAGCAGCCGGCATTCTCTGAATTTCGGGTTCCTCGGCACGTGGTTCGACTTCGCGTACAAACAGAGTTTCAACCAGGACGATCAACTGGATATTCGGGAGAAACCGATCCTGATTTCGGCGTACGCGCAGGACCTGTGGCAGCCGAGGCCCGAGACGAGCGTGAGGCTTGGCGCGCGCGCGAACTACTTCAGCGAAGGAAACAGGTTTCACGTAGAACCCCGACTCGCCCTCAGCCACGGGTTCACGCCGGCGCTGAAGCTGAAGTTAGGCGGCGGATCGTACAGGCAGTACCTGCAGTTGGTGACCACCGAGGCTTTCAGCGGCGGCGACGTCTGGGTCCCTCTCGATGAGACCGTGGAGCCCGGCCGTTCCTGGCAGGGTGTGGCGGGCCTGGAATGGGAACCGTCGAAGCGGTATCAGCTGACGTTGGAAGGATACTTTACGGATTTCGCCAACCTGGTGCTATTCGACAACAACGTTGCCGTCGGCTCGGACGCGGGCACCTCGGAAGACACCTTTGTGAGCGGCGGAACCGGTGTCGCAGCGGGCGTTGAGTTTTTTCTGCAGAAGCGCACCGGACCGGTCACCGGCTGGATCGGATATACACTGGGATGGACCCGGCGGCGATTCGCGGAATTGAACGGCGGGAAGCGGTTTCCGCCCAAGTACGACCGGCGGCACGATCTATCTTTTGTCAGCAACTGGCGGGTGGGCAGGTGGACCATTGGCGCCAATCTGCTGTACGCCACGGGACAGGCGTTCACGCCGGCGTCGGCGGTATACAGATTGAGGCGGCCCGCCGAGCCCGAAGCCAGAATCGAGAACTATGCGCTGCCGGCGGACCGGAACAGCGCGCGGCTGCTGCCTTACCACCGGCTTGACCTGAGCGTCAAGCGCGGGGTCCGTGTATTCGGCGTGGATGCCGAGGCGTATATTCAGGTGTTTAACGTCTACAGCCGGCGCAACGAGTGGTTCGTCCAGTTCGATCCTGACGCGATTCAGGCCGATCCCGAGGTCGTGAAGATGCTGCCGGTCGTACCGACGCTGGGTATCAATTATGCCTTCTGATATCGAAAGGGTCTGGTGAACCTGTGATGACGCGGAATGCAATCGCGTTGGTATTAACGGCAGCATCCTGCCTGTTGGTCGTGGCCTGTCAGGCTGAACGGACCCCCGATTCGTTGTTCGGTCCGGACGCGGCGGGCAAACTCGTGCTTGACGGACTGCTGATCGTGGGACGGCCGCTTCCCCCGATATTCGTATCGCAGACGGTGGCCACGGGCGACAGCGACAGTCCGAGGCACGCCGTGGTGTCGGACGCCGTCGTGGAAATACGTCAGGGGGAACGCTTCATTCGGTACGTCCGGGATCCGGATGCGGGTCCGTTTCAGTATTCGCCTCAGGCCGACCCTCCGGTTGTTGCCCCCGAAACAGAGTACGTCCTGGTCGTAACCGCAAACGACACGACGGCGCGGGCAACGACGGTCACGCCCGGTGCGTTCCGCGTGCGGGAAGGCGTGGTTCTGGATCAGAAAACCGAATCGGTTCAGCGGAGACTGAAGACATTTGCGGACCTTGCGGACGGCGTCTTTCTCGCACCGGAAAACCGGGTGGTTTACAAGACCGGGTTTCTCGAAGCCAGGTTCGATCCAATCGACGTTCCCGGTTATCAGGTCGGCATTGCCACCCTGGACGCAGATGCCGGAGAGGTCGCAAGGGAAATATCCGAGGAATCGCCGGAACGAACGGGAAGTTCGCCGGCGATTGAGTCGACCGAGGGTAGCGCCAGGCTGCCGTGGTTCGCGATCTACTACACAGGGCGTCACCTGATGCGGATCTACGCTGTAGACAGGAACTGGTACGACTACGTGCGCTCAGGGCCGCAGGCGCGGCAGAGCTGGTACGGCGGGCTCGCGGGCGAGAACTTCAGGCAGCCGCTCTTCAATGTGGAGGGCGGGATCGGACTCTTCGGGTCCGCATCCGTGGATTCTCTCGGTTTCGTTATCGTCGAGGAACCCTGAGACCCGGATGCATGAGAGGATTTCTCGCGGCTTCTCAATCCCGGCGGATTTTCCGCCGGGATTTTCTGTCACGGCAGCGGACGACCGAATGACTTCGCGAATTCAATGAAGTCGGAGAAGTCAACCACGCTGTCTCCGTTCAGGTCATAGGTTGAATCATCCGTGTTGAACGCCGCGGCAAGGGCGATGAAATCTCTGAAATCGACCCTGCCGTCGCCGTTGAAATCGGCCTGGGGATTAGCGTAGACGGGCCGCTCTTCCAAGATCTCGAGCGTCTGGTTGGGCTCGATCTCAATGATTGTCTGGACGATTCCACTCGGCCATCGGATTTCGATTGAGTCAATTACGGCGTTCTCGCCAATGCCGAACGTGGGCCACAGGCTGTTCTGCGAGAAACTGCTCCCCCCGCTTGCGACGTCGCGGATCTGGGTCCTGCCGCCCGCGAAGAGACGGATTCTGGCACCAATAGCCGACCGGTTGCTTTCCGTACCTTCCAGTTTGAGGCGGATCCAGTTGTTGTCGTCGAATTTTTCCGTAAACAACATCGGATACCCGGTCCGGAAATCCGTTCCGGCGTTAGTGACGAAAATATCCACGTGGCCGTCGTCGTTCACGTCGCCTGTAGCTACGCCCACCGCGATCGAGTTCGTGCCGGTGCCGTCAATGGTCTTGAGACCGAAGCGCGCCGTGGAATCGGCGAATGCGCCGGCGCCGTCGTTGATCAGAAGGTAACCCGGATTGAGATATGCCTCGAGCATCTCGAAGTTGCCCACGAAGTAGAGGTCCAGGTCGCCGTCGTTGTCGAAATCCGTAAAGACCGTGCCCCAGCCGAAATGCAGTTCAGCCAGTGTGTTGTTCTGTGACACTTGCAGTTCTTCCGCGATGTTCCGGAATACACCCCCGTCATTGCGGAAGAACCCGTGCAGATCGTACTCCTGGTGTCCCTTCTTGTCCACGAAGGAGCCGCCGACGTTGGTGGCGAAGAGGTCGAAGTCGCCGTCCAGGTCGTAGTCGCCGAACGCAAGTCCCATCCAGCTTCCCGTGATGCCCAGACCGGACTCCCTGGTGACGTCGGTGAATCTCAGATTGCCGTCGTTCCTGTGCAGCCGGATGGGAGACCATTCACCCGCCAGCGCGATGCCCTGGTCGTTGGCGGTGAAAAGGTCGGGGTCCCCATCGTCGTCGTAATCGCAGAAGCGGACGGACCACGTGTACGTCCCCTCCGTGCCGGTTTCATCGGTAATGTCCGTAAACGTGAGGTCTCCATTGTTGAGATACAGTTCGCCCGTGCCCAAAATCCGGTTCCTCTCAACGCCGTCCTCGCCTCCGGCGCCGCCCACGTAAATATCCACGTACCCGTCATTGTCCACGTCCGCAAACGCAACGGTCGATGAGAAATAGTTGGAGATGATCCCCGCGCGGTCCGTAATGTCGCTAAACGTCCCGTCGTTATTGTTCAGAAAGAGGTAATTGTGCCCGTCCGTCGCCGCGAAGAGGTCCGCATCGCCGTCGTTGTCGATGTCGGCGCTGGCCACGCCGTGGGTTTCACGCTCGACAGCGACGCCTGCCTCCCTGGAGACGTCCGTGAAATCGCGGTTCCCGTCGTTCCTGAGCAGGTAGTTGCGAAAGCCCTGACCGTTTGCGACGTAGATGTCCAGGTCGCCGTCGTTGTCGTAGTCG
>CAZKDZ010000282.1:0-43380 GCA_964551635.1 uncultured bacterium | reverse complement strand
TGCTTATCTTGACCTCCCACGGTAGTTTCCTCCTATGTCATTGTGTAATGGTTATGTGCGTAACCATATTATAATACAATGACTTGGGTATGGAAACTACCTTTTTTATGAATTATTCAGGTTAGAAACGGCACTTTGCCGAGAAGCGCCGCCAATTCCGGAGAGCGATTTGCCTCCGGCTGACCCAGCCCTTCGTGGAACAACCTCAATAGAAACAGCCGGTAGAACCGGTTGAATCTCCCATTTCCATATTGCTGGCGAACCTTTTCGAGACGGTCGCGGAGGTATTCGCTGTTGTTGTCGAGGAATCCTCGCTTCTGAATGAAATAGATGAACATCATGCGGTTCAACATCAGCGAGGCGTACCACTCTTGATCCGCCAGATCCGTGATACCTTCGATGAACCCCAGGAAGGCCTCGTGTTCCTTCTTGAATCGGTCGTAGAACCGTTTTGTGACCTTCTCCACGTCAAAGGCAGCGCGAACCCGGCCGGATACGTCAACGATCGTCAGGTTCTCCTCCTCGTCCAGTGTAAAGACGAGATTCTGCAGCTTCTGGATCAGCCGCTCTCCAGTATCGTCCTTGCGGAACGACTCCGACCGGTGTCGGTCGGGTTGACCGGGCTCCCGCTTTACCCACTGCCATGATTGTTCGGTCCGGTCGTGTGAGGCGTAAACGATGATGTGTTCGCGGACTTGCTTCGCGACGGCTCTTTCGATTTTCCGTCGAGTCGCATATTCGGGAAACGTCGTCTCTGAGTCAGCGACGTGCTGATAAGCAACCATGCCGCGTTTGTGCGCGATCGCTTCCAGGGCAAACGACTCCTCGCCTACGCCAATGACGGTATCGGCGCCTCCGTGGTCCCAGCCCAACTCCTCAATGAAGAGCGTACAGAGATCGAAATTCTCCAGATGCGTCCTGACTTTCTTTCTGTTCAGAATTGAGGGCACTTCGTAGTTCCCTAACACGTTACGCCCGAACGAGATCGATTATCGAAGCGATGTCGATTTCGTCGAATCGCAGGAAGTCGTCGTGGTTCTCCGTTACCAACGTTCGGATGCCGTGGGTTGCCATAGTGGCAACGATGTTGGCGTCATGCAGCCGTTTGCCGCGTATTCCGTATTTCAAGGCGAGCTGGCGCAATCGCTGTGCAACTTCCTGGGTTTCGTCAAACAGTTGTAATCGACGCAGAAACTCGTTGACGTTCGCAACCGAGTCGCGAACGTTAAGACCCAGTCCGTTTGCGTCGATGGGTCGCGACGTGACGACCAGGTATTCCCTTAGAATCTGTCCGCTTGCGGCAAGGCGAATACTGCTACTCCCTGAGTTTGACAGCAGCCTCGTCGCTTCCCTATGCTGGGATCGGGACTCGTCCGTGGCGGTCAAGAGTACGTTTGTGTCCAGAAAGTGTAAATTAGCGGCCATCATCGCCATAGATCTCATCCCTAGTCCACGACGTCGACCTTCCAGTCCTGACTGTCACCAGTTCCAGCATTGGGATATTCGTTTCTGTCGTACTTGTCCCGTCCGGCTCATCTAGACCGGATTCATCATTCGACATGGGACGAAGAACGAAGCCGCCAGGCCCTTTCTCAATCTCAAGATGGTCTCCGGGACCTACCCGCAGCATGTTCAGCACCCGCTTTGGCAGGGTGACCTGGCCTTCTGTGCTAATCTTTACAATCATGGGAACCTCCTTAAAACAAAGTGTTGAGCAATCGAATCAGTACTAACGTGTCAATCCCGAAGTGAAGGAGCATACGATTGCTCCCGGAAGTCCTGGATTTCAAACCTCCCCTGCCCGCCCCGGTTCTTATCGCGCAACGTCCCGAGACGGGAGTATTCGATACGCTTGGCCCTCAACGTGAAACCGTCGGGACCTTCGACAATTTCGAGTTGGTCGCCCGGGCCGACCCCCAGAGCGTCCAGCACCCGTACCGGCAAGGTGATTTGGCGTTTTGATGTGATGGTGACGATCATGGGTAATCGGCTGAAAGGCATTAAACTACGAATAGTGCGAATAACCCCGAATAAGGCAGGGTATCATTGGACTACCAAAAATACGAAAAACTGGGAATGATGTGGTTTAGAGTTCGATTGCGAAACGCTCGTATTCCAGCCCTTGATGATTTGACGAGCAGGCCGAGTATTGCGCCTGCCGAGTTCACGTAGTTGATGATTTGGACACGATGTTCATCTTTCAGGCGATTTTGGACAGGTGTAAGGTCGCGTCTATTCGCGTCATTCGTAGTTCATCAGATTTACGTCTATTGGCGACTTTCGGAGTCTATCGCGCCGATCGAACGGACGATTTTTCCTGTCGTCCATTCGCGTCTATTCGTGTCATTCGTAGTTCATCAGGTTTGCGTCTATTCGCGTCATTCGTAGTTTATCAAGCCCATCGAGCAGATGATCCGCGGTTCCTGCGGTTCCTCAGCCTCGCCGTGGACGATGCATAACCGCCCATCCTCCCGCATTTCGACGACCAGTCCGGACAGGTCGTCATCGGAAATTCCACTTCGCAACTGACGGTTTAGAGTATCGATCGCCGACTGTCGCAGCGGGTATCGGTAGATATCGTCAATGGCCTTTCGCAGTTTGTCGGTATCGAATAGCGTTCCCTCAACGCGATCTGCGTGATTCTTGAGTCTTTCGTACGTACGGAAGCGCGCTCCGGACGGCCGCCCCAACTGACCACCGACGTTCCTTTCCTCACTCGCAATCTGTTCCGCGGCCTTGCGCACGAGATGGTGATGGTTTTCGTGTCTGGGCAACGCGGGTGTATTCGGCTTGCATTCTGCCGCCCGCAAGATTTCGAACTGGCTTTCGGTTACGTTTCCACCGTCCCGGTCCATCCAGGCGAGGGCGTCGTTGTCCTGTGCCGTGCGCATGTATACCAGTGCACCCTCCTGCCGGGCATGTGGTTCTGAACACGCTTTGGAAGTATGGACGACGTCCGGCATCTGCTCCACCTTCTTCTCCAACGACCTATCGGCAGTCGTGGCGTTTTTCCAGATCTGATAGGCGAAGGAGGCCAAATCCACCTCGGAATCGTCATCCCCATCGAGAATTCCAGTCTGTTCGTTATACAGATCCACGACGGCACGTTCGTCATCGTCCTCAAAAAAAGCTTCGTCGGTTCCGACCACCTCGGCGTTCTCTTCAAGGCGCTGCCGTACTCGGGTTCGCAGACGAATCAGACGTTCGATCCCCTCTGCAGGAAGAAAGGAATAACAGAGAATGTTCGCCGCCGACTGCCCGATACGGTCCACGCGTCCCGCTCTTTGAATCAGCCGGATAATCGCCCACGGCAGGTCGTAATTGACGACAATGGCGCAATCCTGAAGGTTCTGACCCTCGCTCAGCACGTCTGTGGCAACCAGCACCCGCAATTCGTCCTCCGTAGGGATTTGGCCGCCCCTTTCGTTGTTCTTGGGGCTGAACCGCCAGGCCAACCGTGTGGGATCCGCGGAGCCGCCGGTAACGCCGGACAGCCGTTCCAAGCCACCAACCTTCAACTGACGTTCCAGGTATTGCACGGTGTCGGCAAACTGTGTGAAGACCAGGACCTTCTCACCGGCATGTTTTGTTTCCAGGATTTGGCGCAATGCCGCAAGTTTCGCGTCCTGTGACGGATTCCAGTCGCCAAAGTCCTCCAGCATCTCACGCAACGTTCTCGCGTCTGACAACAGAGATTCCAGCAGAGACTCGCCGAAATGACGCGGGCTGAGCCATCGAAACCGCCTGCTGTATCGTTCGCTGTAGACCGTGTATACCTTGGCGGCGTTCCGACGGAATTCTTCCTCGGTTCTCAGAAAGTGTTCCTCCTGAACCTTGTCGCCACCGTCGTCGTCGTCCTCAAATATGTCGCCGGCAGCGCTGTCCGCGTCTTCGTCGTAAGACTGGGGATCCAGAATACCGGCATCGGTCGTGCCGATCGGCAGTTCCAAGCCGTTTTCGATGGCGTGGATAAAGATGAAATTCCGTAGCACGTGTCGCTCGACGGAAAGCAGGAACGAATGACCGCTGCTTTCAAGACGTTTGAACAGATTGGTGCGGCAGAAACCCATGAGGCGCCTGCCCGCACGTGACAGGTCTTGCAGGACCTGGTTCTCAGCCGTCGACGGCGGTGGATCGGCCGTCTCCGCCAAGTAATTCGCCAGACCGTAGCGTGGGAGTTCCAACCCATTGATGGCCGAAACCACGTTGTCGTCGAAGAGCCGCCCATATTGCATGTCGATATCAAAGCCGACCGTTCGTGGAACTCGCACAGGGAAATAGGATTTCGTACCGTCGTCGAACGTCAGATATCTTCGCCCGTTTTCCGGATCCAACGCTGCATAATTCTCCTGAATGAAGCTTCGGGTCCGGCGGACAAGGTACAAACGCATCAATTCACGCCAGTCTTCGGTGTATTCCGAATGGTCGAATGCGGCAAGCGACCTGACGGGCGCCTGATGCCGGCGGATAAACTCGGTTTCGCCGATCTCCCGCAGCAGGCGGTCCGGACGGATGCCCAGGTCTTCATTGTCAGACACAAATAGCCGGATCTGATTTGAGAGATCCTGGTAGGTCTTGTTGTATGGCGTTGCCGAGAGCAAAATGCACTTGCTCTCGTTCTCACGGATGTATTCCTGAATTGCGCGGTACCGCTTGCCCTCACGATTCCGGAGATTATGGCTCTCATCTATCACAACCAGCCTGAAACGTCGCATGTTGGGCAGCTTATTGATAGCCTGGCTGACCGACAGAACGCGTGCGCGCAATCGATACTCGTCCTTATAGTCCTTCCACATCGGCACCAGGTTTTTGGGGCATATAATCAGCGTTTCCAACCCATAATCGTCTTCAAATACCCGCGCTAACGCTGTGGCCATCAGCGTTTTACCGAGCCCCACCACGTCACCGATGATCACGCCGCCGCGCTTGTTCAGGTGGTGCGCGGCGATCTTTACGGCGGCCACCTGGAATTCGAGAAGCTTGTTGCCGAAATCCTTCGGAATGCGGAACTCCGTCAGACCCGCCCGGGCCTCCTGTGACAGGTGATAAGCCATCTTCACGTAAATGTGGTACGGTGGGATCAACCGTGGCCCGGCCCAACTCTCATCGATTATCTGCGCGAGTTCATCAGAGATATCGATGCACCAATGATCCTGCCAGCGATCGTCAAACCATTTGGCGAGCTTCGCACAAGCGTCGTGATCCAGCACGTCTACATTCAGTTCGCCTTGTCCGGAAAGTCCGGCTTGCGTGAGATTACTGCTGCCCAGGTACCCGACCGAGGGGTTGACAGGATCCGGTCGGAACAGCATATAAAGCTTTGCGTGCAGCGGATGTCTGAGGAAGAGCTTGACCAAGACCTTTTTCGTCTTGATTTGTACTGACAGCCTGCGAAGTCCGGCCTCATCGACATTGCTTGGCGCACCTGTGGCCAGTTGGTCCCGGAATTCTGCAGCGAGCCCTTTCTTCAACCGAAGTGCTTTCTGATTGTCCAAGTTTCCATTCTGGCGGGTAAGGCTCCTGGCGAGTCGAGACTCCTCGTGCGGTATTTGATGCATGCCCACCAGCAACCGGCAGCAGTTACTTTCTCCACCCTGCCACTTTTCGACATATTCGTCGATCGCCCGCCACCCACGCAGATTGA
This sequence comes from uncultured bacterium, assembly GCA_964551635.1. Taxonomy (GTDB): domain Bacteria; phylum Latescibacterota; class UBA2968; order UBA2968; genus JAAXHE01. The sequence continues at coordinate 37,736 of CAZKDZ010000282.1, read as the reverse complement.
AATAACCCACGCAGAAATCCGCGCGTTCAGAAACCTCCATAGTCTCCTGGAGTGCGGGAAGAAGAGGCTGCTCAATATTGTCGAAAATCCGTGGCATCAGATAGCCCTTCTGCAATTTCGAGTCACGGTCGCACTACATCTCTAATATAACTCTTCGGGAATACCAGATATAGGAAAGTATCCCGTGTATGTCAACCGGCAAGTGTTAATACCCGTAATTTCTCAGCGATAATGTTGTTGAAAACAAGAAGCTTAGGGCCAAATTCGACGGCTTCGGCATTAACAACCGCTCTCCATGGCAAGAGATCATCGTCAGCAAATCGCAAACTATGCAACACCGACCCCGATTCTCGACAAAACTCCGTTTCAGCGGGATTCCCTCCAGTACCGTCTTTATCGACGAATGTGAGGACGTCCATAAGTTCAAAGAAATCGGCCATTCAAAAAAATCGAATGGCCATTCCTTTCATCAGGATGAATCGAAAGCTCGAAGTTATCGCAACATCGTCAATTCCTCACGATTGAGGTACGGAGCACACGCACCAGCGCCGATCTCCCCACGACCGCCACCTACAGGCCATAAAAGGTTTTTCATATTGATACGGAACCAGAGGGCAGCCTGCTGGATTCTTCGAAACCATGCATTGGATCCAACGAATTAAGGGCAGCCTTTCAAATCACCCATTTGCTTTATGTTCCCTCCACTGTTTCACCATTCTCTCTTGTTCTGGCATAAGCGCTTCGCGGTACCGCTCTGCTACATTTTTCGCCTCGTGTGCGAAATCCCGAAGGTAGTCCCCCGTAACAATCCTAATGCATGATCCAAAATAACTCGGAAGCCTTGCGACGAACAGAAATTCACCTTGTGAAACTTCATCGAGTTGTAGTTTTCCGTCCGGTTGAAGCGTGCATTCCAACAACGGCGAGTCAACAACTATCAATGGAAATGCGATGATAAACGGCGCCGAGGGACTATCGCCCTTGGGATAAACAAGGTATTCACAGGCGCTCGCAACGTTCATGGCCGCTGTATATGCCAAATCGGAGTTTCCTGAGAAGGCCTGCCGAAACGCGTATCCACAACGACTACTCTTCGGGAGCCACGGCAGAGAATCTATCAATTCTACGACTCGCTTGCCAAACGTACTTCGAGTTGCGTCGGAGAGAACACCGAGCGCAGATAGACGATTGTAACTGGAAAGAACATCGTCGGCTGTCAATAAGATCCATGGTTTTTTTGATGACTTACACTCAATAACAAAATGAATTTCTACGCATCCGATGTAATCAGGATCGGATGCTATCACGTCGACTTCGCGGCCTTTCGAGCTTTGGGGGTCAATGTAAACGCTAGACTGGCGCACCTCAAATCCCGTCTCACGGAAGGCGGCCGCTACCCGCATCTCCAAAGGATAACCTTGTTCTTCCAGCCACGCCCGAACATTTTCTGTAATAGACATGTTTTCTGCCTCGTCTGGCAGGCCTGCGCTGCCACGCGGAACAAGATTCCTTAGCCTTTTAGTCTGGCTTGGCACAGGTGTGTAACCACACCGATCGTTGTCTACCCCCTACCGTGGCTAGCAAAATGCGTCATTAAAGTTCGTAACGTACGTACGAATTTACCCCGAGTCAATCTGGAATGCATCCATGTTGGGCGACACGATATTCACGAATCTTGTAGACAGTGTGAATTCGGAAGTTGAACCCTGGGCGGTAAATTCGTCTACAAACCATCTCCACCGAGAATCGTAACCGTGCACCTCTTAGGGTTTTCTCCCAATCCTCCAAGGTAGTCAGGGATCGTAACAAGCATCTTTATCCGCTTCCTTTCTTCCTCAGATATACTGCGTGAGATAAACGGGAAGAGATTTCGAATTAGCTCCTTCGAATTATGCAATGCATCATTTGAGTAGGTCATTCCGTTGTGGAGCGTGTTGATCATTGCCATTACCCATCTGATGTAAACAATCGGTATCAGCAAGTCGGCAATACTCTTCCATCGATCGGCAAGATCCTTGTGCCGGTATTGAATCCTTAACGCGTCGTCACACTGCCCTTTGCAACACCAGTAAATATGTTGGCAATGCCCTTTCCTTGATTGCCCTTCCCCATGACATTTACTCCATTCCACTACAATGCCACTCGGTTTTGGCCGCAGAAGGCTCTTCTCACAATTGCAACATAATAGGTCAGTTTTCTCCAAGTGGATATCTGCTCGATTCGGATACCGTAGTTCCCATTTGGCGTAGGAATTCGGAAAAAAGCGTCTAACAAGAGCTAACCCTTGACTTGATTCTAGACATTCCCGTTCGATTCGCTCTCGGTCGTACACTAATGTCTCATACGGCAAGTCCGACGCATAAAGTCTATCTACAAGACCGGAACTAGGAAGCGTGGAGTAAAACCCAATGAAACCATTGCAACTGTGAGTAGATACACGACAGGGTATATTTCGTTCATCGTTTGGAGTTACTGACGCTCCAGAGTGAGCCTTGTGCTTACAGCTAACGAGCCATTTCACGCGTGTCTCGCCTCCAACTCCAGTACGGGTTTCTTCCACTATTATGTCGCGGCCACCGTCAGGTCCACGACCCGGCCCAACGATCTCCTTGAATTCTCTGAGTTCAAGGAATTCGCGAGCGAATAACTCGAATCGATCGCGGTTCTCGCCAGAGGTCGGAATGGGAATTTCTTTGAAGTCGAGTATTGGCATCTCAATATCGAATCAGCCGCGTTTGGTAGCAGATCCTCTGAATTAGCCCGTCGCGGGCTTATTTGACACCTGTTACTATGTGGGGGTGCAATTAGATGATGTAAATCGCCAACCGTCGCTCTTCAACTTCTGTACGTCCACCGATGCAGACTTTACAGCCCAAACTCCAAACTGATCCATCATTACGACTCTGGCCTCGATATAGTTATCACTAGCGATCAATTCGTCTCCGTCCCTCGAAAAGCCGGGGATCTCATAACCCTTACGTCGCCCTGTGTCTCTGCAACTCCATCGTGCCTTATTAAATAAAACATCCAAGGCTGCCATCTTCATACGCTCCAAATATGGTGCAACGTCGATTTCAAACGACATTTCTCTGTTGTTGGCTCCATCGCCATGAATTGTTGTGTGTCTAAAACTTTTCCATTTCCGGATTTCTTCTCTGTCAAACTTCAAATTGGTTACCTTGAGAAATTGGTGGAGCTTTTTGTCCATCTGCACGAAAGGCATTCGGAATGCAATTTCAAAAAACCGCACTAACTCACGATATTGAGCAAGTTTTGTAGAACAATTGAGAGCCGCGGCTAAAGCAGATGTACCATTGGGTCTATCTCGAGACAAATCAATGTAATTTCCCATATGCTTGAACAAAAGTCTACCCATTTCCATTCTCGACGACCCGACATAGCCAAATTCGTCAAGAAGCGGGGCAACGAATTCTTCTTCGATCGTCGAATCTGGCCTAAAGGCTATAACCGGTAACTCTGAAACGACCAAATGTTCACAACAAGAAGCTATTCCTAGTAAATTCGCGATGTGTTGTATGGACGATTCACACATTTTCCTTTCGCCATGTGCCAGATCAAGCAAACTGGTAGCCTCAGGTCGAAACTTTCTAACGGCGATTGCCCTGTAATTCTGGCCTCCGTGTTCTTGACCGACCGCTTTCAAGTAAACGTCAGTATTTTCGAAACCTAACGTTTCATCCAATAAATTTGGCTGGTCACTGACTCTTATGTGGATGCCCGCAAACCTTGCAATATGCATCATTGTCCTTTCTACCGAAAGCAACTTAGAGAACTCGCGTTGGCCACGATTGATCCCAGCGTCTGATGTTACATCATATATGGTCAGGATATCTGCATTATCAATAATTGGCCGCTATTTTTCGACGCACAAATCTGGCAAACTACCATTCCACAGCGACGTAGACTCGCGGGTCTGCGTCAATTAGAATCACAATTCTACTCACTCACCGCCACTCCCTTCGGAATCTTTCCGACGAATCGCTCCAGCCCCGGCCGGAAGTCAGGGACCTTCATGAGCCTGCCGCCTTCGACAATCGAATCGTGCGCCCTGATGGCGGGTGCGGTTGTATCCATTGCCCTGTAGACGTCCAGTGGCAGCGGCTTTCCTTCGCGAACGGCGTCCCGGAAATGCGTGTGGACGTAATAGTCGGCATCGCCGTGGCCGCTGCCCCCGGCGCCTGATGGGGCATCTGTGCGCTGGTACTGCCAGTCCACCTCCGCCCAGTCGTTCATCTGCGTATCGGCGAGCCACATCTTCGGCTTCTCGTTGAGCGACCGGCGCCATTCGACAGTGCCCTTCGTGCCGATGAACTGCCACCAGTGGTGATCGCCGTGCGGCCTGGGCTGTGTGAACCCGCACAGCATCCTGATTACCGTGTCCTTTTCCGTCTTCATCAACGCAACCTGCATATCCGCGCGGGAAATCCCGGGGAATGCATAGCTGGGCTCCTTCGTGCTCATCCCCACCACTTCCACGACCCGGTCGTCCAGGACCGTCAGCATTACGTCCATATCGTGTGAACCGATGCCTCCGACGATCACGGGCAGAGTATGCAGCACCGTGGGCTCGGCTTCGGGATGATCGGACAGCGCCTCGATGGGAACCTGTTTTCCGGTTTTGAAATCCTGGAAATACTGATGGGTGCCGTACCACCCGACGTACTGACCCTCGGCATAGGTGATCTTTCCCAGGCGTCCCTCGGCCACAAGCTGCCGCCAGCCCTCTGCCACACCCCAGAACCGGGTCTGCTCCGCCAGGCTGTAGACCAGTCCGGTCCTTTCCACGTCGGTTACGATCCGCCAGCAGTCGGCCATGGTGTACGCGGCGGGCACCTCGGAGTTCACGTGCTTCCCCGCCTCCAGCGCCCGCGCGGCCATCTCCCCCACCTCCTTCCGCCTCACGCACAGGCCGACCGCGTCCATCCCGTCGTACGACAGGAAGTCTCCGTAGTCAGCGAACACCCTTACGTCGCCGCCGTTGCGGATATGACCCAGCGCTCGCTCCTGCAGGGGCTCGATCCAGTCGTAGATCGCAGTAATCCGATAACCCGGAATTGCCTGCAGCAAGCGAATCCAGTTCAGCGCGCGATGGCCCAGCCCGGCGATCCCGATTCGCACGTCATCCATATTGCGCTCCCCTCACCCTCTCCGGGAAACCCGTACCGGGCCGACAAAGACGTCGTCCGGCAGCAGGCTCGTGGTTACGATTGAGTGAGGATGATCGAAGCCTTCGGTGGTGACCTGGGCCATTGCCGTGTAATACGCGCTTTCACCACTCACGCCGCAGCGGTTTCCACCGCTGTGTCCCCGCAGCCAGTCCGGATCGACAAGCTGCTCGCCCTCCCACTGCCCTCGTGTCGCCAGCAGATGCCCGAAACGGGCGATATCCGACGGGCTCATCACCACCCACCCCGGACCGCTTCTAACCGGGTTACCGTTGATTTCGAAGGGCGGATCGAGATACGTGTACGAATCCGGAATGGCCGGGTAAAAGTACTTGCTTTCGCTCATCGCCTTACCCGTGTACCAGTCCCACCGCTGTGGTAGAATCCCGATTTTTCCGAACAGCCGCTCGTCGAGCACCTCTTTCAGGTCCCGTTCCCAAACGCAGGTCAGGGCCTGACCCAGACGCCAGAACCCCGCGCTGCTGTAATGCTCTACCGTACCCGGTTCGACGTGCGAGTAAAGGTCGTAGAACGGATCCCCGGTCCAGGTCGCCCACGCCGGCCACCAGCGTTCCGCCCTTGCGCGGCCCTCAGGTCCCTTCGACCACACGTTTCCCAGTTCCATGGGGAAGCCACCCTGGTGCGCACTACGGTCCTTCGCTCCGATGAGGTGGCGCCAGGTAAGCGTCAGGTGGCGTCCCCGGTTCAGGTATTTGTGTGCATGCGAAAGCTCGCCCTCACCCGTCCAGGATCTGTGGATCGGGGCATCCGGATCGAGCAACCCCTCTTCCACGGCAAATCCGATCAGCACCCACATGAACGCCTTGCCCATCGAGGCCGTCTGAAACCGGTAATGCCGGTCGCCCCAGGCATGCACCAGGTACCCTCCGCGCGTGAGTACAGTCCCCCACTTGTCTCCGGTGTGGTCCTCGCCGCCGAATGACGCGCCCTTTATATCCAGGCCCGTCAGGAAGCGTTCGAACTTCCGAACGTCCAGTCCGGCTTCATCGGGCGTGATCTCAATCCACTCGTCCCGCGGATATGTCACCCACTCCGGGATCCCGTTTTCCACGTCATGATCTCCGCTTCAGGCAAATAACGAGAGTTTACCTCAATTCAGAAGAGACAAACGAAAAAATGGCCACAAAACGTACAAATGGCACAGAAGGTATCGGTGCGAAACGGCGTGTCCGGTTAAACGAGCTGCTCTTATAATACGTACCAACTCCCGTATTCAATTCCTTTCTCCTTCGCCGTATGCCTCAAGTATGGCGGTTCGCAGCTGACGAAACCCGACCGGAGCGGCATCCAGGTCCCGTAAACGCGAGAGCCTGACGGTCTTCTGGTCACCGAGCACCTCGTCCAGCGTTCTTGTGGGCACAACGTAGAACTCCCACTGTGTCAGTTCGAGAGGGTTGATCGTCCTTTCGTCACGATGAAAAAGCAGGCAGAAAATATAGACGTTGGCGCTTCGGACTGGTGTTTCCGAGTACTCCCCCGTCACTGAATCCCATGACAGGGTTTTCGCGATACGAAAGACAATTCGAGATGGTCGCGGCTGACGCCAGGACTGAATGTATGCCGCAGATTTGACCTCGATCGAAATCCCCTCGGGCGTCCTGATATCGACCTCATCCCATTCGACCCGTACGGCCGCGTCATTCCATGCCCCAGTGGCCTGGCCGACGATGTATTCAGCGACCATTCCGCGAAAGGCGTTGTTCAAAACGTCTGAACCCATCCAGACCCAGAAGTCCAGTACGGAAAGGGACGAAGGCTGACCGTCGAACACGAAACGGTATTCCGGCCGAAGCGGCTCAAGATTGCGTTCAACCGATTGAAAATCGGTCACGTTAGCACCTGATAGAAATACACATCTGTCTCTTGCCGGATTCCCATGGCAGTTCGCCTGAGCGACCATAAGGCGGACGCCATGGATTCCGACTCGACGATGGGATTGCCCGACAACTCCGTCGGGTTTCCAGCTGAAGGAAACTGAGATTTCAACTGGACACACCGCGACATTGCCAGAGAACATCGCGGACGATTATGGATCACGCCTTGCTCGGAGCGGGAATCGCTCAGGATGGCGGATGGATTCCAATCCGAGATCGATATCGAGATCCGGCCAATAGAAGTGCCCAGGGTTCGGCTCCTCTACATTGAGGATTTTTCCAACGGAAGCATCTTTGAACCACGGAAAATCCTCGTACGACAGAAAAATCTCCTCCTGTCCGGACAGCAGCCAGACGCCGTGTGCGGATATGCCGGTAACCTCAACTCCCGAAGTGCCGATGCCACGCTGTTTGGAACTCATGGCGGTTCTCCTCTATTATCGTCTCAGCTTCTTTCAACTGGCTGCGCCTCAGTCCATAATTCCTTGCGAGTTCAATTTCCGGTTCTAACCAGAACTTCGCCTCACCTTCCGTACAGATCACATGAACATGCATTCGCGGCTCTTCGCGGGAAAAGAAAAAGAACCTGAATCCACGTTCTCTGTAAATCGTAGGCGCCATAGCGGGTCTCCTGCTGTTGCGTTTTCATCCTGTTTATCTTGTACATCCATGTATACTGGACTTTCCACCAGACAATCACGAAAACGGACCACCAACAAAAACGGCCATTCAAACACATAGGTTAAATGGCCATTGTTTGTACGATAAGGCTGTTTTTATGGAGCGGGAAACGGGACTCGAACCCGCGACATCAAGCTTGGGAAGCTTGCGCTCTACCAGCTGAGCTATTCCCGCCCACGCTGGTTTCGAAAATTACCATCTCCTTTAGTGCGTGTCAAGGAAATTGAGGATGGCGGCCGGCGCACCTTCCGGGTCGGCATCGATCCATGTCACCCGTCTTTCCCTGCGGAACCAGGTAAGCTGGCGTTTGGCGTAACGCCGCGTGCCCATCTTGATCTGCGCTGTGGTTTCAGCCAGATCCGATTCGCCGTCCAGAAAACGGAAAACCTCCCTGTACCCGAAGGTATTGAGCGCATTGAGCTCACGGGTATAACCGCGACGTTTCAATTCCCGGACCTCATCCACGAGTCCGGCCGCGATCATGCGGTCCACCCGTTCTTCGATCCTCCGGTAGAGCAGGGTACGGTCCACTGCCAATCCGAACCACGCCACGCTCCAGTCCCGCGGCCGCCTGGCGGGAAGCTCGTGAAGCACCGATATCGGGGTCCCGGTCAGTTCGAAGACCTCGAGCGCGCGCACAATCCGTTTGGTATCGTTGGCGTGCAAACGGCCGGCCGTTACGGGGTCGACTTCGCGCAACCTGCGATAGACCCCCGCCGGATCTTCGCCGGCTTCATCAAGAAGACGTGCCCGTACCGTCCGCGGCGTGCGCGGGAGCGGTGAGAATCCATCGATCGCCGCCTTCAGATACAGACCCGACCCTCCCACAAGGATCGGGACGCGATTCCGCTCAAAAATCGACTCGATCGCCGCGGATGCATCGACCGCGTAGTGCCCGGCGCTGTAGTTCTCATCGGGATCCACGACGTCGAGCATATGGTGTTTCGCAAGCGCGCGCTCTTCCGGAGTCGGTTTGGCGGTACCGATGTCCATATACCGGTAGACCTGCCGCGCGTCGGCGGAAACCACTTCACCGCCAAGCGCCCTCGCTAGGGCGACGCCAACCCGCGTCTTGCCGGATGCGGTCGGGCCCACCAGCGCCAACACCCGGCGCCGCCTATCGGTTGAATTGTCGATCGAGTTCATCCAGAGACATCTTTACCACAACCGGTCTGCCCTGCGGGCAAACGAACGGCTCGCGCGTGGCGAACAGCCGATCGATCAACGCCCGCATCTCCCTTGCGGAGAGCCGCTCTCCCGTCCGGATGGCCGTGTGCCGGGCATAGGCGGCGGCCAACCGGTGCTCGAGCGGAGAAACCGCTTTCTGCCCGCCGACCGGGACGGATGCCTGACGCTCCCTTTCGCCAAGTTCGTCTACGACTTCCTGCAGGAGCCGGCCGTCTTCCCAACCTTTCAGTTCCACGGGAATGGCATCCACAACCACCGTATTGCCGCCAAAATCCCGTATGCCGAAGCCCATGGCTTCCAGCAGCGGCATCGCCTCTCTGACCCTGTGGATCCGGCGCAGGCCGAAATCGAGCGTGACCGGAAACAGGAGTCGCTGGCCCAGTCCGCCGTTGGCTTCAAAGCAATCCAGCGTCTGTTCGTAGATCATCCGCTGGTGGGCCAGGTGCTGATCGACAAAAATCAGGCCGTTCTTGATATGCGCCAGGACATATTTGTCGTGTACCTGCCATACGGGGACGTGCTCAATTGCTTCTTCGTCGGCCAGGTCCGGATCGACCGCGCCGTCCGCCTGCGCCTCAGGGCCTCCGGCAGCTTTCCTGACGGTCAGCGAAAGTGCCATCTGCACGTCTTCCAGGCCAAGGGGATCGGAAAGATAGGCCTCCTTCTCCGCGGGCGCGTCCGCGACGCCACCGGTCGGGTCCGGCGATGCCCTCGAGGGATCTCCCGCCGGAATCGCGGGTGCGGCAATTCCGCTGTCCACCTCGGGTACCAGGTCCTCTTCCCTCAACCCCGCCCGCACGACTTCAGCAACCGCGTTGCAGACCGCGGCTTCATCCGAAAAACGCACCTCGCGCTTGGCGGGATGCACATTGACGTCAAGATGGGCGGGATCCATTTCCAGAAGCAGCGCGAACGCAGGATGGAACCCCTTCACGAGCAGTCCGCCAAAGCCATCGTGCACGGCGTACGTCACTCCCCTGTCGCGGACCCAGCGACCGTTTACGACCGTCGCCTGCTGCGCACCCGACTTTCGCGCCCGTTCCGGCCTGCCGGCAAACCCCCAAACCCGAACGCCATTCCGTTCACCGTCCAGATAAACGGCGTCGCGACCGAACCGAACACCAAAGACCTCCTGCAGGCGGTCCCGGCGCCCGGTCCTGCCAAGATTCAGAATCTCACGCCCATTGTGAGAAAGCACAAATGCTATGGTCGGATAGGCCAGCGCCAGGCCCGTCAGAGCATCGGACACGTGTTTGAATTCGGTCTCCACACCCTTCAGAAATTTCCGCCTTGCGGGTACATTGAAAAACAGGCCGTGAACGGCGACCGTTGTTCCCCTGTCCCGGCCTGTTGACGAAACGTCGCGCACCCGGCCGCTTTCCACGCGAACGCGGGTGCCCTGCAACGCCTCCGAATCGCGGGTTTCGATTACCATCCGCGATACCGCCGCGATACTCGGCAGCGCCTCGCCGCGAAACCCGAGCGTACGCAGCGTGCGAAGGTCGGAAAAATCGACGATCTTGCTCGTTGCGTGCCGTTCCAGGGCCAGCAGCGCATCGTCACCGGACATTCCGCAGCCGTTGTCGCTGACTCGTATGGTCTCCTTGCCGCCGCCGGTCACCTCAGCAACGATTCGGTCCGCACCTGCATCGATGGCGTTTTCCACCAGCTCCTTTATCACGGAGCCCGGGCGCTCGACGGCTTCACCCGCGGCGATACGATTGGCTATTTCGTCGGATAGAATCCGGATCCGGTCTGGCATGAAGAAACGCTCGCCATTTCTGCAGGTACCGAAAGAACGCGGGTAAGCGCGGTTCAGAATTCGCTTCGCAGCATCCCTCGGAATCCTCGGAGATATGTTCCCGAATGCTACTGGCCGCCTCAGGAACGCGCCTTCGAATCCGGGCCGTTACGCCCAATCAGGCCATGGCGTATCAATCTGTGCAGCGTGCGGTCGAATGCTTGTACAACGTGGTCCAGATCGTCTTCGGTGTGCACGGATGCCGTCATGCCAACCAGTCCATTGAGGTCGACACCCTCCAGCTGCATGCTGGCTCGGAATGCATCTCTAATCACCGGGTCCGGCGTCTTCAGCCTGCGGTAGTCATACGATCCCCCTGCTATCTCCTGCAGGCTCTTTGTCATGGGTCCACTCTCGGGAAGGAATTTGACGCCCGAAAAGTCTCCATAGACGACCCACTCCACATCGTGGTCTGAAATGACAGCGTTAAGGCGGCCGCGGAGGACGTCGGCGTTCCGGTTTGCGGCCGCGATATGTGTTCCGTCTTCGATCGCCCTGAGCGTGGCAATCCCGGCGGCCGCGGAAATCGGGTTCGCGTTAAAGGTACCCTGGTGGGGCATTTTCCGGCAGGTATCCCACTCCCGTTCTCCCCTGAATTCCAGCAGATCCATGATATCCTGCCGACCCGTCAGGCAGCCTCCGGGGAGTCCGCCCGCGAGAATCTTCGCCAGCGACGTGAGGTCGGGCCTGACATTGTAGTGGGCCTGAGCGCCCCCCGGAGAGCATCGAAAGCCGGTGATGACTTCGTCAAAGATCAGAAGCACGTCGTGCCGTAACGTGACTCGACGCAGCTCTTCGAGAAATCCCGGCCGGAGCGGTACAACTCCGAAAGAGGCACCCGTAGGTTCAACAATTACACAGGCAATGTCGTCGTCACGGTTCAAGACATCTTCAACCTGATCGATCCGGTTCGGCGCACACAGGCAAACGGTATCCGCCACCTCGCGAAGAATGCCGGCGGGTACGGGTTCGTCGAATGGTGGCAGCACGCCCACGATGAGGTTGTCGTGCCACCCGTGGAAGTGGCCGAGGAACTTCAGGACCTTCCGCTTTCCGGTAAACGTCCGCGCCAGCCGGAGCGCCATCAGCGTCGCCTCGGTGCCGGAACTTGTAAATCGCACGCGTTCGGCTGTGGGGATCAGTCTCGCGACCCACTCACCCCATTCCACTTCCAACTCGTGACACGCGCCGTAGTGAGTTCCACGCGCCACCTGTTCCGATACGGCGGCTACCATATCCGGGAAACAATGACCAAGCATCAGCGCCCCGTGCCCCATCCAGAGGTCCACATATTCCCGGCCGTCCACATCCCACTTGCGGCCGGCGTCGGCACGACTTGCGTAGATTGGAAACGGCGCATAGTACCTCAAGTCGTGGGTGACGCCGCCAGGAAAGATCTTCGAGGCCCTTTCGTAAAGCGCCCGGGAACGGTTCAGCGCATCTCCGAACTCTTCGCTTATACCTTTAACAAATTCTCCCACAGCAGGTTATCTCTCTGATTTAAGGTGGTTTTCCACGAACGTCCGACGGCGATTCCTGCCCACCGGATGCTGGAGACAGGAAAAAATAATGAACACATGGAAAAATGCAAACGGCAATAGCCCCTGTCAGGCCGGCGACTGCAGCGGGTAAGAAAACGTCCGGTCGGCCTTGATGCCTGACAGGTCGGAATCAGCCTTCGCCATGACCCAAAGATGTGTCTCCTCCCCTGCCTGTACCAGGAATCCGCGAGCCCCGCCCGCTCCATCCGGGCCAACGGCCGTGACGCGGCTGACGGCGGGCTTCACGTCCCAGTGATGCATGAGCGCAACGAAGGTTGTCTCACAGGCGGTTCGACGGCGGATGAGCAGATCGGCGGTTTCGGATGCAGACTGGAGGGGCGCTTCTCCCAGGATGACTTGTGAACCGATGTCTTCCGGAAGGAATGCCCCAACCCCACCCTGCCGCAGGCCCCACTCCAACGAGACCATTTCCTCAGGTACGAATTCAACCGGATTCCGGATGTGGGCATAACCGTCGCCAGAAAGCGAAACCGTCCCTCGACGCGACAGACCCGTCTGCCCGTGACGATCAGCCGGATACCTGCAGACCCAATCCAGCTGGCACTCCTGCGGCGCCGTCACGTGGAACACATCCCAATAGTAGGAATCCGTCCACAGGATCACGCGCCGCATCGTTACACCGGCATACGGAGCCGTCTCCCATGAAACGCTCGCGTCGACCACCTCGAAACCGTCTGTGCGCTGCAAGTCGAGATTCAACAGTCGCCCTTCCGCCGGGGGCTGAGAACGGCCGTTTACCGTCACGGTGTTATGGCTGATCGTCTGCCGATACCAGGTCTCGTTCAGGTCGACACCATAACCGGGTGTGCCGAGATCCGTGGACACCGGAACCCCGCGAGCGTAGCAGGAAATCGAAAGTTTGTCCGGATGCCCGTGCCCGCCGCCGTGCGGACCGTATTTGAGCAGCACGCAGCTTTGCCGTTCGATCGCCTCTCTCGACCTCAGTATTGCGATTCCCGACGGTTCCAAGACTGCGCTCTCTGTAACGAATCTGCCGCCCGTGTCGGGCAACTCTTCCCCGTACAGAAACGACGCCACGGCCGATCGGGGCCTTTGGGCATAGTTGCGTTCGAGTAGCCGGGCGTAGACGGGCTCGCCGTACCACCCGTATGCCACCTCATAGAAGGCGTCCGCCGGCGGTACGCCGTGGCAGACGTCCGACAACAGAGAGGAGAAATACCAGCAGTCATTGGTGGCGGGAAGCCTGAAATCGGGAAATGCCAGCGAGACCGGCGCCCGGAACATCGCTTTGAGCCGTCTTTCGTCGTGAAGACGCGCACCTGTGTTTTCCGATACCTGGATATGGGCAATCATGGCGGCGAGGGTATAGAAGTGGTAGCTGGAAGACCCCTCCCACCACATCCCGTCGTCCAGTACGCCCTCCCGCAACTGGTGGTGGAATCCGAACCTGTCCTCCAGGGCCATCTTCTGAAACCCCGCGTCGTCCAGGCAGATTCCAACCGCCGCCATTGCGGCATTGTGCCAGCATTCGATATTGTGAATGCGGTGAAATTTCTGGACCTGAATATGTTCCGCCGCAAGCGCGAGCAGGTCGGTTTCGATCAGGGTCCGCTCCCGGGCACTCAAAAACTCCCGGACCAGATCGTACGCCCTCGCGATGGGAATCAGCCACACGGCCTCGTCAAGTGAATGATTGGCCACCTTGCCCCAGCCGTACGGCAGTTCCCTCTCAATCGGATACCCCGGGTAACGCTCCGCGTAAGCCAGCAGAATCTCTCTGCATCTGGACAAACATGCGGCGTCGGCGTCCAGTTGCCACATCAGCGCGAGACGGTATGCCATGCCGGACAGTCTGTTGTTGACAAACCAGCGCCAGGCGGAATCGTACGGTTCTCCGGAGAAAACCCGTCCGTCTCTGGGACATCGATGCGCATTCGGAGATCCGGCGTCGAACGCGAGTTCGACGGCGTGGTCCGGGCAAAAGTAGTTGTGGTAATAACCCGCCGGGCGATCCTGAGGGCACATTTTTTCGCCGAGAAAGGCCCTGGCTTCGGATTCCAGTTGACGGTAGGCATAGCGGAATGCCGGACTCGACCGGCGTTCCCTCGCCCGTTCCAGTCGCCAGCCTGGTATCAGATTCATCGTACGCTCCACCGGTTTACAAAGGCCGTTTGCCACACCGTCGGCCGGCCCTTATCTTATAAGTAGCTTCATGGTGTACCGAATCGTCCGGATTGCAAAGGTTCGGTTCACCGATTCGAGGACGAGTTCCACACGATTGAAGATCCGCGTCTACCCGGTCCTACGATGCCCGACACCAGACCAAAGGTCCTGATATCATCCGGTCGAATCAAGGAGAGGATCCGTCAACTGGGCGCCAGGATCACTTCGGACTTCCGCACGTCCCGCACTGCCTCTGCAGACCACCCGAATGCCCGTGAAGGCCGACCGTGGGGCGATTCGGAACGGCCGCTCATCCTCCTGGGCGTGCTGAAAGGCGCCCTCTATTTTCTTGCGGACCTGTCCCGGGAAATCTCTGTCGCCGCTGAGATCGAATACATATCGGTCGCCAGCTATGGCATGTCGACAAAGAGTTCCGGCGTTGTAAGAATCCTGAAGGACCTGGATCGTGACATCGCCGGCGCCGATGTGCTCCTTGTTGAGGACATCGTCGATACGGGCCTTACACTGGAGTACCTCTTGCGCATCCTGGCGACAAGGCGCCCTCGAAGCCTGAAGGTGTGCAGCCTCCTCGATAAGCCCGCCCGTCGAGTCGTGGCCGTGCCGGTCGACTACGTGGGCTTCACCATCCCCGACGAATTCGTCGTCGGATACGGCCTGGACTTCAACCAGCGATACCGGAATCTCCCGTACGTTGCGGCACTGGGAGATCTTGAAACGCCGTAAAGCCGCCATTTCCCGCCGCTGCCGTCTAAATCCCGCGATTCCCGCCTGAATCCGCCAGCAGGCGATTTACCGTCAGGAACAATTCTTCAACCATCGGTTCCGTGAGCGTTCCCGTATTCATATTGTAACGGCTGAAGTGGTAACTGGCAACCAGAATCCTGGAATGGAGTTCGAACCGATAGGTCCTTCCATGTGCGAACCGGCAGTGCCCCATCTTCGCAATGACGCCATCCGCCTTCAGGAGGCGCAGGTAGGCCTCAAATGCGTCTCTTCCCATGGCGAGCACAACCCGAACTCGCCTTAGCCGTTCCATTTCCATTCGCAGCCAGTCGAGGCATGCGCGTTTCTCGCCGCCGTTCGGCCTGTTCGCAGGAGGGACGCATTTTACGGCGTTCGTAATGTAAACGTCCTGGAGTTTGAGACCGTCGTTCGGGCGGGTGGACTCCCGGCGATTGCTGAATCCGTGCCGGTATAGTGCACTGTAGAGCACCTTTCCGGCGGAGTCGCCAGTAAACGGCCTGCCGGTGCGGTTCGCACCATGGGCGCCCGGCGCAAGTCCGATAACGAGAAGCCGGCCCGACGCATCGCCGAAACCCGGTACCGGTTTTGCCCAGTATCCGCCGACTCGCTTCCGCCGGTTGCCCGGCGACCGGAACGTCGCCCGGAAGTCGACCAGCCGTTCACAGTTTTCGCACCCTGCAATCTGTTTGAAGAGCAGCCGCTCCTCTTCCACCTGGCTACACCCGTCGAGACCCGGTTTGAATTCCATTGTTTCGCCTTCGGCGCGGTGCATGCAAAAGAGGCGGTCCCCATGGGGCCGCCTCTTTGGATGTCACATCTTGAACCCGATTGGTTAGCTTCCCGCCCTGTTGTTGAAGAATACGACCTGTCGCGACCGGGCCATCTCCTCGTGCTCCTCATCGGTGCATGAACTGTCGGTGGGAACGTTGGGGTTTGGCCCCGCTGGCTGGTACCCGCATCGAACCAGATAGGATTCCAGTTCGTCACCGCTGATATCAGCCAGGATCTGCCCGTCGAAATCAAGTGTCGGCTGCAGCGGCTGCCCGCTCTTGCGCACCATTTCCTCGTAGTTTTCAGGATAGTTGATAATATCCTTGTCTTCGTATTCGAGCCCGTACTTGGCCAGCACCGCCCGAATCCCCCGGCTCCATCCACATTGGGGCTTGAGATAAGCGGTAATCACGGGACTATCCATTCGAATTTCTCCTTTTCGCTGGATTATCGACCGGAAAAACACATTGGGAGTGTCGTCTTAACATAACGAACTTTTCCCGATTTTGCAAGTCCAATCGCCATCCGGCAGATGTCAAATCACCGGCTATTCCGCAGCATTCAATGCACTGGCAAAATCGAGGTCTGCCCGCGTGACTGCGTTTTCGCTGTGAGTCGTCACCGTAACCGTGAGGGTCTTGCTACGGCTGTCCAGATTGAGGTCCGAGTGATGGTTGTTGTTGTCCATGACCTGTGTAATCGTGCGCACGAATGCCATTGTCGGGACGAATTTCTGGAATTTCCATACCCGCTGAAGCGCCTTGTTTGTCCCATCGTATTCCCAGCCTTCCAAATCCTTCAGAGCTTCCCGGATCTCATCTTCGGTGACCAGCGTCTTGTCCTCGTGCATTGCAGCCTCCCAGAGATTGTGTAAATTTTCAGAATTTCGCGCCAGGCCGCGCCCGGAATCCAATATACCAAGATTCCGCGGGCCGATCAATCCCCGCAGACGATACCCGCAGCCACAAGCGCATTCCTGTATTCCTCAGGGGTGTTGATATTTCGCAGCGACTCCAGTTCGGGGTCTACGTCCCGTAAAACGGATCCGGGCACGCCGCGGCAGTTGCATCGTTCCGTCAACGTCGTGAGTCTGAGGGTGCCGTCATTCAGCATTTTCTGAATCACCGGCAGAACCGATACCCGATAAACGGCTGCCAGCGGATGCAGACGGCCGCCTGCGCGCGGCACCGTGATATCGGCTTCATGCGCCAGTCGCGCCAGACGAAGCACGAACTCCGCGCGTAGAAATGGGGCGTCGCACCCACAGACGAATGCCGCGTCGGCTCGTGGGGATATCGCATCGAGTCCCGCAGCCAGCGCCGCCAGGGGTCCGCAGTCGGCAACCCGGTCCTGGATAACTTCAACGTTGTCGGGAAGGCGCGGCAGTCGTTGCCCCCGCGCTGAAACCACGAATACGGGCTCCAGCGCGTCCGTGAGCAAACGAACCACTCGCTGCAGCAGGTATTCTTCGCCGAAGCGCAACCAGGCCTTGGGAGTCCCCATTCTTCGGCTTCGTCCGCCGCACATCACGATGGCGCCGACTCTCATTTCAGATATCCAGTACAACAAACGCCCGCCACCGTTCGTTGACGCGTTCCACGACAAACCGGTGGAGCGTGACGGCCTTCACGTCCACAACCAGATCGTGGCGTTCCATATCCAGTTCTTCGCCTACAAGGTCTGCCGACACCTTGAAGACGCTCCCACGCTCTTCCGCGACGATGTTCGCGGGCCGGAGAAGCAGCCGGTTCGCATCCTTGAAAAAGATCACTTCCTGCAGAAAATCGAACAGCAGCAAGTCGGGTTCTTCGGCCTCGAGATTCACGGTACGCATGTCTCTTGGCGTCACGGAGTCCAGGTCCGACACCATCACGTTCAGGGTTGCCTCCGCTGCCGAGGCCAGTACGCCGCCGAGGTCGTCGCCCCAGGCTTCGAAAGCCACGTCCGCGATCGCGATATCTTCGATGAATCGATATGACACTGCGGCATCCCTTCCGTGCTATGCCTTACAGGCTTCAAGTTCCGACAGTACCGGCACCCGCGCCTCCGCCGCGCCCCTGCCAATAAAGACGAGTTCCGTACGGTCTGCTTCAAAGGGCTCCAACGTCCATCTGCCTCCCGCGAAATTGAAGAGAAATGCGGCTTCGACGCACCGCAGGAATCCCTTCGAGCGGTATACGGATCTTGGCAGATTCTCCACGAGGCGTTCGAATTTTCCGCGATCCATAGGCACGTCGGAAACAAAATCGAAGCTGTCGATTTCCACAAGATCCGTGTGCGCTGCCCGTGTTCGCAAGTGCCTCTGACCCTTCTCGATAACGCCGAACAGAAGCCCGATGTCCACCGAGCATCTCAAGGTGCGCACGATGGACGCATCGGGATTCACTCGCTCCAGTTGGGCTTCGACCGCGTCGAGCTGGCCGGGTGTGACGAGGTCCACCTTGTTCAGAAGCAGTAGATCCGCGGATTCGAACTGGGTGGTCGTCACGTATCCCAGGTCGGGAAATCGCACCATGAGGTCCGCGTCCGCGATCACGACCACACTGTCCAGGCGAACGCCCTGCAGGTTGTCCTCCACGTCGAAGATGACCGCGTCCGGTTCCGCGACGCCGGTGGTTTCAACTACGATGAGGTCGGGACGAACCGTCTCGACGATTTCCTTGACCGCTTCTTCGAATTCACCTGCCAGAGAACAACATACGCAACCTCCTGCGAGTTCGGTCATACGAATGTGCTCGCCCTCCACGACCTTGCTGTCGATGGCGATTTCACCGAATTCGTTCATCAGAATCGCGATCCGCCGGTCAGCACGCGCCACCAGGTGGCGCAGCAGCGTGGTCTTGCCGCTGCCCAGCGAACCTGCGATCAGAATCATGGAGATCTTCATTTTCCCGGATCCATTCGAACCGACGGTTCTCACATGCTCGTGTTCAGACGCACCAACGCGGTCTTCATCCAGGGTTTACCCCTTCACGTTACCGATGGGCGAGAATCGTACGACGCGGCGGCTGAGCCCCGCCTTTTGGGTCGCTTCTATCACCTCGTCGATATCCTTGTACGCGCCGCCGGCCTCTTCCGCGAGTCCCGCAAAGGAAACGGACCGGACGTAGATGCCGCGGGCTTCCATTTCCTTCTGGAGTCGCTTGCCGTGGAACTGTTTGCGCGCCTTCGTACGGCTCATCGTGCGTCCGCTGCCATGCGCCGTGGAAAAGAACGCCTGGCCTCCGTCCGGCGATCCCGCAAGCAGATAAGAACCGGTCTCCATGCTGCCTCCGATGATCACCGGCTGGCCGTGGGATCTGAAAGCGTCGGGGACACCGTCCATATCCGGTCCGAATGCCCGGGTCGCGCCCTTGCGGTGAACGAGCACCGTGCGATGCCGGCCGTCGACCACGTGTCGCTCGAGCTTGGCGGTATTGTGCGCCACGTCGTACACCTGGCGCATTTCCATTTCCTCCGGGCTGCGTTTCAGTACGTCGGAGAACACCTCCCTGATGCGATGGAGAATCACCTGCCGGTTCGCGAAAGACATGTTGATCGCGCATTTCATTGCGGCGAAATAGTCCTGGCCTTCCGGGGATTGGAACGGGGCGCACGCAAGTTCGCGGTCCCGGATTGAAATACCGTATTTTTTCTGCATCACCTTGAGAAAGACCCGCAGATAGTCGGTTGCCACCTGGTGTCCGAAACCCCGGCTGCCGCAGTGAAACATCACGACAACCTGGTTGGGAAGCGTAATGCCGAACGCCCGGGCCGCAGCCTCGTCGAACACCTGGTCGGGTCTTGCAACCTGGATTTCAAGATAGTGATTCCCCGAGCCGAGCGTACCGATCTGGTTGAATCCCCGCTCCACCGCCTTGCGGCTGATTTTCGACGCGTTCGCGCCCGAAATACAGCCGTTCTCCTCGGTTCGCTCGAGATCCTCCCGCCACCCGAAGTGATTTTCAACGCACCACCGCGCCCCCTCCTGCACGACCGTTCGAAACTCGTCGTGCGAGATCTTCAGAAAACCGGTACTCCCAACCCCCGCCGGTACGCGGTCGAACAGCCGGTCCACGAGCTTTTTAAGGTGGGGCCTGACCTCGTCATGCGTAAGATTGGTGGTCACCAGACGCATTCCGCAGTTGACGTCGAAGCCGATGCCTCCCGGCGAGATCACGCCCCGCTCGACGTCCATCGCAGCGACCCCGCCGATGGGAAAACCGTATCCCCAGTGACCGTCGGGCATGCAAAAGGCATAGTTCAGGATGCCCGGCAGCGTGGCCACATTGGTCACCTGATCGATCACGCCGCGGTCCATTTCCGCCATCAGCTTACGCGTCGCGTAGATACGCGCCGGGACCAGCATTCCCTTCTTGAATGAAGTCGGGATCTCCCACAGCGTGGGCGAAATCCGGGTTGCCTCGGATGGGATGGGCATCTCGTACTCCTCGCCTCAATTCAAGAATGACAACTGTAAATTTACCACAAAAAGCACAAAAGACACAGAAGGTGACGGTGCGAAAACGGGGTATTGAGGTCGTTCAGATGGATGTAATCTTACTTCACGTCCATTGACGTCAAGCATCCGGGACCTTTGAAGGCAGTTCGCCTTTGTTCTTCTGTATCCAATCGACATTCAGGTCCCCGAGCATCTGCTCATCAAGGTGGAGAATCGTGTTCGCAATCCGCGTAGTGGTCCCGTAACGGATCGAGGCCGAAGTCGTTCTCCAGATCGCGCAGTACGGAGTGAATGTGGTTCGCGTCGTTCTGTGTATTGTCGTATTCCACGAGGTGCGTGGGGCCGTGTATCCGGTAGTAATGCTTCTCTCCCGGGCGAACCCCGCCGGCCCACGCAAAGTGCAGCCGGTCCACCCCGGCCCTGCGGATTCTCGACAGGTGCGCTTCTCCGAGGTCCGGTCGAAGGTTCGACGCGTACAGTTTCAGAATCCGCGTCACCGACTCCTTCTGCGCCGGCGGCATTTCAGATACGGGAACGCCCGCCGGATCGCCAATCCGGGCCACTTTGCTGTTTCTGGTGAGGATATCGCTTGGCGCCTCATCGGCGATACGGGCCGCACCCCGCAGGTCAACCGGCAATGCTCTCAGAAGCCCCCGCGCCAGGTCCTCTTCGTCTCGCAGGACGCGCCAGCCCATCCGTTCTCCCGAGGGCACCCGCGCCGGGTTCGCGCCCCAGAAAGCCGGCGTGGACGCCACCTTCCGTTCTCCGTCGACCGAGACGGTCAATGACAGATGGTGACCGTCGATCCGCCATCCCCAGGGATCGGTTCCCAAAGAGAGGTCTCCGAAAAGCGTCAGAAAATATCCGTCCGGGTCCCTGCGGAAGCGCGATGCCGTCCCGGTTTCGATTTCGCCGAGAATGCCCTCGAGTACCATGATATCCACCGCCTTCTGATATCCCGAATCGCTGAGAGCGCTTCTCAGGAGACGGTGCGCCGACTCCCGCTGCGCCTGTGACATCTCCCTGAAGGGCACGCCGTTTCTCCTGACGGGTACGTAGTTCCAGTTGAAACGCTCTTCGTGTTCGAACGGGTACAGAACCCGGTCCCGCTGTTCCGCACTCAGTTCGTTCATGAAATCCTGAGCTGCCCTGAGCATGACAATCCTCCCCGTGGGGGTGCTGTTGGGTTGAATGCTGTCTGCGATTTGACACGCTAGTTGGCCGAATCGGCCGCGGCCGAACGGAATTCCGCGACCGCACGCTCGCTGTTGGCCGATTCCCCCGATTTGAGCGCCACCAGAATCGTGGCCGGATGCGACTCCCAAGCGGATGACGAGTCCGCGGTGACACCGGTCTCGGCGTCGACCGTCACCTCGTAGACGTCGTCGGGCTTCCAGAAATCACGCGACTCACGTCCGGCCGTCGCACGCGCCATAAAGGCCGCCCAGATCGGCACCGCGTCGCGACCGCCCGTTATCCGCGTGTTCCTCTGGGTCTTCCGGTCGAACCCGACCCAGACACAAGTCGCCAGATCCGGAGTGAAGCCCGTAAACCAGGCATCGGTATGGTCGTTTGTCGTACCCGTTTTGCCCGCCGCCGGCCGGACGAATCCCCCCGCCCGGACCCCGCGGCCGGTGCCTCGCTGGATTACATTCTGAAGCAATCGGATCATGACGTACGCATCCGCAGCGTCAATTTCGGGAACCGGCTGCACCCGGTGTTGATATACCACCCGCCCCCCGGAATCTTCGATCCGCCGCACGAACGTGGGATCCACCCGGACGCCGTAGTTTGCGATTGTGCCATAGACCGAAGCCATTTCCAGCGGTGAAACCTCGCTCGAGCCCAGCGCCAGGCTCGGATACGGGGCCAATGGACTCCGTACTCCCAGTCGTCGGCCCATTTCCACAACCTGTTCGGGGCCGACGAGATACAGAACCTGCACGCTTGCCGAATTCGCGGAATTCACCAGGGCCCAGGCGGCCGTCGTGATACCCAGATACCGGTCTCTGAAATTCCTGGGCCTCCATGGCATCCCGTTTACGGTGTGGGACCGCGGCTTATCGTCAAACAACGAGACGGACGAGATCTCGCCCGCCGCGAGCGCTGCCAGATACACGACGGGTTTGAAACCCGACCCGGGCTGCCGTCTTGCGGCTGTTGCCCGATTGAAATAACTGACAAAAATGTCACGTCCGCCCACCATTGCGCGCACGTATCCGGTCGCCGGTTCCAGGCTGACCAGAGCCGCCTGCATGTATTCGCGCCTCATCTCTTTGTCCGCACGTTCGTACGCGCCGAATCCAAGCCGCTCATCTACAGACGCAAGCCCTTCGGCAACAGACTTTTCCGCGGCCTTCTGCATGTGAAAGTCCAAAGTGGTGTGGATATTCAATGCACCAAAACTGAGCGCGGACCGTCCCCATTGCCGCACAACCTCGTCTTTGATGATTTCGACGAAGTAGGGCGTCCGATTCCTGTCGCGCAGTTGAGACGCCAGGGCCGGTGAGGCGGCGAGAGCGTCGTTCAACGCGTCTGTTTCAAGGAAACCGGCCGCGTGCATGCGCCTCAGAACGTGGGCGGTACGCACCGCGGCCTGCCTGCCGCCGTCACGGAACGGATTCAACGCACCCGGCGAATTCGGCAGCCCGGCCAGCATGGCCGCCTCCACGAGGCTCAGATCCGAGGCGGACTTTCCGAAAAACGTCTGCGACGCATCCTCCACCCCGTATGCGTTGGTACCGAAGAAACTGCCGTTGATATAAATCTCCAGCAACCTGTCCTTGCCCGATTCACCGTACAACCGCGAAAACATGGCTTCCAGTTGCACGGCCAGCAGCGCCTCCCGCGCCTTGCGCAGATAGGTCTTCTCGCGTGTCAGAAACACATTCTTGACGATCTGCTGGGTAATCGTGCTTCCACCTCTGACTTTTCGGAAATGCCTCAGATTAGCCGCGAATGCCCCGGCGATGCCTTTCAGACTCACGCCCCGGTGGTGGTAAAACGACTCGTCTTCGGTCGCAATGACCGCCTTGACAAACCAGGGACTCACCTGGTCAAGACTCACCTGCCTGACCCGGCGGTTGAACGTAAACAGCAACTCCCCGGTATCCGCGAAGATGTTCACGCCGGCCTGGCTGCTCAACGCGTCGGGGTCGGGAGGAATTCGCGGAAGGGTCGTCAACAACCAGACGAAGCCGATGCCTGCGACGAGCAACGCGTCCACCGCAAATAACATACCGGTACGGGTCCAGTAGCTTCGAAGCAGGTTCCGGAGCATCAGGGCCGACCTCCCGAACCGTCGAAAAGTGCGTCTATTTCCCCGGATTCCACATTGAATCTGACGGGGGCACGTTCCGGATCGACGTAGTCCAACTCTCCGTGATACGTTCCGAGCCCGCTCTGAATCAGAATCTGGCTGACACGACCGGACCGGAATTCTTCCACCAGAAGCTTCCGCTCATCCAGCCTGAATTGCTCAACGAAAACCCTTTCCAGTTGCTCGCGCACGTCTGCCCGGATGGAATCCGCGACGACCGCGGTGTCGGCTTCGCCGTGACGGCCGGCATCGCCCGCGTGCCGGTACAGGGCATCGACTCGTTTCCGTATCCTGGCACGGAAACGCACGTCCGGCAAGACTGCCAACTTCAGGAGGGCCAACCCCAGATTGAATGCGCGAACACTCTTCAGCAACTCGCGGGTTTCCCGCTGCTCGTTTCCGGCGCGTTCCGTTCGCCAGACCGCGATAAAGGAAGGCAAACCGGACTCCGGCACGCGGTCCACGCCGAACCGGGCATCGGCCACCGCATCCGGCAATCCGCGGGCCACGGGTGTTTCCACCGCGCGCAACGAATCCCGTACCTGAACCTGCGCGTCCAGCCGCTTCCACAGGGCGCCTGACATGGCGCGCCTTGCATTGTTCCGGTCCAGTTCCTCCCCCACCCATATCGCAATGCAGTTCGACCGGTATTCCAGAAACGCGAAGAGTGCGCACGCCGTACCCAGCAACACCACACCGGCGGCTGTATACAGCAGTTTCCTGAATCTCAAGGGTGAGAAGTCACGATCGTCTGCGCGCCGGGAACGACGAAAACGCCGATATGCACGATGCAGGAGATTCATCGCGATCCGATGCCGTCAAAAAAATCCCGAAACAGCGCGCCTGCTGCTGTAACGGGATCGGTGAGCGGATACCGGCAGAAAATCAGGCGGCAATGCCCTCCATCTCCGGAACATATCTGCCATCGCGTGCGGCGCTGTTGCAGCTTGCCCTGTGATGGAACACTTTCTGTGCCGCCGCCACGTTGGCTGCCTGGCCGTTCCAGGCGGCGCGGGCGGGGTCCTGTAACGCCCTGCCGTACGAATAGCTGAGTTCCCAGGGCGATCCGCCGATCCGATTCATGGCGTTGAGGTGCAGTGTGGAAAGCTCCGGGCTCTGTCCTCCGGAAAGAAACACCACACCTGGAACCGAGGCGGGGACCGTACGTCGAAGGCACCGTACAGTCGCTTCAGCCACTTCCTCAACGCCTGCCTGCACCGGGCAGTCGACACCGGACAGGACCATACTGGCCTTCAGCAATGTTCCTTCCAAATTCACCCGGTGTTCTCCCAATTCCGTATACACGACGCGCAACACCCATTCCGTTACTTCCTCGCACTGTTCGATGGTGTGGCCCCCGTCCATCAGAACTTCCGGTTCCACAATAGGTACCAGCCCCGCTTCCTGGCACATGGCGGCATAACGCGCAAGGGCGTGGGCATTGGCATGGATGCAACTCCGAGTTGGAATCCCGTCGCCGATAGCTATGGCGGCGCGCCACTTCGCGAACCTGGCGCCGCGCTCACGATAGGCGTCCAGCCGGGCGCGAAGCCCGTCCAGACCCTCGGTTACCTGTTCGCCCGGAAAGCCGGCCAGCGGGGCCAGCCCTGCATCCGCCTTGATTCCGGGAATCATACCCCGGTCCGCCAGTAACCGGGGAAACGGAACACTGCCGTTCGCGGCCGTATTCAGCGTCTCTTCGTACAGTATGACGCCGCTGATGTATTCCGACAGATCCGGCGTCGTGAATAACATATCACGATACGCCCTTCGGGACTCGGCCGTGGGTTCCAGGCCAATGTCCGCGAATCGCTTTGTGATCGTCCCCATACCCTCGTCCGCCGCCAGTATTCCCCTACCCGCCGGAACGAGCGCGCGAGCCGTGGCTTCGAGTTCTCCTCTTGACATCGATTGCGACCTCATATCCGTATGTTGTGTTGCAAGCTCGTCTTCACACCGTAGAATATACGCGATAATCTGCGGATGTCCAGCAGATTCAGGTCTATCGGCGACGATTGCCATCCGCGTCCCCTTTTGCCGATTTGGCTGTTTCCAGGGTCCAGACGTCGTTGTAGACGACGCTGCCCGCGATGGACCCGCTGTACCCGCCCAGGAGCCAGATCCTTTTTTGAAAGTCCAGGCAGGGAAACGCGTGGCGCACTCCCCAGGGCGCACAGCGGTGGGATTGCCGCCATGTCAGACCGTCCGCGGAACACCAGACGTCGTTCACATTGATGGACGGTTCGATGGCGCCTCCGGCTATCCATATGCTGCCGTCGTAAACAAACGAATTGTGGAACCGGCGCGGCGCCCATCCGGCATCCACCGTCACCTGTTTCCACGTCGCACCGTCTGACGAACACCACACATCGTTGTAATTGACCCGACGATCGTGGTAGTTTCCTCCTCCCAGAAGCCACATCCGGTCTCCGTGTTCGATGGCGGGAAACATGGCCCGCGGCGCCCAGGGCGAGCGTTTTTCAATCAGCTCCCAGCGATGTCCGTCGTCCGAGCACCAGACGTCCCCGTAATGCGTCCCTCGCTCCCAGTTGAGTCCGCCGAAAACCCAGATCCGTTCGTTGAAGACAATGCTGCCGAAAGCGCCTCGGCATCCCCACGGGGCGCGTTGGGTCACGCAATCCCAACTCACACCGTCTGTGGAACACCAGACGTCGCCGAGAGTATGGACACCGTCGAATCCACCCATCAGCCAGACCCGATCGCCCAGGACGACGCAGCCCGCAAGATTCCGGGCGGGCCATGGCGCGGTCCGCAACACGCATTCCCAGGTCAGGCCGTCAGGAGATCGCCATACGTCGTTGAGACGCGGGAAGTTCTCCGGGCCCAGCATCTGCCAGCCGCCGAACAGCCACATGTGGTCTCTGAAAACCGCGGCCCCCGGCGAATCTCTGGTCGGCCAGGGTGCGGATTCGGTCATTCGATTCCAATTCGCCGTCATCCGGTATCTGCCCCACCCGACAAACCCTTCGGTCTGTCGTCTTCCGTTTTTCGTTTTCCAACTCTTCGCTTTTCCGATATATTTGATTCCGGCTGCCACTCAAAGCCTGAAAAAGGAAGACACACCTTCGGCGTCGCGACTCTATGTACAGTACGCTTGTCTACCTCGTTTTCAGTCAACTCGCGGTTGGCGGGTTGCTATCGATGCTGGCCGTTCCTCTTGAGGCCGGTAAACGGTTTTTCCGGTTCTGCACGCTAGCGTGTCTCGCGTTTCTTCTCCTGGCCCTCTGGGCGGGGCCATTCCCGATCCTGGCTCCTCCCGGTGATGGCACAGCCGATGATATTCTTCCGCGCCTGCTGCTGGCGGTCAGCGCGCTGATTGGGTTCGTCTACCTGCTGGCGGTCGTCGCCGAACGCAAAAAAACGCAGAAACCGCTGCTTGCAGCCGCGGGCGTGGCTGGAGCTGCCGGCCTGGTTTCGGACGGGTATTTTTCGTGCGCCGCCTGTTCTCCCTTTGCAGCCGGTGCATTAACCGCGGCCAGTTACCTGATCTCAGCGCTTTTCCTGGGCAGCGTCATCTTCGCGATGATCCTGGGTCACTGGTATCTCGTGGTACCTGCGCTTCCGATACGGCCATTGCGCAATCTTGCGCAACTGATGCTTGGCGCCACCCTGGCCAAAGCGATGTTGACCGCTCTCACGATTTACGTCTTCTGGGCGGACGGCGACGTGCAGCTGCGTGAGACGCTCCGGTCCTTTTGGGGTCTGGGCGGTCTCTTTCTGTGGGTACGTCTGCTCTTCGGGCTTCTCGGACCGCTTATCGTGGGCTTTATGGTCTGGCAAACCGTCAAGATTCACTCGACCCAGTCGGCTACGGGCCTGCTTTACGTCGCCACGATTTTTGTTTTGATCGGCGAATGTGTTTCGGGCTATATCCTGTATACGACCGGGATACCGGTATAAATCCATGACAATCAGCTTTCGCTGTCCCGAATGTCAGGCTGTCAACCATATCCAGGCATCACAGGCTGCTGTGGCCTGTCAGGCGTGCGGTCGAAATCTTCCGCTGGATGTCTCGAAGGAAATCCTGAACAACAACCGGGTAGACGTGTGCCCACGATGCGGAAAGACCGATTTTTACGTCCAGAGAGACTTCAACGGAAAAATCGGTCTTGGGATTGCCGTTCTCTTCGCCCTGGTCGGCCTGGTTTTCGTGGCGATGGACCTCCCCCTTTATTTCTACGCCTGCCTGGCCGCCGCGGCGGTGATCGACCTCGTGCTGTACCTGAGTCTGCCGGAGATTGCAATTTGCTACAACTGCAAGACTGCCTTCCGCGGGGCTCGCAAGAACCCGGCGCACCAGCCATTCGACCTGCATACGGCGGACATGTACGACAATCGCGCCAAGGGTTGACCCGCTGCCCGCCGCCGAGGCCGCCGGCCGGAAATCCGGCGGACTCCTCCCTCATCCCTCCCGCTTCCGCTGCAGCAATTCGAGAAACTCCTCGCGTGTCGTTCGATCCTTGAGTGCGCCACGGACGGCTGAGGTTGTCGCCCACGCCCCGGGTTTTTCCACGCCACGCATTTCCATACACAGGTGCCTGGCTTCGACCACCACGATGGACCCTTTGGGAATGAGCTCACGTTCCAGAAACTCCACGATCTGGTGGGTCATCCGCTCCTGAATCTGGGGCCGCCTGGCGTAATACTCCACGATCCGCACCAATTTGCTCAATCCCACGATCTGCGTCGTTGGAATATAGCCCACGTGCACCCTGCCCCAGAATGGCAACAGATGGTGCGCGCACATCGAATAGAACGAAATATCTGTCATGGCCACCATATTGTCGAACCCGTCTTCGTTGGGAAACATCCTCACGTCGGGTTCGTTGTCTTCGTCGAGGCCTTTGAAAATCTCGAGGTACATCCGGGCGAACCGCCGCGGCGTGTCCCTCAGGTTCGGATCCTTCATATCCAGATTGAGCACTTTCATAATCTCGGAAATATGATACCCGATCCGCTCGATCCTGTCTTCGGCCATGACGTCCCCTCCAGAATCCATCTACGAAACCTCAGTCCGACGCGCCAAAGGCCAGACCCAGACTGAACCTCAGCGAGGAGTCCTCCTCCTGGTCTGCGATGATCATCTTGAGTTCGCCGAACCAGAGCACACCCGGACTTACCCGTTTTCGGAATCCTAATGGTATATTCAGGGTTACCTTCGTATCGTCCGGGACAGTCACGTTAATCGAGTTGCCCTGCCCGCCGGTTTCTATAATGTCGAACCGTGTGAGGTGTACGCCGATTCCGCCGCCGACGTACCCATAGGTACTGCCCTCGCCGAAAATGAACTGGGCCTCGCCGTTCAGGGAGTAGACCTTCAGATTGTCCTGGATCACCAGATCCACGCCCGGAACGAGATGGAGGCGGGGAATGAAGATGGAACCGAAATCGACGTGACCGCCAAGGGTCAATCTCGCGGAATCGAATTCGTACCCGACGTATTCCTCGGACTCCTGGCGCGTGAGGTCCACGCCAACCTTGACACCAAGGCCTCGCAAGCCGAGTGCACTCGCCGGATTGTGGGCCATCAGAAGCCAGGCGGCAATCACACCAACACCAAAACGCGACCAATTGCTCATAGGGTTACCCCCTTGTCTCTGTGAATACAAGGTAGCCGGCGCCGTCCCGTTGATGGGGCGCGCAGCCCGACATCGTGCGATCATTCATTGAAGAGAAACCTGATAACGTCGCCGTCCTGAACCAGATATTGCCTTCCTTCCGCGCGCACTCTACCCGTTTCGCGCAATCCGTCGATGCCGCCGGCGGCCAGAACATCCCTGCAGGCGGCAACCTCCGCCCTGATGAACCCACGCTCCATGTCCGTGTGGATCCTTCCGGCGGCCGCTGCGGCCCTTGTGCCTTCACGAACTTCCCAGGCCTGCAGCTTTTCGTTCGCCGTGGTGTAGAAGGTAATCAGACCCAGCAGGACGTATCCCGCCCGAATCAGCCGGCTGACGCCCGGTTCGTCCAACCCCAGATCCTCGACAAAGTCCTGTCGTTCGGCCTGCGGCAACTCGCCAAGTTCCGCTTCGATCTGCGCCGCGAGCGGCAGCAGGTTGTGTTTGCCGACGAGGGCCCGCAGTTGGGCTGTGGCGGCGCCTCCGTCAGGTAGATCCATCTCGGAAACGTTCGACACGTACAATACGGGTTTGGCGGTAAGAAAACTGAAAGGCGCAAGAACATCCAACTGCGCATCCGTCAGTTCCTGTTCCCGTACAGGCACAGACCTTTCGAGTCCTGCGATGGCCAATCCAAGCGCTTCGTATGCATCGCGTTCCGGAGCCCGCGGGTGCGAACGCAGGACTTTCTCGAGTCGGCCGGCGATCCCTTCCGCCGATTCGAGATCGGCCAGTTTGAGCTCGGTATCGACGGTTTCGACGTCCCGCACCGGATCCACCCCGCCATCCACGTGCGGCACATTCCCGCTTTCGTAGCAGCGTACCAGATGAATCAGGGCGTCCACCTCCCGAATCCGCGCCAGAAAACGGTTGCCGAGACCTTCGCCGCGGCTGGCTCCCCGGACCAGGCCGGCAATATCCACAAAGTGAACGAACGAGGGTATGCAGGCTTCAGGGTGGAGCAATTCATCCAGCCGTTGAAGACGCTCGTCGGGTACCTCCACGACGCCGACATTCGGCTCGACGGTACAGAAAGGATAGTTCGACGCTTCAACGCCGGCCCTGGTCAGCGCATTGAACAGGGTCGACTTTCCCACATTTGGCAGGCCGATAATGCCGATATGGAGGGCCATACTCGCTGCCCGGATGCGGCAGACGCGTGTGCGCCGGAAAAAAAACAGCCAGCGGCTAGACGTAAACCACTGGCCGACAGAATCTTGACCGTCTAACAGTCCGTTGAGAAAGTTGCTCTGCAGGCGAGGCCGAGCCATCGTGGTCGAAGACAAGGCGCGCGACCGAGTCCCATCCCTCGATTCGGCGAGGGAGCGCTACGCAGTATTTCGACCGCAGAGGCCGGCCGTAGCCCGGATGGACTTTTTCAACGGACTGCTAAGGCTAAAGACCGCCACTGATGGCGGTCACAAAGTGAACCTCGCTCTTCTCTTCGACCCTCTGGCGCATTCCGTCATTGCCGACAACGCCGTCGATGGCAACAGCCAGACCGGGCTTGATTCGGCCCTCTTCGCAGATTCGGTCACTGATTCCCGGGAACCGCGCTTCAAGGTTTTCGATGACCTCCCGTACGGTCTCTCCGGGAATCTGAACCTGCTCCTGACCGTCGGTGAGACTGCGCAGAAGGGACGGTATCCAGACCTCCGGCATGACTCCTCACCCCTTCCCGTTGCCTCCGCCATTGTTCGAGATGAGCGTCTTCAGAACACGGCCGGGCGACATGGGCAGATCGCGCATACGCACGCCCACGGCATCGTAGATCGCATTCGCCACGGCGGCCGGTGGAGGAACAATGGGTACTTCTCCCACGCCCCGCACACCGTACGGGTGGCCGGGATTGGGTACTTCCACGATTACCGTCTCGATCATCGGCAGATCCAGGCAGGTTGGCATCCGGTAGTCCAGAAGGCTGGCGTTCACCAGGTCGCCCGCATCGTTGTAAAAGTATTCTTCGTTCAATGCCCATCCGATGCCCTGTGCCACGCCGCCCTGCATCTGCCCTTCCACGTACGAGGGATGTATGGCTTTACCTGCATCCTGAACGATGGTGACCCTGAGAATGTCCACCTTTCCGGTCTCGGGATCGACTTCCACGTCCACCACCATAACGGCGTACGCAGGCCCCGCTGCTTTTCCGGCCACTGCCGCCCGCCCGACAACGGGGCCGCCCGTGGCGCCCAGCTTGCCGGCCAGTTTGCTAAACGTGATCGACTTCTCGGGAGCCGACCTTGATTTGAACACACCGCCTTCGAAAACGACGTCGTCCTCCGATATCTCCCACAATCTCGCCGCTCTGGCCTCCATCTGACGCTTTGCGTCCATGGCGGCCTCGTATCCCGCCCAACCCGTGGCAAACGTCACCCGGCTTCCGCCGGTACCGTCTGTCTGTCCAATGGCATCGGTATCCACCACCATGGGCTTCACCTGCGCGGCCGGGATGCCCAGCACCTCTGCGACCTGCATGGCGATTGAGGTACGTGTACCACCGATATCGGGAGAGCCTTCGACCAGGTTGACCGTGCCGTCGGCATTGACGCTGACCATCACAGTGGAAGTGCCTCCCCCGTTGAACCAGAACCCCGATGCCACACCCCGACCCCGGTTGGGTCCTTCGAGGCTGGATTGGTAATGGTCTGACGCCATCGCCGCTTTTACGCATTCGTCGTGGCCGATCCGGGGAAACACCGGGCCGTCGGCCCGCCGGCTGCCCTCCCTGGCGGAGTTCTTCAGGCGAAACTCGAGCGGGTCGGTATGAAGGATTTCGCAGATCTCGTCGATCACCGTTTCGGCCGCGAATGCGCCATTGGTTGCCCCTGGCGCACGGTATGCGGAGGTCTGCGGCTTGTTCACGACCACGTCGTACCCGTCGATGACGACGTTGGGGATTTCGTATGGAGAAAAGATACAGCCGGCGCCGGCTCCCACGGGTGACCCCGGATATGCCCCTGCTTCGTAGGCGAGATACGCCTGAGCGGCGACCAGCCTGCCGTCGTTCGTTGCGCCCATCTTCACCGTCATGTAGGAGCCCGGAGTCGGACCCGTCGCCTTCAGGACTTCCGTCCGGCTCATTACCATCTTTACGGGCTTGCCCGTCATCCTGGACATCACTGCGGCCGTCGGTTCCTGGTAGACACGAAACTTGCCGCCGAAGCCGCCGCCGATCTCCGCCGGCACCACCCGGACCCTGGAGACCGGCACGCCCAATACGACCGCGACCTGATCTCGTACCTCGAACGGCCCCTGAGTACTTGTCCAGATGGTGATCTGGTCGTCCAGATTCCAATATGCCGTTGCGTTATGGGGTTCTATGTAACCCTGGTGTACCGTCTGTGTGCTGAACTCCCGTTCAACCACCACATCTGCTTCGGCGAATCCCCGCTCGATGTCTCCAAGAGAATGCTGGAAATGACTGGCGATATTTCCCGCATGATCCGTCGTCTGTCCGAGTGACTTCATCCTCATGCTTTCGTGCAGGATTGGCGCGCCCTCTTCCATGGCGGGACGGACGTCGAGTACGGGATCCAGAACTTCGTATTCCACGCGTATCAGTTCAAGGGCTTCTTCCGCGATATGGGCCGACGTCGCCGCAACAGCCGCGACCGCATGACCCTCGTAAAGCACTTTCTCCGAAGCCAGCACATTCTTGATCAGGTCGGGCAGGTTAACGGACTCCTCCCCGATGGCGGCCACCTTGTCTTCGTAGTGTTGCGCGAGGTCGGCGCCCGTTATCACGGCCTTTACGCCCGGAAGGGCTTCGGCAGCACTCGTATCAACGGATAGAATACGGGCGTGCGCATGCGGGCTGCGCAGGGTTTTTCCGATCAAGACGCCCGAAGTGTGGGTATCCGCTCCGTACTTCGCGCGGCCCGTCACCTTGTCCGTACCGTCGTGGCGAATCGGCCGGGTTCCCACAACATTGTAGCTTTCGATGCCAAGATAGTCTTCGGTCTTCGTGGCCATTGTGTTCAATTCTCCGGAAATTGGCGCACGGCACCGCAACGCGGGGCACGCGCAGGTCCCTGTTTATGGTCCGTTACTGTCCCAAAGCGCTTTAAGGACGTTGCCGGGAGACATAGGCAACACGTTCATCCGGATCCCCGCGGCACGGTAGATGGCATTGGCGAGCGCGGCCGGCGGCGGCACGATGGGCGCTTCTCCCACGCCGCGCACTCCGTACGGATGACCGGGGTTTGGAACCTCCACGATTATGGTTTCGATCATCGGCAGGTCCAGGCACGTTGGCATCCGGTAGTCCAGCAGGCTGGCGTTGGTCAACTCACCCCTGTCGTTATACCAATACTCTTCGTTCAGGCCCCAACCGATCCCCTGCGCCGCGCCCCCCTGCATCTGACCCTCTACGTATGCGGGATGGATGGCCTTGCCCGCGTCCTGTACCATGGTGACCCTGAGAATATCCACCTTGCCGGTATCGGGATCGGTTTCGACGTCCGCGATCATCAAGGAAAACGCGCCTCCCACTCCCTGCGGATCGACGGTCGCACGTCCGACGACAGGCCCTCCTGTCTCATTAAGTTTTCCAGCCAGCTCCTTGAATGTCAAGGATTTCGACGGATCTGACCTGGATTTGAACGCGCCGTCTTCGAAAGCCACGTCGTCGGGTGAAATCTCCCAGTATTTCGCGGCGCGCCCAACCATTTGCGCGATGATGTCCTGTGCTGCATTGTATGCCGCCCAGCCTGTGGCGAACGTCACCCGGCTTCCGCCTGTCACGTCGGTCTCCCCAACGCCGTCCGTATCCGCCACGACCGGATTCACGTCTTCCGCCGGGATGCCCAACGGCTCGGCAAGCTGCATCGCCACCGAGGTTCGCGTACCGCCGATATCGGTGGACCCTTCGACCAGGCTTACGGTGCCGTCGGTATTGACAGACGCACACGCGCTGGACTTGAGCCCCACGTTGAACCAGAAGCCGGAAGCCACGCCGCGACCTCTGTTTTTTCCCTCCAGGGGCGCGTTGTAGTGTTCGCTTGTCATCGCCGCCCGTAACACTTCCTCGTGGCCGATGCGGGGAAACGTGGGACCGTCTGCCCTTCGTGTACCTTCTCTTGCCGTATTCTTCATGCGGAACTCGAGCGGATCTTCGCCAAGCCTCTCGCAAATCTCGTCGATGATGGTCTCCGACGCAAAGGCCGCATTGGTGGCGCCGGGTGCTCTATAGGCCATCGTCTGGGGCTTGTTTACAACAACATTGTACCCGTCGATGACCACGTTTGCGATCTCATAGGGAGCGAAAATGCACATGGCGCCGGGTTCGGCCCAGGCTCCGGCGAACCCGCCCGATTCGTAGGCCAGGTAGGCCTGTGCGGCCACCAGCTTGCCGTCGTTGGTAGCGCCCATCTTCACACGGATGTAGGATCCGGGAGTGGGTCCCGTGGCCTTCAGCACTTCGTCGCGGCTCATCACCATTTTCACCGGATGACCGGACTTTTTCGAAAGTACAGCGGCAACCGGTTCCAGGTACACCCGGATCTTGCCGCCGAATCCCCCACCGATTTCGGTCGGGACCACCCGGATATTCACCGGTGATATCTGAAGCAGCCCCGCCAGCTGTTCGCGCACCGTAAACGATCCCTGGGTGCTGCACCAGACCGTAAGACGCCCGTCGGGGTTCCAGAGCGCCGTGGCATTCTGCGGTTCGATGTATCCCTGGTGTACCGTGTCGGTAGAAAACTCCCGTTCGATCACCACGTCGGCCTCTTCGAATGCCGACTCGATATCCCCCAGCTTATGCTGAAAATGCGTGGCGATATTGCTTGGCTTTCCGGTGTCTTCGCCCAGCGACTCGGTGGTGAGGGATTCATGCAGAAGCGGGGATTCCGGATTCATCGCCTCCCTCACGTCGAGCAGCGGCTCCAGTACTTCGTATTCCACGTCGATCAGCCCAAGCGCTTCCTCCGCAATATGAGCGCTCGTCGCGGCCACGGCCGCCACCGCGTGGCCGTCGTAGACCACCTTGCCGTCGGCCAGTACGTTGGCGCGCAGGTCAACCATATTGGCCGCGCCTTCTCCCAGGTCCTCAACCTTCTTCTCAGGCACGGGAATGTCGGCGACGGTGGCAACGGCCCTGACGCCGTCGAGCGCTTCCGCCTTATCGGTATTGATGGACACAATGCGCGCGTGGGCATGGGGACTTCGCAACACCTTTCCGTAGATCAGGCCGGACATGTGGACGTCGGCTCCGTATATGGCGCGCCCCGTAACCTTGTCCACGCCATCGTGCCTGATCGGCCTGGTGCCCAGCACCTTATACTCTTGTAATCCCAGATAGTCCTCAGTTGGCATCAGGCCGTCTCCTTCATCGATCCGGCCGTGTCCATCACTGCTCTGACGATCTTGTCGTACCCGGTGCACCTGCAGAGATTTCCGGCCAGCCACAGTCGGATCCGGTGCTCGTCCGGTTCCGGTTCCCGATCGAGCAATGCTTTTGCCGCCACGATAAACCCGGGCGTGCATACGCCGCACTGAAGCGCCGCGTGTTCGAGGAACTTCTGCTGCAGCGGATGCAGGCCCTCCGCGGTGGCCACCCCTTCAATCGTTGTGATTTCGCACCCCTGTGCCTCGACGCCCAGCGCGAGACACGAGTTGATGACGCGTCCGTTGACGATGACGCTGCAGGCGCCGCAGTTGCCGTTGCCGCAACCTTCTTTGGCACCGGTGAGATCCAGGTTGTCTCGAAGCACCTCCAGCAGCGTATCCCTGGGTTCGCACAGGAACTCTGTTTCTTCTCCGTTGATCGTCGTTGTGACATGAACTTTGCCGGCCATCTCTTGCGGACTCCTTTATTCGCGATTTATCGGGAAACTCCAGACACGTTGACTAGCGGGCGCGTTCCACCGCGCCGCAAACCGCTCGCCGGGTAAGGACGCCGGCCAGGTGAACGCGTTGCTCAATGGTACCACGCATGTCCGTAATGGGTCTGGCGGACTGCCGGGCGATCTCGGCTGCAATCTCGATTGATTGATCCGATATTTCGCTGCCGGCAAGGGCCGCCCCGGCCGCGGCCAGGAAAAGCGGAATTGGCGCCACGGCGCCGACAGCGATCCGGGCGGACTCGAACGCGTTCTTCTCCGCGTTCAATACCACGGAGGCCGCGGCGTTGACAACCGCGATATCCATTTCGTTCCTGGGAATGAACCGGAGGAAGTACGCACCGGAGTTCGCCACGGGAGCGGGAAAATGGAGAGAAACGAGGAATTCGCCGTCCTGAAGCACCGTCTGCCCCGGCGCCGTGCAAAAGTCCTCCACGGCAATTTCCCTTTCTCCCTCCGGGCCGGCGATTCTGGCGGTAGCCCCAAGTACGATGAGCGTTGGAATGGTATCCGCCGCAGGCGACGCATTGCAGAGGTTCCCGCCAATTGTCGCCCTGCCCTGAATCTGAATGGATCCGATCAGCTCCGTTGAATCTACGAGCGCCGGGTAGTTCGACGCCACATCCTCGTTCTCGTAGATGTCGCAACAGGACACCCCGGCCCCGATCGTCAGTCCCTCCCCTGGATCGAATGCGAGTTCGTTCGCAGCGGGAATCTTCTTGACATCCACCAGCACCTTCACCCGACGCCGCCCCTCTTTCAACTGTGCGATGATGTCTGATCCGCCCGCCAACATCCTGGCATCGGACCCGTTTCTGGACAGCACGTCGACGGCTTCGTCTACAGATCGTGGCGCAACGTAATCGAACGCATGCAAGGTTCGTTCCTCCTGTACTGATGTCGTAGACCTCCCGGGCGCAACTAACCCGTTTGAAATGCCCGGGATTGCGGCTAACGATAAGGCCTCATTCGCCTGTTGTCAAGGGTTTTCCGGGCGCCCGATGCGGTCCGCCTCGCCATCGGGCGCATCGCGACGGAACTCCGTTTTCGGCCGCGACGTCATGCGATCCGCGACGCTTCAAGCCGCGTGTATGGCCGACTTCACGCCCTGGGCGCAGAGGACGGTATATCCCTTTCGAGATACCAACAGATCCACCGTACCGAAGACGCGCTTCATGGGCTTGAGGTACAGGCCCGGACGCATCGCGACGACCGCGAATCGCCCCTGCGAATCGAGATGCCGTGCGGCGCCTTGAACAAATCGACGCGCCGTTGCGGCGCCATCATGCGTGGGCGGATTGCACAGGATGAGATCGAAGACCCGCTCCTGAACGGCTTCGAAGCCGTCGCTCAGCGCGACCCGTGCGTTCGTCACTCCGTTGCGTGCGATATTCCGCCTTGCGCACCGGACGGCCAGGAGGCTGGTATCCAGCAACTGAACTTCGCGGGCGCGATTCGCGGCAGCAATTCCGATCGCGCCGTATCCGCACCCCAGATCGAGTACGCGATCTCCGTCGTTGAC
>CAZKDZ010000281.1:0-5264 GCA_964551635.1 uncultured bacterium | reverse complement strand
AAACCCCCTGATCTCTCCGCGGGAGACCGGCCGTAGCCCGGATGGGCTTTTTCAACGGGCTGCTAAGACGTCCGGATGCGTTCTTCAGCAGTACGATTGCAGACATCGGTCCATTACCCATCCCGTCCGCGCCGCACTCTCGCCGGTCGACTCGCACGTTCCCCTGCCCAGGAGTTCATCCACGACCGTCTGGATCAGCGGCTGATGAACGTGGGGCGGGTTCCTGAAATCCACGGTGGTTGTTGCCCCGCCTTTCCTGACCAGAATGCCGGCATCCGAAAAAACCGGGCATTGCAACTCGCCGTCGGTGCCGGTAAACGTCATTCGATCGTCGGAAAAATCCGCGTTGAAATTCCAGATGCCTGTTCCCACGATCCCGGACTCGAACTCAAAGCCGGCTGCGACTACGTCCTCCGCCTCGTAGGTACCGCCCGTGTTCGCCGCGCATCCCCATGCCCGTTTGATCGGACTCACGAGGAAATCCAGCAAGTCCAGTCCGTGAGAACCCAGATCCATAAACAGCCCACCGCCCGACACCTCCGGCCTGAATCGCCAGCCGTTCGCGGCCCCGCCGCGGGCCAGCCGCTCGTAATGCGTAATGTGTACCGAACTCAACTCCCCGACCGCACTTTCCTGGAGCAACTTCCTGACGCGAAGGAATCGAGGCAGGGCGCGCCTGTAGTATGCCACAAAAAGCGGCCGTCCTGTGTTCCGGAAGGCCGCCACCATCTGCCGGCATTCGCTGTGATCCATCGCCATAGGCTTTTCGACGAGGCATGGTTTTCCGGCCTGCGCCACCTTCAATGCCAGCTCGAGATGCGAAGACGGCGGGGTCGCCACGTACACGGCATCGACGCCGTCATCTTCAATCAATGCCTCCGCCTGCCCGTAATACCGCGGCACGCCGTGCCGGTTCGCGTAGTCAGCCGCCTTTTGCACGTCCCGGCGCATCACCGCCACCAGCTTCGACGCGTCCGCATTCTGAAATCCTGGTCCGCTCTTCACTTCCGTGACATCGCCGCATCCGAGGATACCCCAACGCACGCACTCCATGTCCTTGTTCCTCGATCGTCCCCTGGTCGTCCGTTGATAGATTCACTTTACCGGCGTGTCAGGCGGTATCCTTCAGACGCCGCCTCAGAAACGACGGAATTTCCAGGTCGTCCAGTGAGATGTCTCCTTCAGCGTTTTCCCCGGGCGCAGCCTGTGGTTCCGTAACCTCGGCGGCGTCGGCCTTGCGAAGGTACGCAGGAACGTCGAGACCGAGAGGGTTGTCCATCGGGACTCTCGTCGCTTTCGTCCCGGCAACATTCTCTCTCTCGGCGAAACCCGTAGCAATAACCGTTACCCGCAGCTCATCGCTGAGCGCATCGTCCAGCACCGTGCCCCAGATAATGTTCGCCTCGGAGCCGACCGCCTTGGTTACGGTAGACACCGATTCGTCCACTTCGAACAGCTTCAAGTCGCTGCCGGCCGCTATATTTACCAGGACGTACCTTGCGCCGTCGATCGAGAGGTCTTCCAGCAATGGACTGCTGATGGCTGCCTCTGCCGCATGGATTGCCCGGCCTTCTCCGTTGGCCGTGCCGGTTCCCATCAACGCGTCGCCTCCCTGCTGCATTACCGTCCGCACATCGTTGAAATCCAGATTGACTTCGCCGGGTATGGCGATCAGGTCCGAGATTCCGCGCGTGGCCTGAAGAAGAACGTCGTCCGCCAATCTGAAGGCCTCGCGCAACGTGGTGTCTTCGGAGCAGACATCCAGGAGACGCTGATTTGGAATGACGATGAGCGTGTCCACGGAGTCCTTCAGTTGAGCGATTCCCATCTCCGCGTTTCGCAACCGGGGCACGCCCTCCATCTTGAACGGCTTGGTCACGATGCCCACCGTCAATGCGCCGGCTTCCTTGGCGATCTCTGCCACTACCGGCGCGGCGCCGGTGCCGGTGCCGCCACCCATGCCGGCGGTCACGAATACCATGTCCGATCCGGCGAGAAGCTCCGTGACGTGGTCCCGATTCTCCTCCATGGCCTGCCTACCGATATCCGGATTGGCGCCCGCGCCAAGCCCTTTTGTAATCGTTTCGCCAATTTGCACCCGTTTTGACGCCTCGGATTTGTCAAGATCCTGCAGATCGGAATTTACCGCGATGAATTCCACACCCTTGAGGTCTGCCGCAATCATCCGGTTTACCGCGTTGCCCCCCGCGCCGCCGACACCCACAACCCGCATCTTTGCCTGGTTGTCATTGTCAACTATTGAAAACGTGACCATTTGGCTTCTCCTGACATTGGCGTTATGACGTGGGCAAACCCCGATGGTCCGACCCATGCGTTGTCATTCGTGAATGCTGCCCGGCCAACAGGACGCGGCTCAGCAGCCCGTTGAAAAAGCCCATCCGGGCTGCGGCCGGCCCTTGCGGTCGAAAACCTGCGTTGCGCTCCCTCGCCGAATCGCAGGATGGGACTCGGTCGCACGCCTTGTCTTCGGCCACAATGGCTCGGCCTCGCCTGCAGAGCGACTTTATCTACGGACTGCTAGAAAAAGTCCTTCACCCACGCCTTCATCCTGCCCATGACCGATCCGAAAGAACCGTTGCCGCCGCCGTTCAGCGCGCCGCCGAACTCCTGATGCTGCATTCCGAATTTCACCAGGCCGACACCGGTGGCGTAAATCGGCTCCGTGGCGTCTTCGGAGAGGCCGGAAACGCCGTTCGGCGTGCCAACGCTCACCGGCATTCCAAATACTGTTTCGGCCAGCTCAGCCGTTCCCTTGAGCATCGATCCGCCGCCGGTGATGACGACGCCCGCGGCCAGCAGGTCGGCATAGTCGGTCCTGCGGATTTCCCGATGGACCAGGGTGAAGATTTCCTCCATGCGCGCTTCGATGATCGCCGTCAGTTCCTCTCGCGGCACTTCAAAGGAGGGACGTCCGCCGATACCCGGCACGTGTATGGTCTCGCCCTTTTCGACCAGCGAACGTGAAGAACAGCCGCGTGAACGCTTGATGTTTTCCGCCTGTGCCAGCGGGGTCCTCAGTCCGATTGAGATATCGCTGGTTACATTCTCGCCGCCCAGCCCCACAACGGCCGTATGCCTGATGCTCCCGTCGTAGAATACGGCGACGTCGGTTGTGCCGCCGCCAATATCGACAAGCGTAACGCCCATTTCCTCTTCCTCGGGCGACAATACGGCGTAGCTGGATGCCAACGGCTCCAGTACGAGATCCGCGACCTCGACACCCGCCCGTCGGATGCTCTTGCAGATATTCTGAGCCGACGTCACGGCGCCTGTCACCATATGGACGTCGGCCTCGAGGCGCACGCCCGACATTCCAATCGGATTCTTGACGCCGGGCTGGTCGTCCACCACGAAAGACTGGGGCAGAACGTGGATAATCTCACGGTCCATGGGCATCGAAACCGCCTTGGCGGTTTCAATTACACGCGCCTCATCCTGAGCGGTAATCTCGTTGTCATTTCCGGAAACGGCGATCACGCCCCGGCAATTGAGGCTGCGAATGTGATCGCCGGCGATGCCGGCGTAGACCGCGCCAATGCGTACATCCGAGGCCTCTTCCGCTTCTTCGACAGCGCGCTGGATGGATTGGACCGTCTGGGCGACATTTACAACGACACCGCGTTTCAGCCCGTTTGACGGGCTCGTGCCGATTCCCGTAATCCTGAGCTGATCGTCTTCTTCAATCTCGGCCACGACCACACAGATCTTGGTCGTCCCAATATCCATTCCTACGATCTGATCCCCATTGGCCATCCGCTCTTCCTTTCCCGCCTTGACCGCCACATTTTCGCTTGCGCTCGGGAACTTGCCGGAAATTATAAAACAGCTTCTTACCCTGTTCCCACGATGACCTGGTTCGAAAACCGGAGATCCACGTAGGCCGGTATTTGATTTCTGTGCGCCCCCGCCCTCACGAACGCATCAAAACGACGGACCTGTTCGACCGCATCCTCGAGTCCCATCCGAAGCGTCAGACCGTCGCCCACCAGAAAGACCCGGGCCTCAGTAGCGGACACCAGGTGTACCTCGGAGACCTCTTCAAGAAACGCCGGTGTGTCTGATCGAAGCTGGTCCAGGAATGCGACAAGGTTGGAAAAATTGTAAACCCCCGGTTTGTCCGCAACCGCATCAATACCGGTCACGACCGGCAGATCAAACGACGCCTGGCGCAGCGGAAAGAGAACTCCATCGCCGTCCAGCCCGCACAATCCTTCCGGCACTGCAGCCAGCGCGAGAGGACGCCTTTCGCGCAATTTGACGAGCAGACCGCCCGGAGGCTTCCGCACCAGCAATGCATCCTTGATTGCAGGATCTGCCACCAGCCGTTGCGTTGCCGCCTTAAGGTTGGCCGCAAACAGGTTCTCGCCGATTTTCAGTCCGGAAAGGGCCACGACGTCGCTTTCCTTCAGAAGCATGTTGCCCGTCACGGCAATGTGGTCCAAACGAAACAGATCGGACCCGGTGAGCGCCGAGTATGCGTTCTGAATCCCGAAGAACAGCAACCCGACAAGCGCCAGAACGACAATCCAACGCAATATGCGGACCGGCGATCCGGGTTCCGGCTCCTCGTAAGGAATCCGCTCACGTTCCTGCGTCCGGGAATAGATCGGTCTGTGACTTGACATGTGACCTCCGTCATTTCAGTGGATTCCGGCAGTCCTCATCCACAATCGATGCCACACACTCGAGTCCACGGTAGGGACCCGTTGCGGCGCCCTGTTTCACGGGTTCTCGATTCCCCCCTCGCAGACAATGCGAACTTCCATGTTCATTTCAATTCCAAAAGCCTGCTGTACTCTCTCCTGGACCATTCGCGCCAGCGAGAGCACATCCGCAGCGGTGCCGCCACCCCGATTTACGATAAAGTTCGCATGGACATCCGATACTTGCACATCGCCCACGGATAGCCCCTTGCATCCGGCTCTGTCGATGAGCAGTCCCGCCGAAGCGCCGGGAGGGTTTTTGAAAATGCAGCCGGCGTTACGCTCCCATAGCGGCTGCGAGCCTCGTCGCCTGGCAAGCATTTCGTCCATGCGTGCCTGAACCATTGCGGGATCGTCCTCATCCAGGGAAAAACCCGCCTCCACGATCAGGAATCCCGGGGGAAGTTCCGTTCGTCGGTACGAGAACGATATTGATTCTCTCTGCAGTTCCAGTGCATCTCCGGAGCGCAGGTCCAGACCTCTCAGCCACGTCGTCCGCTCCATGATCTGCCCACCCCACGCCCCGGCGTTGCCCCATAT
>CAZKDZ010000280.1:0-14015 GCA_964551635.1 uncultured bacterium | reverse complement strand
TAGAGCACTGCCGCCGGGTGGCGTATGCACGGGAGCATTTTAGCGAGTACGAATTCCCCTGGGACGTACGTGGGGAGGTGTATGTACGTTATGGAAGGCCCGATCACATCAGTGCGTCGGAGAACATCCGATTTGAGACGGACCCAAGGGTTCTTGCAGTTAAGGACCGGCTGATGAACCAGGCTGGCGAAGCCTTGCCTCACCTCCTTCTGAACCGGCGCATGGTCAGCTTCTACAGGTCGATGAGTGGATCAGTAGAGAAGGGTATGGACGACCAGCAGACGCTATCTACGATTCTTGGTTACCCGGTATACCCCGTTCGAGGCGTCTGGGAATACTGGATTTACCCGAACGTCGATGGTGGCGTGGAAGTGACTTTCGTACAGGAACACGGGCCAGGCCCAGGCGCCTACAAGTACGCAGAGGTGCCGCATGCGGGCGCCGCTATCTGGGTGGACGAGATCACTGGGCGAGACCCCGGCACCACCTTGTTGACTGACGGGCTAATGGATGAAATCCCTGATGCTTGGATCGATACTTCGATCGATACTTCGATGGCGACTGACGAGCCAACGGATGAAATCCTTCATCCTTCGATCGATACTTCGATCAGGTCAAATTTGATATGGCAGCGAATGAACCCCGGTCTGGTGATGCGTCGCGCGGCGCGCAAGACGCCGGCGATTTACGAACAGGACTTTGCCACTGCCCCCCTCGATTTCTTCTATGACTCGGCTCGATTCAAGGCAGATGACCGTTCGGTAAAACTGGAGGTGTACTATGGTATTCCAACGCGTGAACTTGACTACAAAGAAGGACCCGACGGAAGGCTGACGGCATACTTGAAGCGGGGCCTGGCGCTGCACGACGAGGATAACAAGCCGGTGTATCGGTCGAGCGAGGATATGGAGCTGTACACGTCGGGACCGATTGATACCACCCAGATCGCATTTGTGCCGGAGATGGACCGGCTTTCTGTCGCGCCTGGCACTTATCGGCTATCCGTGCAGATTCTGGACTCGTCTTCGGATAAGTCTCAGGTCTACAACCGCGAAGTGGTACTACATCCATATGCCGATGACTCGCTGAGGGTGAGTGATATCGAGATGGCCTCATTGATTCGTCCAAGCCGTGGCAGCAAATTCACAAAAGGTGAGATCGAGGTGGTCCCCAATCCGAGTCTGTTCTATTTCGTGGGACAGCCGGTGTTTGTCTATTACGAAGTCTACAACC
Organism: uncultured bacterium; assembly: GCA_964551635.1. Lineage (GTDB taxonomy): Bacteria > Latescibacterota > UBA2968 > UBA2968 > JAAXHE01. The sequence goes on along the minus strand of CAZKDZ010000280.1, from coordinate 12,782 downwards.
TGACGAAGGACGAGTTCGGCAGGTCAAGGTACCGGGTATCGTACGAACTGCATTCGCTCAATAAAGGAAACGTAGCGGTGAAGATCCTGAAGGCGCTTGGCAGGTTCGTCGGCATCGACAGAAAGGCTGAGGTCGTGAACGTGGAGTACGCGCACGAGGGAGACAGAGCCGATGAGTACGGATACCTGGAACTGGATATGTCGAAAACCGATCCGGGGCATCAGTTGTTGATCGTTAAGGTTTCGGATGAGATCGCGGGAAGCCATGCATCGTCCGACGTTTCGTTTGCTATACGATAACCTCTTTTGATCACAATACACAAACTTACCTGGATAGACAGGATGGGTAGGACGGAACCAGGGAGTGGAGACGACGATCACGGCGCGCTATGAGGGCAACCGGGCGGACGACTTCACCTATTTGCAGATCGACCTGAGCCACGTACCTGTGGGTGTTCACCGGCTTTCGGTTCGCGTCCGGGACATGCATAACGATATGGTGGTCTCGCGCGACGCGTTGTTCCGCGTGATCGAGTGAGAAAGGGCTCGTTATGTCGACAAGATATACGCTTGCGATGGCGGTCTTTTCGTGTCTCCTGGCATGTGGATCAGATTCGCCTTTGTCGTCGGACCCGTCCAGTGAGTCAGACGCGTTCAAAGTCGTCGGCACCATGACCACGACCCGCTTTTTTCACACGTCGACGCTGCTGAAAGACGGTCGTGTCCTGATCACGGGCGGATATGAAACGGACCGGCCGGGTCATTCGTCCCCCGAGTTCCGGCACGCTACGGCTGAGTTGTTCGATCCGGAAAAAGGGACGTCGTCGGCAACAGGAGACATGTCCCAGGCCCGCTCACAGCACAGGGCAATCCCTTTGCAGGATGGTCGAGTCATCATCAAGGGTAACGACCTCCATCCCCCGGACATTTACGACCCGCAATCCGGTAAATTCGCAATGCTTGCCGACGCGGCCGAATTCGGACGAAGTGTCGCGACCACGATTCTTTCGTCGGGAGACGTTTTTTTGACCGATGAAGGGGGCAACGCGGGCGTTCTCGATCGGAATACCTGGGAATTCACTTCATCAGACAGGATGATCGCCCCCAGAACGAACCATTCAGCCACCCTTCTGCAGGACGGCCGCGTTCTCGTCGCCGGCGGGATGAATGCAGCCGGAATGGTCGAGAGATCCGAGGTTTTCGATCCCGCAACCCATTCCTTTTCAGAAGCCGGCGAGTTGAACGACGAACGCTGGGGACACGAGGCGTTTCTTCTCCTGGACGGCAGGGTGTTGATCATAGGCGGGCGCAGGGGCACAATCGAAGCGGACAACGTGCAGCACGTAACGACGGCCGAACTGTTCGACCCCGCGACAGGCATGTTCGCGACGGTGGGCGATACCGGACTGCCATCCATCAATTCCGCGTTCCTTTTGCCGAACGGAAGGGTGTTTCTGCTGTCCGGCGGTGGCGTGGCGATTTACGATCCGGCCACAGGCGCTGCCACCCGGACGGGGCACAGCATCGGCCGGAATCGACTTGGATATGCCATTACGCAACTTAAAGACGGCAGGATCATGTTCTCCGGTGGCTTAAAGGACCTGGTTTCGACCGATGAAGTTATCATCTATTCGCCGTAGCGCGACAATGTTCTGTGCTGCCGGGGGAGGGGTCGCCATCCGCAAAGCGCTTGCTCTATCGCTTGAAATCGAATAACATGCTGGATCGGAAAGGGGTACGGTGAAGAAGGGGCAGTGAACTGAACGCGACCATCCGGTCCGGATGAGGTTGATGTCATGGCACCAGTACTTGGATCCACGCGTGTGAAACCGTGGCGATCGGTTCTGATTGCGGCCTTGATCATAGCGGCGTTCTGTCCTCCTGAGGATCTCGATGCGCAGGTTCGCCAGACCGCGATATCGGCCTCCAGCGGAGGGCATACCGCCTGGGCGATCGGGCTGGAGACCGGTTCCTCCGCCGTTACAGAAATCTGGGTGGAAAGCCGTGGAAGCCAGCCTCGCCACCTCGGCACCTTTCCCGGCCCGCCGGGGCGACTGGAGTGGGTTGCGCTCGGGGAACGTCTTCTCTTTCAGGAGACTGCCTTAAGGGTCCCTCTGCATACGCTTACCATGCTCCCCAACAGGTCCGTACCGCTGGTCGCACCCGGTGTCTGGGAGATCTCGGTCCGGGACGGATCGATCGCGCGTTCGAAAGCAGACTTCGAGGCGAAACCGGCAACGCCGTCGGTCGCGGAGGCCGGAGACGCGCCGCGCCCGAGTCCGGCCTCGAAGGCCGTGCTGTGGGGCGTTGCGACGGTATTCAACGCTTCGGCCCTGGCCTACACCACCGTGCATCGATGGGAATTCCGATCGGCGGTGAACCGATACCGGAAAGCCTCCCGGGCGTGGGCGGCGCTGTCTCTCAGATTCAAAAAGCATGGACTCTACGAAGAGCCGCTCCATTCCTACGCGGCGGCGCTGGCCGCAACCGCCAGGGAAGCCGATGGGACCCGCGGCGCCCGCTGGGTCTGCCGCGACCACCTGACCGTAATTGGTGATGCGCTGCGTGCTTATGAACAGGCACACGAAAATCAGCGCCCGGCCGACCTGGCCACACTCAGGAACTGGATTGCAACCCATACGCTTACGCCTGCCGACTCCATCGTCGTAAAAAAGCTGTTCCGCTCTGCGAAGGACCCTGAAAAAGGCCGCCAGTACAGCTACACGCACGGATACCGTCCTGAAGCGGAGGACGGCGAAGCCGTTGTCACCAGCTTCTTTCACGACGGTTACCTGGTTGAAGCCGTCCGCAGCAGCGCGGGATATCGTACCGACGACCGGCGCGTGGACAAGGCGCAGATCGATTCCCTCCTCAACCTCGGCACTGACCTCACCCCGCTTGAGCCGCTGCGGGCGATCTCCACCCTTGAAATCCTGGCCGGCGTGGCTCAGAATTACGCCCCCGGGCACAGCAGGCTCGGGTTCGCCTATCTGGAGGCGGAGCAGTTGGAGCGCGCCGTCAAGTCATTCGAACGCGCGATCGAATGCGACCACACCCTGGCCGAGGCCTACTACGGCCTGGGTCTCACCTTCCGCAAGTGGCCCAGGGGAAATTACGACGCCATCCGCTATTTCCAGAAAGCCCTCCAGTACGACCGGAACCACGTGGAAGCAAGGTTCAACATTGCCGATATCCGGTACAAACTGGACGAACACGACGTCCGGCGGGAAGTCAAAAAAGTACTGGCAATTGACCCCCGCTACGCCCCCGCCTATCTGCTGATGGGGAAATGGGTGGAGGAATTCGAGAAAGACTACGAGAAAGCCGCGCTCTACTATGCGAAGTATATGGGCTTGCGGCCCGGCGACCCGGAAGGGCGGAAGCGGCTGGGCTCGATCTACCTGAGAACGAAGGACTACGGCCGTATCCTGGAAGTCCTGGAGGATTACGCCATTCAGAATCCCGACGACGACCAGGTCCTGCCCATCCTCGCCCAGGCCTGCATGAAACTGGGAGCCTACGACAGAGCCGCCGCCTTCTTCAGCGACTTTCTGGAAGGAGCCGATGCTGCCGAGAAGGGTCACTACCACGATATCCGGCTGGTTGCGCCCAAGGAGACGCTGGCGGCATTCGAACAGACTCCGCTGGAAGAACGATGGGACTTTGTGAAAAAGTTCTGGGCGGACCAGGACCCTGACCTGACTACGACCGCCAACGAGCGCCTCCTGGAGCATTATCGGCGGGTGTCGTTCGCCATGCAGAATTTCTCCGACGGCAGGCAGCCCTGGGACCAGCGCGGCGAAGTCTACATCCGTTTCGGCGAACCCGACCACCGCTCCACCTCCAAAGAGTTGAATTTCCAGCAATCCATGGCGGTCCAGCGGGTCAAGGAACGTCTTTCCAGGACGCTCTACGGGGCTGCTCGCCCGCCGCGCCGCGGAATCGGCCTGCGCGGCGCCAGCTCGACCTTCGTCGGTCCGGTCTACCCCGTGCGCAGCCTGGGCGGCAGGGGTACGGGGGGGTCCTACAGACCGGTCACCGCGACGTACGACGGCTCGATGGTCCCGTGGGAAACATGGACGTACGTGGACGTGGGCAGCGGCATCGAGATCACCTTCACCGACGAGTTCAGCAACGGAAACTACAGCTATGCGCCTGAACCGCTGGACGCCGGGATTCCCGCTCGCCGGCTGGCCATGTTTACCCGCTACAGCCCGCGCAATATCTACCTCATGGCCGCTGCGGCGCAGCCGAACTACTTCGTGCGGCCGAAGAACACGCTGCCAATGGAATTCTACTTCAACTCGGCTGACTTCAGGAGCGAACGGGATTTCCGGACGGCGCTGGAAGTCTACGTGGGGATACCGCGGCACCAGGGGCACTATATGGTCGATGACGACCGAACGGAAATTATGGTCGACCGGACCGTGGCGCTGCGGAATCCTGAAACCGGAGCGGTCTACCGGAGCGAGGACAAGGTACAATTCGCGGCCAAGGGGGACGTGACCGCGGAACGGAGCGCGTTCGTGCCGGACCTCGCGCGCATGGACGTGCCCCCGGGGCGTTACAGGATGGAAGTGAAGATAAAGGACAACCTGTCCGTACAGCACGGGCGGTATCGTCAGGACATTGAGATCGAGTCCTATGAACGGCACAGCCTCCAGGTGAGCGACCTGGAACTGGCCTGGCGGATATCCAACCGCAAGGACGAGGATAAATTCAACAAAGGCACGCTGTGGGTCATTCCCATGCCGACGCGGACCTACCGGGTGGGCCAGAATGTATTCGTCTACTACGAAATCTATAACCTGACGAAGGACGATTTCGGGCAGACGAACTACCAGGTATCCTACACCGTCACGAAGAAGGGCGGCTTCAGCCCCCTGGGTATCATCACCAGCCTGATAAGGTGGAAGAAGGGCAAACGTGAAGAGCTGGAAGTGACGTACGAGATGGTCGGCGAGGATAATATGGAAGTCGAATACGTGGAGCTCGAACTGGAAAACCGCCCCGCGGGCAAGTACTTCCTGAACGTGACCGTCATCGATATGAATAGCGGTGAATTGTCCCAGAAAAAGGCCAGTTTTATCCTCGCGAAGTAGAATCCCCCCACCCCATCCTGAGTCCGGTTGCCGGACAACAGACGGACGATCCCGCAATAACAGCACGGCCCGGACGCTTCTTCGTGAATCGAGTCGAAAACGACTCGGGAGATGATGTCATGCAGTGGGTGAAGAACACGCTCGCAGGCGCATTCTGTATCGTTATGATGCAGTGGCCGGCCCGGTCCGCACACGGGGTATCCTGTGCGGTGAGATCGGCCGACGGCGCGCAGGTCGCCTGCGTCGTCCAACGCGGCGAAGGGGCGGTTTCGCTGTCCGAAATATGGCACGTCTCCCCGGAATACGAGAGCCCCAGAAAGCTGAAGGCCTTCCCGGGCGAACCCGGATCCCTCCAATTCGCGCCCGGCGGGCACAAGCTGATCTACCTGGAGCGAAGCCTGCGGCGGGAAGCCTGGGGGTCGTATTTCTACGGGGGGCTGTCGCTCCCGATTACCACGAACAGAATCTGGAAGCTGGACCTTGGCGGAGGAGGAGAGGAGCCGTGGGTGCTTCCCGGCGACTTTCAACCTCTCGAAATCGCCGTGTCTCCCGATGGCAGGTCATTGGCGATCATCGGGTACAGGGGAAGCGCCTTCGCCAGGGCGGACCGCGGTCTCTGGATTGCGAATGACACGGGTGGAATCAGGCATCTGTTTGCGGACGGCGTAGAGGGACCTGTAGAATGGTCGGCTGATGGAAAGTCCGTTCTGTGCCGAATTGAAGATGGCGCGAAATCGATCCGCGTCCATGCGGATTCGGGAGAGGCCGAACAGACGGATATCAAAAAAGATATCCCCACGGAGGGAAAACAAGGACGCGAGGCATACCCGCATTCCCGAACCTCCTCAGCGATGCGCGGGGCCGACGGTGCGGATGCGGCTCTCGGCCTGATCGGCGCCGGCCTCGACCTGTACATACGCGGCAGAAATGCGGTACATCGGGGGAACGAAGAGAAGGCGGACAAGCTGTTCGAGCAGGCCCGGCGCGCATTCAGGGAACTCTACGATGGGGCCTCGAAGTTCGGACTGTCGAGGAAGAGTTGCGCGCGGTATATCGAGGACTGCGAATATTGGATCGATGCTGACGCCGGGACGACAGACAGACACAACTGTCAGGAACGTCTGACGGGGATGCTGCGGTTGATCGATGGATTCGAACGCGCCGGGGACGGCGGCGAACCCGCGGACCTCCAGGAGCTGCACCGGTGGACGACGCGGAGAATTGTTGCAGACGCGCAGAACGGCGGCGAGCGGGAAGACAGGAAAGCGATTCTCGGCGTGCTGTTCTCGTGCCCGGCCAACCGGGACTACGGATTTCTCAGTGACTATCTTTATAGGCACGAAGGGTTGCCGGGTACGCCGGACCTGGCGTGTTTCTGGCACCGCGGCGAGCGGGTCGACGGCGTCGCCGGTCGCACGAGATTATCCGGCCTGCACGCGGCACGGGTGGACAGCCTGGCCGCCAGCGGACGCCGCGCCATGGACGCGGATGATCTGGATCGGGCGCGCCTGATCTTCCGGAACGTCGCGCGCCAACGTCCGAGGGACCCCGGCGCATACGTCAAGTTGGGGCACATCCTGCTGAAATTGAGACGATTCGAGGAATCGAAGGACGCATTTCATCGTGCCCTGAGCCTGGGAAGCAAGGCGCTGGGCCACCATGGTCTTGGGATGCTCTACGCGACGTGGCCGATGCAGCGCCACTTCGCGATTCACCATTTCACGGAAGCGCTGGTCCGGGACCGGGACTTTGTGGACGCGCGGTATCGGATGGCCCGGGTGCGTTTTGCGATGAAACAGCGCGACGCGGAACTGGAGGCGAAGAGAGTCCTGAAGATGGACCCGGGTCACGCCGGCGCCTGTCTGCTGATTGCGGATTACTATCTGAATCTGTCCTGGGAGTTCGAGAAGGCAGTGGTGTGGTATACGAAATATCTCGCCCTTCGCCCGGATGACGCGGCGGCTCAGCGGCGGCTGGGCGTTGCATACCTGAAAGTAAGAGACTATTCCAGGATTATGGACCATCTGCTGGACTTCGTCAAAAGGCACCCCGAAGCGGTCGAATTGATGCCCATTGTCGCCATTTCCGCTCTCGAGCAGGACAAGCCGGATATGGCGATGGCGTTCTTCGAAGACTACCTCTCCAAACTTGCGCCCGATGTACGGCGACTGTACGAAGATATCACGCTTGTCGCTTCCAGCGAGGAGCTTGCGGCGTATAACGAAGCCGAGGGCGCCGGGCGCGAAACGTACCGGAAGCGATTCTGGAATGGAAGGGACCCAGACCTTTCCACGCCCGTGAACGAACGCCTGCTGGAACACTACCGAAGGGTCTGGCACGCGCTGACGGACTTTTCGAAGGGAAAACAGCCGTGGGACGCGAGAGGAGACGTCTACATCCGGTTCGGGGAACCCGATCACCGCTCCCGGTCGGACGAGCCCAACTTCAAACAGAGCCTGGGCGTGCAGCGGGTCAAGGAGCGCCTGGCGTATAGCATCTACAAGGGCGACGTCCGCGCGCACACGTTTGTCGGACCCGTCTATCCCGTGCGCAGCCTCAAGCAGCTCGACGGCGCGTGGTATGAGCTCAAAGACATCCAAATCGAAAACGCCGACGCAATGGGCCCTGAGTCCCCTGACTCCGGGTTCGACGACCACGAGCATACGGGCGAGAGCTGTACACAGTGTACGGATACGCCCCCGCCGGCGCCGATCGACTCCGTAAAGTTAGGCATTATGTCGCTGGACGAAAGCCTCGGATTTGGCGACTATCACCCGGTCACCTCGGGCGAAGACCGGAGCACCGTACCCTGGGAGACGTGGATCTATACCAATGCGGGCGGCGGGATCGAAATCACCTTTACCGACGAAATCGGTTCCGGAAATTATGATTATGCTCCAGTACCGCCGAACCAGGGGGATATCTCGATCGGCCAGACCGCGTCCCTGAGCAGGCACGCGCCCCATTCCGTCTACCGGCGGGCAGCGCGCGTCACCCCCGATTTCTACACGCCGGGACTTGAAACGCCGCCGCTCGATTTCCACTATTCCCTGGCCGGCTTCAAGGGCGAGGACGGCCGCAGCCTCCTGGAAATCTACTACGGCGTCCCCATTCTCCCGGCGCACTACCTGCCGGAAGAGGACGTCACGCGGCAGGTGCTGACGCACCACGCGGCGCTCATTTCGTCGTCGCAGGACACGGTCTACCGCCAGACGGATGAGATGACCTACGAAGCTGCCGGAAACCGGGCAGGCGAAGGCCTGATGGCGCCGGACGTCCTGAAACTGGATCTGCCGCCCGGCGCCTACCGGCTGGAGGTAAAGTCGCAGGACCGGTTGAGAGGACGAATGGGCATCTATCAGCAGCAGGTCGAAGTGGAGTCCTATGGCGAAGACCGACTGCAGGTGAGCGACCTGGAACTGGCGTGGCGGGTTGGCAACGAAACTGCCGGGGGTAAGTTCGCCAAGGGACAGCTGACCGTCGTCCCCATGCCTTCGCGGACGTACAGGAAGGGCCAGAGTGTTTTCGTCTACTACGAAATCTACAATCTGGACCGGGACGCGTTCGGTCAGACGAACTACAACGTGTCCTATACCATCACGTCCGGAGACTCCCACGGCCGGAAGGGAAACATCTCGCGCCTGTTCCGGTGGGGATCCGGCAGACGCGAGGAACTGGCCGTCACGTACGAACAGGTGGGCGCGTCGGCGCAGGAAGAGGAATACGTCGAACTCGCGCTGGATGAACTGGTTCCGGGTCGATACGCGTTGAAGGTGTCGATCGACGACGGGAACAGCAGTGAAACGGTCGCGAAAGACGTTGTTTTCATGATCACGCCATAGTAATGCCTGCTGGATCCAGGGCGAGGGGTCACCAAAAGGCGGGGAGACGGGAGCCGGTAGAGGGTAGAGATTACCTGCCTTGTGAGGCTTCTTTTTCTGCCGGAGGCAAGGAGGGATAAACTAGCGGGCAAGGATATCTTCTCCCGTCTTACGTCTCCCGTCTACCCGGTTTTCTCCCCCTCTCCCGGCTTACGTCTCACCAGGTGGTGGGGCGAAGTGTGGTCTTCTCCCCTCTTCCGTCTACCCGCTTCTGCGGAGCCGGGGAGAGAGGTCTGCGGGGCAGGGTGAGAGGTTTCGACGATAAGGAAGGATATCGAATGTCTTGCAGGACGATTTCCGCGCTGTTGATTGTCGCGATCCTGATGGGCTGCGGTTCGCCCGTGCCGACGTCTCCGGAGGTGACGAGCGATCTCGTTGGTTTTGAAGTCGCGGGCAAGATGACGGATAGGCGGTTCTGGCACGCGTCAGTGCTGCTGCAGGACGGAACCGTCCTGATTACCGGAGGCGCCGCGACGGCGGGCGCGGGCCAGGTTACGACGTCGCTCTTTCGCGCCAGTTCGGAAGTATTCGACCCGGATACGGGGACCTCGAGCAGGCGGGGCGATCTGTCTCTGCCGCGAACACTGGACATGGGAATACTGATGCCGGACGGCCGGGTCCTTCTGGCGGGAGCGGATCAGGCGCCTCTGGAATTATTCGATCCGCAAACCGGACGGTTCACGCCTGAGCCCTATCTGCCGGCATTCGCAAGGATCTGGTCGGTCACGTTACTGCCCAATGGGAAGATCCTGACGTATTACTCGTTGGGCGTTGCCGTCTATGACCCTGCTACGCGAGAATTCACGTCGCTCCCCGGGACGGTCGTGATTCGCGCGGGGCATACGGCAACCCTGCTGCGGGATGGGCGGGTTCTCATCGTTGGCGGCGTCAATGCCACGGGTATCGTGAGGGAATCCGAAATCTACGATCCCTTGACCAATACGCTTACACGCACAGGCGACCTGCGATACGAACGGCAGGATCACAGAGCGATTCTCCTCCAGGACGGCAGCGTGCTGGTCATTGGCGGGTCCGCAGGCGACGAGGGGTCTGAAGAGCCGGTAACCGCCGCCGAACGATACGATCCCGCGACGGGGACGTTTTCATCGGAAGGGGATCCCGGATTTGCGGCGATTCACGCGGCCACGTTACTGCCGTCGGGCCAGGTGTTCATCATTGGGGAAAGCGGCGAGGTCATTCTCTACGACCCCTCAACCGGCGCGTTCGGACCTACCGGGGACAGCATCGGCGAGAATCGTGTTTTTTATACGACGACGCTGCTTCGTGACGGCCGTGTGCTGATCGCCGGAGGCTTGAAGGACCTCGCGGCGACGGACCAGATCCTGATTTATAGACCGTAGCAAAAGGCGGTGAGACAGGAGAGGTAAGACGGGAGAAGAAGACCTTGCCACCTGATGCGGCGTGAAGTCAGGAAGGACACCGTCGGAACACCATCAAATTGAATTATGTGCGCCATGGCACTCCGATTGGCACAACTGCGTTTCCACATAGCGCGTGCAGATTTTTTGGCCATTTTGTTACGGCAAATAGAACAACCAGGCACTCATATCCTCTACCGTCTACCCTCTCCCGTCTCCCCCGGAAGAGGGGTTGGGAGGAGAGGTCGGATTTCCCTCCCGCTTCGCTTCTGTCTCTGCGCGTTCCTTACCGTTGTGTTCGGGTGGTCAGACGACCCCGCCGCGTCTGAACAGAAACCCCCTGCCGTCCCTTTCGAGGGCGCCGTGAGTACGGACTGGTACGGGGCCTTTGCAACGTGGGATCGAACCTACGGGGACAAGTATCTGGACGGCCGCGACGGCGGGTCTTTCGCGTGGGGTCCGTCGGCGTACGTGCAGCGGATGTACCTGAACCTCTACCAGACCTTCAGGGAACCGGTCTGGCTGGACAGACTGGTCGAACAGGTCGATCGCATTCTGACTGCCCGGTCGGACGTGCCGCCGTATGAAGTCTACGATCCCAGGTACGTGGACGGATTCCGGGGCTGGGGGCAGAGCCGGTACCTCCAGTACAGGCCGGAATATACAGAATGGTTTTCCGACGACGGATTGATTATCAGCCCGATCCTGGCATTTGTGGAACTGGTCTGGGAGGACCCTTCCCTGCACGCGGCCTACAGGACCAGAGCGGATGGGTACCTGAGGACCGTGGAGGAGGATGTCATCGCCAAGTGGTACGCCAACTGGACGCCGCACCCGGGGTGGACGGCGGGCGACAGCAGCCGCTACGGCGAGGACGCGGGATACCACGTATACGAATGGTCCGGATGGAAGCGACAGCCGCTGAATATGTACCTGTCGTTTGCGGACGGACTGGTTACGCTCCGCCGCCTATCCGGGTCGCCGTATTACAAGACGTACAAGGAAGAGTTTGCCCCGTTTTACGCGGACCATAGCGAGCAAATGTTGCGGCACTTCCACGATCGACTGCTGTACGATCCGGAAGCGGAGGCGTATACCTGGAAATACGGTCCCGAAAGCCACTGGCCGGAACTGATGGAGGACGTAGGACACGCCTTTATCGATATCCAGGCGGCGCTGCAGGGGGTCCGAAGCGGTCTGAGTTTCACCCGGATGGACCTTGAGAGGATGGCCAATACGTTCGTCCGCCACGTCTGGAACGGGAGCATGGAGGATCCGTCGTTCAAGTACTATATAGGCGGTCCGGCAAGTAAGCTCGACGCTGAACGGGGCTGGCGGGGGTGGGGATTCCTCTATCTGGCCGGGTACGACTACCGGATCTGGGAATCGATGGCCGCGTATTTCGAAAAGGAAATTTCCACTCAGGCGTCGCCTGCTCATGTGGCGGCCACGGCAGCGATGCTCGGCATAGCCACGCAGGCGTACGACAGGTGGCCGCCGGACGCGCCGCTGCACGTCGAAGCGGCACGCAGCGGCAAGGATGTGCGGATTTCCTGGCGCCGTCCGGAATCCGACGCCGACGGCACGGCGCTGACAGGGCTCAAGGGGTACACCGTGTACCGCGCGGCCGGGCCTGGAGGGCCGTTCGCGCCGCTGAACGAGACGCCCCTGGTCACCACGCACTACGTGGATCCGGGCGCGGCGTCCGGGTCGTTCACTTACCGCATCACGGCCGTGGACTACCGGCAACCTTCGAACGAGAGTCCCCCGTCGGCGACGGCTTCCGCGCTGTAGGGTGGAGGTCGGATGATCGGCAATGGCTTGTCTGCCACGTCTGGATCGCTGTGGAGGTCGAAACCGTATACGCCTAGGGCTTTTCCGGAAGGTCCTCCCTGTCCAGGGCCGCGATACCGGCAAGCGCAATGGGAGGGCGGTCCGGGAATTCCGCCACCAGGCGCAATGTGCCTCCCATCGCTTCAACGTAGCCGCTGAGCGTGGAAAGCAGCAGATCGCTGCGCTTTTCGATACGGGATACGTTTTCCTGGTTGATTCCGAGTTCCTTCGCTACGCGTACCTGCGTCCACTTTCGAGCCTTTCGCAGATCTCGCAGTGACATCTCTTCGGCGATCAGCGCCCTGGCTCGTTCTTCCACTCTCCTTCGTCGCGCTTCAGGCAGCTTGCCGATTCTCTCATTGAGTGTCGTCATCTTGTTCTCCTGGCATTTTGGAGCTGTTCCAATTCCATATTGAATCGTCTGTCCGCTTTCCTGATCAACTGTTTGTAGAAGCGGCGTTCGTCTATACCCGACTTGTCACCGGCAGCGAGCAAGACAGCTTTTCGCTCAGGGTCAAAGGCAAATGCAACCCGCCAAACTCCGCCGCCAGCTGTAAGAAGCTGTTTTAAAATTACCGGTGAGTTCCC
>CAZKDZ010000279.1:0-16065 GCA_964551635.1 uncultured bacterium | reverse complement strand
CACCCCTCCCATCCCAGGATTACGGGCCAAAGCGCGAATATGGACAGCAGAATGAACAGGTCCTCCAGCGCCACCCAGATGCGGCGTTCATTGCCTTTTGACATGGTGTAACCTCCGATCGTTCCGGCGTGGCGCCAGGCGATCTCCACGCACTATCCCCTCACGTCCGTCGCCTGCTCCAGATACGTGTAAACCTGATAATTCCGATACACCAGCTTGACGTAATTGCGTGTCTCCCGGTAGGGTATGCTCTCGACAAACTCGTCCACGTCGTCCGCCGGGAGCCGACCGGCCCACTTCCGCGCCGCATCCAGTCCCGCGTTGTAGGCCGACAGGGCCAGGCCGAGCCTTCGGTCCCCGCTTTTTCTGAAATACCGGAAGTGATCGGCAAGGTGACTGGCCCCGAGCCGGATGGACGTATCCGGATCCCACAGGCGTTCGGTAGAGTAACCCCTGAGACCCAGTTTCTGCGCAACCTTGCGTCCCGTTTCAGGCATCACCTGCATCAGCCCGCGGGCGCCCGCTCTGGACAATGCCATTTCATCGAATGCGCTCTCCTGGCGTATGATCCCGAGAACCAGATTGGGATCCAACCCGAGGCCCCGGGAGGCCCGGCTCACTTCGCCCCAGTAGTAGACGGGGTACAGTCTGCGAAACGTCACGAGTGAAATCGGCGTTCCCCGTTCGCGTTCCAGATTGACGAGCAGACCAGAGATCCGGAATGCCTGATTCATCGCGCCAATCCGTTCAAATCGCCGTTGCAACTCCCTCAGCGCGGGTATCTCGTTTCTGTGGGCCCAGCCCGCGTGTCTGTATTCCCGTTCGGCTTCCTCGTAGAGCCCCAGGTCGGCCAGCCTGTCCCCTTTCAACAAAAACGGAGACGGCACATACGCCGGTAGCTGTTCATTCGCTCCGGGAGACGCCGGAACCTGATGATGGGCCCGGTCCTTCAACTCCAGAACCGCGCGCGCCCGGGAAGCGTAGTACGAGGTTGGAAACCCGGCCGCCGCACGCCGCAGCCAACTGACGCCCAACTCCGGACGTCCCGCTCGCCCATAAGACTTGCCGGCCCAGTAGGCGCCCTGGTCCCGCATGTAATTCTCCGGCGTCCGGCCCGCCAACTGAACAAAGATCCTCGCCGCTTCTTCGAAGCGCCCCATGCGGAAGAGCGCATAGCCCGCCCGCCACCTGGCGCGGTCGGCAAGACTGCTTTGGGGGTAACTGGCGGCGAGATTCAGAAACACTTCCCGCGCCTTTGCGCGCCTCCCCCGACGCTCATAGGCCATTGCCGCCTGCCATAGCGCTTCGGCAGCCCCGGGGGTCGCGGGATACCGGCGAGCGAAAGATCGGAATTGCCCTGCGGCCTTCAAATCCTGCCCCAGCTTTACGGAGCAGCGCCCCAGGTAGAACAGGGCTTTCGGGACACGGTACCGCCGGTGGGCTTTCTCAAATGCCCGCCGGGCCGCATGGTAGTCCCTCTGTCTGAAGTGTGCGAGCCCCAGTTCCTGCTGAGCCCGGCTGCGCCACCCGGATTGACCGGACTGCCGGGCAATCTGCCGGAACAGTCCCACGGCTTCCTGAAAACGCCCATGGCTCGAATACGCGACGGCCCCGTAAAACCGTTCCTGCACCGTATTCAATCGCCCCAGCGAATCCATCGCGGCCAGCGACTCCGGCGACTCCGGATGGTCGCGCACCACGCGCAGCCTGATTCGCCGCGCCTCCGCGGCATCACCGGAAACGTCCAGCGCGGTCGCGAGGCCAACCAGCGCCCCCACCTTCCGCTCGCTCCCGTCGGGCAGCCGGCGATACATCAGCGCCGCCGCCCGCGCGTCACCCGCCTGCAAATGGAGTCCGGCGGCAAACAGCGCCGCGTCTTCCATCAGACGGCCCGACGGCCGTGTATCGACAACCCGCTCGAAATACACAAGGGCGCTGTCGGCCCGGCCCAGTTCCCTGTGACATTCGGCCATCCAGAAGTCCATGTAGTCGCGAATGGCCTCGGACGCCGGCTCCACGGCGCGAAGTCCGGTCAACGCGTCTTCAAAACGCCCGAGCGCCTTCAGGCACAGCGCCCGCTGGAGTCGCGCCCGGCGAACCGCCCAGTCGTCCATCCCGGTCAGGTCCACGTCGGACAGGATCTGCAACGCGTTCCGGTACGCGGTACGGGCCATCAGGGCCTCCGCCCGCCCCAGCCGATCCAGACGCTCGCCTCTGCCCAGCCGCTCCGGCAGCGCCAGGACAGCCGCCGTAACGAGCGCCAGGGCCACTCCTGCGAGACAGACCTCCCTGAGCTTTAACCCGGCCGTACCGCTCCCGGTCTCGGAATAGGTCTTCATGACGGATGGACGACGGATGTCATCTGAAGTGAGTGTGAAGGTGTCCCGTGCCGGCGCCGTTACCTGAAGAACGGCTTGAAATCCTCAATCACGGCCAGGACGCCAAAGCAGGTGAATACGATGCCGCACAGAATGTTGAGCGTGACGAGCAAGGGACCCATCCTGAACGGTTGGGGAAGGTATCTGCGATCGGTCCATACCATGGCAAAGCACCAGGGCCCGGCCAGCAGAACCCCGGTGACGTGGAGAGGGATGGTCATCATCGAAATCGGGTTCCACCCCACGCCGCGGGGGTCCAGGACTGCCGTCCACCAGGCGTAGATCACGAGCCCTGTAGCCGCAACGCCCGAATAGCAAAGCGTCCAAAGTCGCATCTTGCCCAGGGTGAGGTCCCGCCATTGCGGCCGTGTGGATCGAACGCATTCGTGTGCGGTCCGCACGTAGAGTTCGAACGCACCGTAGACCGTACCGAATACAGCGAAGAAAACACCGGCCTTGTAAAGCGCCGACAGGAGGATCTGCGCCGTCTGGCCGGGATGAAGCTGCGTGAGGAAGACAACCTGATAGTTGTAGAGATCCATTCCCGACGGCACAATCCGATTCGTATGCAGCAGCGTTGCCCCGAGGATGAGAAACGTCGCGGTGAACACCAGCACGCTGCCGAACGATACCGTACAGTCGATAAGCGGCGCCTTCAGCCACCTGAGCCCCAGCCGGACGTTGCTTTCATCCTCGGCCAGCGAAGGACTTCGGCTTCCACCCGTCACCCTGCCGATCAAACCCCAGGCCTTTTCCCTCATCATGCCCACATAGCCCACATAGTCCTGTACGCCACCGCCCATAACGCCCATATATGCGACCATTTCCACGATCAGCGTACGGTCGGCAAATGCAGGGTTCGACTTGACCCACTGCGGGTAATCCGGCAGGGCAGGCGTTAACGCGCCGGCAAGTACAGACAGCCAGTCCGGACTGACGGCAAACGTCGCGATCAGCATGACCACCAGCATCGAGCCGACGAGCGTCAACTGAACGCGTTCCAGAAACCCGTAACTCTGCATCAGAGTCAGCGCCGCAAGCAGCACGATGAACAGGATCGCGATGGCATGGGGGTACATCCCCGGGTCGCCGAAGAGCACCCACGACGTGATCGTTCCGAGCATGATCGGGAGGCTCGCCAGGTAGAACGGGAACGCCACGATAACCACCACCCCGATGATGCCCGGAAACAGCCCGTGCGTGCCCGGCAAGGCAGCCCACCGTTCCATCGGATGTTCGCCGGTGAGTGTCATGTACCGCGCCGCGGTGTAGACCTGCACCCCCTTCGTGAGACAGAAGAGACTGAACGCCCAGAACATCGCATAGCCGAAGATCGCACCGCTGCGCGATGCCCACACCGTCTCCCCGCTCCCGATCGTCACCGACGCGATAACGGCTCCGGGCCCGAAGAACTTCAGGAAGTCCATCACCCGCCGCGAGCCCAGCTCAGGCGCCAGTTCCGGAAATCGCTGCTTCTGTTCATCTTGAATCACGAGATCCCCCGTCTGCACAAGTGCGCGCGACCTCAGGCGCACCCGGTCGGATCAGAGACGTACTACCTGACTGCGAACGGATTTCCAGGTGACCCGGTGGCGCCCTTCAGCCGCAGCGGCGCAAATACGAACGCGAACTCGTATGCTTCGTCCGCCGCCAGACCGTCCAGGTCCAGGTTCTCCAGGATATAGACTCCGTTACGCTGTATCAGCAACTCGTGGACCCGGAACGCGCCTTCCGCGTCTTCACCGGGCACGGCCTCGACCGCCCATGTATCGGCGCCGACCATGACGATCTTCCTTTCAAGCAGCCACCGCGCGGCTTCCAACCCGATACCCGGCTGGCCCGAGTTATAGGTCTCGTTATCCACCATCCACAATCTTCCGTGGCCGGTGCGGATCAGCACGATGTCGCCCTCCATGACCGCGACTGCCTGCTTTTTCAGGGCCCCCTCGATGTCGGCCGCAGAAATCACATAACCCACCTCCAACCGTTCCAACCCCTTGAACTTCGCCACGTCCACGAGTACGCCACGGGTAAAAATCACTCCGACGTTTTCGATCCCGAGTTTCTCGAGTCCGTAAGCCGTCCCCACTTCAGACCGCGTAAATCCATTGTAGAAGATGTCCTTATCGCCCTCGCGCGTACCGATATGACCCAATCCGTCGAACTGGGTTCCCACCTGTCCGATCTCGCCGCTGAACATCTCATCGTACCAGATCAGCTGGTTCTCGCCGACGGGGCCTCCGGTTGGCGAACCGGGAATGGTCAGACTGTAGTGACGGTTGCCGAAGAGCGGAATGCCCGGTTCGTACACCCGTCCGAGCTGGTAGGTCTTGCCCGTCCGGATCAATTTCGCCGCCGCCATTACCTTCTGCGGCGTCAGCCGGTTTGCCGCTCCCCGCTGATCTTCCGGTCCCCACTCCGAGGGCCACCATCGTTCTCCTTCGGCCGCTTTCTCCGCAAGGGCCGGAGTGATTGCGATCATGCATCCCGCAACCACCGCGCACAAACGTCGATTTCGCATACCCGCCTCCTTGATGGCGTGGTGATGAAACTGTCTCGCCCTGGAACGGAATTATGATAATACCCCCACCGGCCAAAGGCAAGCGCCGAATGGGTATATTGACCCGTCGAACAGAAGCCTGTTGCGCCCGTAACGGGCTCATGCTATCTTGAACGCCGCCCTGTACCCGTCTATCGTTGACGGGCGCCGATTCCGCGATCCCGATCACTTGAGAGGCCTGCCGATGAAGACCGGAAGACTCGGCCGAACCGGACTTGAAGTCCCCATCGTGGGCCTGGGTACGGGCTTCATCGGCATCGCTGACGCCAACCGCGCGGCAACCGAATACGACTTCATGGAAACATGGAACGCGGATCAGCCCGCGTCTTCCGGCGAAGTCTCGGGGCGGTCCAGCCATATGGAGGTCGAACTGGGAGTTGCGACGGTGCATGCGGCGATGGAAGCCGGTTCCACGCTGATCGACACTGCACCGCTGTACGGTTCGGGCAACAGCGAATCCATTATCGGCGAGGCCCTGCGGCAGCGTCCCGACCTCGCGGAACGGTGTACGGTCACCACGAAGGTGGGGCAGACGGCCGCGGGTCTTGACCATTCCTATGACGCCGTTATGTGGCAGGTGGAGGAGAGCCGGCGGCGCCTGGGAGTCGACGCTTTCGACGTTCTCTACATCCACGATGCCATGGACGTGCCCGTCGACAGAGTCATGGGAAAGGACCGTGCGCTCGGCGCCCTTCGGAAACTCCAGGATACGGGCGTCACGCGTTTTGTCGGGACCGCCACCAACGACCCGCACACCAACGCCTCGTACATCGAAACCGGAGAGTTCGATGCCGCCGTGGTTCCCGAGGCGCTCAGCCTGATCAATCAGCTTGCGGAAGACCGGATCCTGCCGGCGGCGGTTAAACACGACGTGGGTCTCGTGATTGCCACGCCGGTGGAAAGGGGACTGCTCGCCACAGGTCCCATTGACGGCATCAACTACCTCGCCCGCAGTTTCAGCCCGACCTGCCTGGAACACGTCGCAAGGATCCAGGACCTTTGCGGCAGCCACGGCGTGCCGTTGGTTGCCGCGGCTCTGCAATGGTGTACGCGTCATCCCCAGGTGGCCGCCACCATACCCGGCGCACGCGTTCCGTCCGAAGCCCGTGACAACGCCAAAGCGGGCGACGTTGAAATACCGGAGGCATTCTGGAACGAACTCGCCCCCCTCGTCCGCCACTTCGAAGCCGACGTGGACCGGTAACGTGCGAAAACAACGGAGTTCAGTCTCATGGCTCTGAAACTGACCCTTCTCGGCACAGGAACCCCGACCCCGCTTGCGCATCGTGCGGGCTCCGGCTATCTCGTTACGTTCGACGAGGAAGTCCTGCTGTTCGACTGCGGCCCGGGCATAGCAAGACGCCTCCTCGAAGCGGGGGCGCCGCCCGAAGCGCTGACGCGTCTCTTTCTAACCCACCTCCACTACGATCATAGCGTGGACTACGCGTGTATCGTGCTCACGCGGTGGGACCAGGGCGCGGGAAAGATCCCCGAACTCCACGTCTACGGACCGGCCCCGCTGAAACGCATGACGGAAAGGCTCCTGGGCCGCGACGGCGCCTTCGGGCCGGACCTCGAGGCGAGAACACGGCATCCGGGAAGCGAATTCGTCTACGAACGACGGGGCGGGATCCTTCCCCGGAAACGGCCGGATCCCGTTGTCACCGAAGTGGCGGACGGCTCGAGGATTCAGGCCGGGAACTGGCGGGTCGAGACGGCAGAAGTCGTGCACGTCCAACCACAGCTCACGTGCCTGGCCTACCGGTTGGACACCCGGTACGGGACGATCGTCTTCGGCGGAGATACGGCGCCCACGAGCCGCCTGACGGATCTGGCGCGGGGCGCGGACGTACTCATCCATATGTGCCACCTGATCAACAATGTGGAACTGGACCCGCGCATCACGGGCTGCTGCTCAGGACACCTGGACGCCGCCCGGACCGCCCGCGATGCCGACGTTGGCACGCTTGTCCTGACCCACGTTACCGAGCAGCTGGAGCCGCCCGGCGTCCGGGAACGCCTCGTGGCCGAGGCCGCGCGCATTTTCAAGGGGCAGATCGTCTTCTCGGAGGACCTCACGGAAGTTCCCGTGGGTCCCATCGATCCGGAGCCCATCCGGTAGCCGGTGCGGCACCGGCCGCGTCCGTACCGCATTCGTTCCCAATGACTTGAACGACCAGGAGTACCCACGTGAAAGCCATTGTTCTGGCCGCCGGCAAAGGCGACCGCTTCCATCCCTTCAGCCACTATCGGCCCAAGCCCATGTTTCCCATCTGCAACCGGCCACTGCTGGAATGGGTCATTGAGCGAATCGTGGCCGCCGGCATCAGGGACGTGGGCATCGTCGTCGGCCATCGGCGCGGTCGCATTCGCAGTCATTTTTCCAACGGCCGCCGGTTCGGATGCGAAGTCACCTATATTGAACAGCCGGAGCAGCTCGGCACGGCCCACGCCGTCTGCGCCGCGGCAGACTTTATCGGAACCGACGATTTTCTGGTCGCGTACGGCGACCTCTTCTTCGAACAGACAGTCATTTCCCAACTCTTGGATGGCTTCACCAACCGGTCGGTCGCCGCCGTCCACCGCAGCGAGCAGCTCAACCGGCGCATTCGCGCGGAAACCGATGGCCGGGGGAATATCGTTAGTTATACCTGGAAGCCCCGGTCGTCCTCCGGCACGGCGCTGTCCGGCCTTTACGTATTCCGGAACGACGCGCTCCGAGACCTCGGCAATACGTCGGATTTTGTTACCGGCGTACAAAACGGAGTCACGCCCCCCGAGGGACACGAGATCGCCGACGCCCTGGCGCTTATGTACCGGGAGGGCCGACCCGCGGCCGCCGTCCCCTCCGACGGCGTCTGCTTCGATATGGACATGCCCTGGGAGCCCCAGGCGGTCTGCCATCTTGCGGTGCGGGAAATGGCACGGCGCCTGCAATCCTCCAGTATAGCCGAAACCGCGCGGGTCGATCCTGACGCGCACATCGACGGCCCGGTGTTCGTCGACGAAGGCGCAAACGTCTCACGCGGAGCGCGCATCAGCGGACCCGTCTGGATCGGCAGAAACACGCACGTTTACGAGGGCTCCCAGATTGCCTCGCACACGGTTATCGGAGACGACTGCCGGATCGGACCCTTCGCCAAGGTTTCGGGATTCGTCGACCGCAATAATCACATCACCTTTCTTGGAGAATTCAGTGGCGTCATTCTGGCGGGCGGACGCATCACCCACCAGATGCAGATTGCCGGCATCTACGGGGAAGGCGCGGAATTCGGCGCCGGCACCCAGGTGGGCACACTCCGGTTCGACGACGGACCGACGCAGGTGGAAGTAAAGGGTATCCGCCATCCGGCGACCGGTTTTTCGGGCGCCCTCTTCGGCGACTACGCCCGTACCGGGGTTGGAACCATACTCATGCCGGGCCGCATTATCGGCCCCGGCGCCATGGTCGGTCCCGGCGTGGTTCTGATGAACAATGCGCCGTCCCACAAAGCCGTCATCCTCAAGCAGCAGCATCAGGAAATCGACTGGGGTCCGGAGAAATACGATCATTAACCAGGATTCAGTGTCGATGCAGCGAGAGCAAATCGAAACCGAGATTCGCCGGCGCGCCGACGGTTACAAACCCCAGACCCATCTGATTGCCGACTATTACAGGGTCCGACGGAAGATCGCGTATCCACTTCCGATCCGGGAGATTACCCTGCCCGGCTTACCGATCCCCGGCATCAAGGCGTATCCATGGTCCATCTGGATGACGTGGAGCCTGGAAGAGCGGATCCTCTGCCTGGGGTGGGCGGCGTCCTGGTTCGACGATGAGCAGGCGCGCCGACTGGCCGTTGCCGACCTGGACGCGCTGGCCGGGTGGCCGTGCTACCGGCAGTTGCCGAACCCCGATCTGAGTTCCGGTCACGCGCTGCGCATTCTCTGGCAGGCCCACACCCGTTGGGACTGGCTGCCATCGCGCCTTCGGACGAAGATCGAGCGGGCGTTTCACCGCCATATCGAAGACACACTCCCCTTGTCCGATGCCAGACACGGCGAATTTGAAAGCAAGGACGACATCCTCGCGCTGGACGAACCGCACACCGCGCTGCACAATATCCCGTTCATCGGCACGGTCGGCCTCGCCCTGGCCGCAAACGGGATTTCACATCCGTCCGCGAACGCGTTGAACCGCAGGCTGGAGGCGCTCCTGGGCGCGATCCTGGACCTCCGCGAGACCGGTCATTCGGAGGGCGTGGGTTACGACGGATACATCCTGGACTTCGCCGCGGATTGGCTGGGGACGGTCTCCCCGGACAGACGGGCCGCCCTGATGGACCATCCTCGATTCGGCGACGTCCTGGACGAATCCATCGCGCTCGGCGCGCCGGGGGAGATTGCGAATATCGCCCAGCTGAGCGACGCGGAACCCCGGGAGATGCCGTTTCACGTATCCGGCCACGCCAAACTCTTCCGGTTCGGGGCGTCTCCGCGAACGGGCTGGTACCTGAAGCGTTGCGGCCTTCGCTGGCTGCGTACAGATGCCCTGGCGGCGCTCCACGGGGTTGACGGCGATCAGGAGTGCGAACCGCCCCGGGCGGGGGCTGTCGATGCGCACTACGCTGTCGTTCTCAGGAGCGGCTGGGAGTCCGACGACCTGGCCGTGGCCATGGCGGCGAGCAATTCGAGGATGAGCCACATCCAGAACGACAACGGGTCCATCGTTATAGGCGCCCGGGGCCGCTGGCCGTTATCGGACCCCGGCTACCAGCAGTATATGAAGAAGAGAGAACGTGAGTTCACCCTGGGGCCCACGGCACACAATGCGCCTGTCATCAACGGGACGGCCCAGACGGAGAAGCCGGCCGACCGGCGGGTGGTTCTGCGCCAGTGCAACGGAAACACGCATATGGCTGAACTGGACCTGACGGCCGGATTCCCGGACGGGCTGGCGTTGAAACGGGTCGTCAGAACGCTGTGGCTATCGGAAAGGGACCTGGTGGTCCTCGCCGACCGGGTACAGGGCGGATCGGTTGAGACCATCGACTATTACTGGCACGGACATCCGGACGCGGCCTGGTGGGTGCAGGACAATAGGGCGCGCATCTACACGCCCGAGCTTACGCTCTGGATCGGCTCGCCCAATGCGCGGATCTCGGACGAAGACGTTGACCGCCTTCCCGGATCCAGGGGCCATCTCACGCTCAGTGCGAGTGCAGACCCGTCCGCGCCGTATGTCTGGTGGGTATTCGCGAAGGGCGATACCCCGCCCGATGTGACGCTGCACGAACGGGGCCGCGGGATTCACGTCGACGGCCGCGATTTTGAAATGTCCTGAACTTGATGGAAGGATCCTTTGAATGAACGCTTCGAAAATCTGCGACGTCCCTTTCCTGGCGCCCTCCAATTCCACCGGGGAGCTCATCTTCGACCCCAAACTCGGACGCCGCGTGCTCTACCAGTCCATGTTTTCCGCGGTCCCTGGCCGGCCGCCGGCCCTGGTGCGCACGGACTTCGAGCGCCATGAATATGCGTCATT
Organism: uncultured bacterium; assembly: GCA_964551635.1. Lineage (GTDB taxonomy): Bacteria > Latescibacterota > UBA2968 > UBA2968 > JAAXHE01. Next base: position 5,603 of record CAZKDZ010000279.1, on the reverse strand, counting down.
CGCCCAGCCCGATGGCCGCGGGACATGGAAGGTCCGTCTCCTTTCCGACAGCAAGCTCTGGTTCGGGATGAACGGCCCGGGACAGCTCGCCTGCTTCAACCCGATGACCGAGTCCTGGGAAGACGTCCCACCCCATCGCCAGTCCACGAAAAACACCCATCTCACGGACGTGGTCGAAGGACCGGACGGACGACTGTACATGCCCGGGTACCCCTCCGGCAACTGCGTGAGTTTCGACCGGAACACCGGCGAATACGATGAAACCCCCGTCGCCGGGAGCAACCATCAGCTTTTCGCCGCCTGTATTGCCGACGGCGGACACATCGGTATTCTCAACGGCCTCCAGCACGGCGTCTATTCCGTCGACCCCCGCACCAGGGAAGTCAATGTCGTTTCACCGCCCCACCTGACGGGGCGTGCGGATGCCTACAGCAGCTTCCTGCGGCTCGGGGACCAGTTCCTTGTCACCGTCGGCGACCCGGGAGGTGGAATCGAAGTCTGTCGATTTTCCGCGCTGGACCTCAACTTCCTCGGCTCCTTCGTCGTAAAGACCGCGATCACCTCCGGACGGAACCTGATGGCCTCGCCGGACGGCCGCCCTTTCCTGAGCGTGGACGACGGGTACATCTACGCCATCGATATGACGTCGCACACGGCCGACCTCGTCTGCCGCATTCCTCACGTCCCAAGCCGCGGAAACTACTATTTCCTTGACGAGTACCGGGTCCTTTTCGCCGGCCATTCGCAGTATTACGGCATCTGCGATATCAGGACCGCCGAACTCGATCTCCACCGGACCGAGATCGAGAATCCTCCCATCGGCATCTTCTCCATCCTGCCGGCGGCTTCCGGAGGCATCTACTGTTCGGCCCATCTGGGTCTTTCCCTCACGCGCGTGCAACCCGGGTCAAAACGGGCGGATGTGCTTGGCCTGACCTGCAACGGTTCCGGCGAAATCTACGGCAGCGCCGAAGCCCGCGGCCAGATCTACAGCATCTCGTACACCCACAACGTCCTTACGGTATACGATCCGCAACGACCGTGGCGACCCGGTCCGGCGGAGGGTGACAACCCCCGGAATCTGGGCCCGATGGGCGACGAACAGTACCGCCCCGTCACCGGCATTCTCAATGGGCCGGGAAACAGGCTCTATATCGGATCCATGCCGGACTACGGGGCCCGGGGCGGCGCGCTTACCGTTGTCAACCCCGAAGACAACAGCCACAGGTCGTACCGGCACATGGTACCCGACCATTCCGTTCTGGGCCTGGCCGTGGGCCCGGAACACGTGTATGTTGGCACCAGCGTTATCGCGGACGGCTATATCCGGCCGGCCGAAGGCAACGCCCGCTTTCTTGTTTTCGACCCGAACACCGAAACCGTCCTGCACGAACGGGAAATCGACGGCGCCCGCAGTCTCATTACAATGGGATACAGCGCCGGCCGCGTCTTTTTCTGGACCGACGACTACGACGGGGGCAGCCGCCTTTTCGTCATTCGCCTGTCGGATCGCGACGCCAGCCGCGTTGGCACTCCGTTCACGAGCGGCAGACCCCACAACCGGCCGATGGTGGCCGACCCGAACGGAGATCTCTTCTTCACCCACGGCAACCGCATCGTCCGGCTCGACCCCGCAGCGGCGGCACTCACCGTCGTACACACGGCGGGCCCCGGCCAGAACCCGATTCTGGCCGCCGCGGGCGACGGTATCCTTTTCGCCAGTGGGCATGAACTCTGGCGCCTTACGCCTGAACAGCCGCAATAGGGCATTGGAATCTCTCCGTGAAGACCGTCCCTGACTGGAAGGCCCGAATCCGCCCGGACCACCCGCGGATCTTCATCAACCGCGACACCCTCCCGGTAATACGCACCCGCGCGTCGACCGTCGACAGGGGTCATTATCTCAAGGTCAGGTCCTTCGCCGAGGCGGCTCCGCCGGACACGGGATGGGCTGTTGTCGACCGTCCGCCACCGCTGCCCGACGGAACGGAAGTGCGGGATTGGGGCCACCGGATGATGTGCTCGGCCATCGTCTATCTCATGGAGCCCGCCGCCCGGCGGTTGGACCGGCTCGTTTCCGAACTGCGCGCCAGCGCTGAATACTACCACGCCTGTTACGCCGAAAACGAGTCCGTAAACTGGTACGCAGCCAGCCGTGCCGCGTGCCTGGTCACCCTGGACTGGATCTGGAACGACCTCGCGTCCGATGACCGGCAGGAGATCGCCCTTCGTCTGCTCGACCACGTGGACGAAGCGCTTCACAAACCGGGCATCCGCCGCCGAAACGGCTCGGACCACCGCAGCGGATTCTACGGCACGCCCAGCCTGGCCTGGTTCGCGGGGCTCCTTCTTCACGAAGAAGGCATCGACGATTACCGGGCGGCCCGTTTTCTCGAAAAGGGCTTTGACGACCACGTCAGGCTGCTGCTTCACCGGGCGGCAGCCTGCGGCGACGACGGCGGCGAAGCCTCGCCCACGCTCGGATACGCATTCGGCGAATACCCGCTGGCGCAATGGAATTTCATCCATACCCTTCATTCGTCGACAGGTGAAGACATTTCCGGCGACTGGCCGCACATCCGGATGTTTCCCAACTACGTGATCTGGAACTGGCTGCCGGGGGACCTTGAATTCGGTTACGGCGACAACGCGCATACCGACAACAGCATGCGGACGAACTGGATGTACACGCATATGTCGCACATTATGCACCTGTTCGGACAGTCCCATCCGGAGTGGGCCGGACTCGCAAGACATATAAGGGACATGGCCGGCGGCGGCTTCCTCCTCGACAAGTGGCCCATCTATCCGTTTCTGCTCGACGGCCTGGACAGCGCGCCGCCTGCCGCGGGTCCCGACATTCTGCCGCCAGCGCGCCACTTTGAAAACCTCGGTCAGATTTTCATGCGTTCCGGCTCGGCCGAACACGACACCCATGCCCTTTTTTGCGGCGGGGGCAGCCTGAGAAGCCACCGCCATTACGACGCAACGCACTTCACGATCTTCAAGAAGGGATTCCTTGCCCTTGACAGCGGCACCCGCATGGGCAATACCGACAACCTTCAGAATTACTACGCGCAGACCGTGGCACACAATTGTATATTGATCAAGATGCCCGGCGAGGCGCCGTCACCGTACTGGAACGGCGAGGTCTTCGGGCAGGCGGGCGGGCAGAACAGAACCGCCGGTTCCGAAATCACCGCCTTCGAAACCAATCCCCACTTCACCTACGTCGCCGCGGACGCCACCCCGGTCTACAATGCCGACAAATGCGCGCTCATGGTCCGTCAGTTCATCTTTCTTCCGCCGGACCATTTCGTCGTATTCGATCGCGTCACGTCCACCCTCGCCGGCTACGCGAAAACCTGGCTCCTGCACCATGCCAACGAACCCGTGGTGGATGGCGGCACCTGGCGGTCGGAACAGGATCGGGGACGCATACTCGTCCGGACACTCCTTCCCGAAGACGCCACTCTTGAAAAGGTGGGCGGACCCGGCAGGGAATTCCTCGCCGACGGCGTCAACTATGCGATCGACGCCGGCCCGTCGAAGCTCATCGTTGAAAACAAATACCCGATTGGCAGAATGCGCTACGAAGAGATTCCTGAGCTGATGGGCCGATGGCGGATGGAAGTCAGGCCGGGCGCCTCCCGGAAGGAGGACCTCTTCCTGCACCTCATACAGGTTGGAGATCAATCTCATTGCGAGATGAGCGATGCGAAGGCCGCCGTGACCGGGGGCAACGTGAAACTCCGCTTCGGCGATTCCGGCGGTGAAGTCTTCGTTTCGTTCGCGGCGAGGGGCGAATCCGGCGGCCACATCGCGCGTGTACGGCATGGAGAGACGGTCGTTGAAAAGGACCTCGCCCGGGACGTTCAGGCACAGGAAGGGCTCGCGATACCCGGATCCGCCCGCGCGGGCCGAAGCAGGAAGTCCGGTAATCTGCATTCTACGAAACGAAGAGGCGTCAAATGAACGAATTCCGCGGCATCTACCCCGCGCTGATCACACCGATGACGCGTGAAGGCGACTTCAACGAAGATGCCTTCCGCCGGCTCGTTGAATACAACGTAAAGTCCGGCGCCCACGGTTTCTGGGTTGCCGGCGGCGCAGGAGAAAGCGTTCTCCTGGGAGACGACGAAAACGCCCGCATCGCCAAAGCCGCCGTCGAACAGGCCTCGGGCCGTGCGAAGATCATCATGCACGTGGGCGCGCCCACCACGGAACGCGCCGCCAGTATGGCCGAGAACGCCGCGGCAGCCGCTGTTGACGCCATCTGCGCCGTTCCCCCATTCTTTTATCGGGTCGGTCCGAACGAAATCGCCGAACACTACCGGGTTGTTGGCGCGGCGGCGGACCTTCCCCTGTTCATCTACAACCTTCCAGGGGCCACGGATGTAGAGATCACTCTCGATCTGGCCGAGACGATCCGGGAGCAGGTACCGCAGCTGGCCGGACTGAAACATTCCGCTCCGGCATTCGTAAACACGCGCCATTTCGCCAGGATGGGCCTCTCGTGCCTTATCGGCAGCGCCGCGCTGCTCCTTCCCGCGCTCACGATCGGGGCATCCGGCTGCGTGGACGGCCCCCTCTCGCTGTCTCCAGACGTGTGGGTCAATATCTGGACGGCGTACCACAACGGCGATATCAAGACTGCCGAGGCCGAACAGGATCGGGCGGCCGAACTCTATTTGATCTTCAACCGCGCCGGCTACATCGCTTCCATGAAGGCGCTGATATCCGAGAAACTCGGCATCGACTGCGGCGATCCCCGCCCACCGCAGCGCCCGCTGACCAGCGAGGAGAGCGCCTATGTCATCCGGACGGCTACCGAACTGGGAATGATGGAAATCGAAAGTCAGAATGGCGATTGACCGCTCCTGGCCGAGACGATTTCCATTTCGGAAGCTTTGTGCTGCGCCCCATGAACCCCAATCACGGAGGCCACCGATATGATCCCTCTGCTCAGCAGCCTGTGCTACGGACCGCTTGAAGTCTGTCAGCTCCCGCGGACCTGGTGGAAAGTCCTGCTCCGGAACGCCGGCATCCTCGATGACGAGTATCCGGACGTCAGCGAAGGCCTGGACAAATCCGTCCTCGAAGTGTTGAATCTGGACAGGTCGAACACTCTGTCCTATCTGGGTGAGAACATGCCCGGCTACCTGCAGTTCGAAGCCTGGGTCCTCCGGCAGAACGATGGAGCTCTCGACCGTAAGGCAATCGACAACTGGAACGAATCCGTACGCACCCGAATTCACACCCGGCCGGACAAGCTCGAGGAAACCACGGGTGACATCGGCATCCCCAACGACGGCGCGATCACGTCGGCCGTGGTCCTCAACGGCCTCCAGGACTGGTCGCTTTTCTACAAACGTGACCTGACGGGGGAATTCTCCGCACTGGCCGGCCGCGTGGTGCCCCTCATTTCCAGCCTGGACTACGGACCGCTCAATGTCTGCCAACTCCCGCGCACCTGGCTGAAGATACTGCTGAAGTCCCGGGACCTGCTGCATCCCGATTATCCCGACATGACGGAAGACGGCCTGGACCCCCGCGTTCTGCGCGCCGTGAACATCCATCCGCACGACGCTGTCTGTTACATC
>CAZKDZ010000278.1:0-19734 GCA_964551635.1 uncultured bacterium | reverse complement strand
TTCGAATCCCTGGGGGGCAGCCAAATTTCATGGGATAATGGGTCGATTGTAACTGTTTTTCTCGGTGTCTACCGGAAAATAACGATAATTCTCGCACGATAACCGAATTTCCTGGTCGTAATAGGTATGCCCGACAGGCAGATCGACCTCTTCATTCGTTTCTGTCTCCAGAATAATGGTCGACTGTCGGCGCGAAAACGCGCAAGCCACTTTGAGGGTTTTTCGGACAATGAAATCGATGCGATGGAAAAGGCAGATCAGTTCCACAGTAGAGAATATAGGTTGGAATAAGATGGAGATATTCTTGCTCTCGGAATACCAGGTCGGCCAGTGGAATTAGGGGACCCTAAATCTGAGGGGGTCTGTGCGACGATTCCGTTCACACAGGCTCTGGAGGATGGAGATCTTTGCGGAATTCAGCAGGCGCCGAAAGCCGACTTCCACCGCCACGCCTTCTTCGGAACGCGAATCGAGAACGTGGAGCGCTGGCTCGGTTACCCGCTGGAACGGCCTGCATTACCCTTGCCCGGCCTCAAGGCCATGGATGACTATGCCACCAGGGTTCTGGGGCCCCATATCGGTTCGCGGGAAGCCTTTGAATTTACGGCCAACGCGGCGCTGGACGATGCAATCAAAGACGGCGTTCGACTTCTCGAGATGAGCTTCGACGTGCGGTCCGCCAGTCATTTCGAGGGCGGCTTCGCGGAGTTCGCGTCCACCATCCTGGAACTGAGAGAGCGATATCGAGACCGGGTCGACCTCAGGCCGGAACTCGGCATCCCGCGGGAGTTCGTCGCCAACAGGGAGATGGTGCATCGCGCACACGAGGGAATCGAATCGGGCGTTTTCCAGTCGATCGACCTCTATGCCGACGAAAACGCGTGTTCCGTCGACGCCGTGATTCCTATCTACAGAAATGCAATGTCAGCCGGAATGAAGTTGAAGGCGCACGTTGGCGAATTCGGCGGGGCCGAACGCGTGCGGGAGACGGCGGGCGCCCTGGAGCTGGATGAGATCCAACACGGCATCGCGGCCGCTGAATCGCCCGGGGTGATGCAATGGCTGTCGAAAAACCGGATTCGGCTTCACGTCTGCCCGTCCAGCAACGTCATGCTGGGCGCTGTGGACTCACTCCCGTCGCATCCGATTCGAGTACTCTTCGATCATGGCGTGGAGGTTACCGTGAATACGGACGATCCCATGATCTTCGGACAAAGTGTATCACAGGAATATCTGAATCTCTTCGAAGCGGGAGTCTTCAGCGCCGCGGAACTGGACGGGATAAGGGTTGCATCGATTGCGGAGCGACCTTGAGGAGTCACCCGGCCTTGCCGGTTCAAATGGTCCTTAACCACAGATCAACGGAAGATCAACATCAAATTGACCACAAAAAGCACAAAAGGCACAGAAGGAAACTGTGCGAAACGGCGTGTGTCGTAACGGCGTGATCCTCCGGTTGAGTCGCTGTCGTTCGGCGATCAGCCCCGGTGACGCGATACCGGTGCAATTACCGTACACGGAGTTCGACCCATGCGTGAAATCGTGATGTTCGGCGGCAGCGCGCATCCGCGACTGTCCGAGGATATCTGCGGACACCTCGGCGTGGCCCGCAGCCGCAGTACGCTGAATCAGTTCAGCAACGGATGCTTCCAGGTGCAGCTCGAGGCCAACTGCCGGGAGGCCGACGTATTTCTGATCCAACCGATGGTGATGCCGGTTCACGATCATCTTATGGAATTGCTGCAGATGCTTGACGCTGCCAGGGGCGCATCTGCGGCCCGCACGACGGCCGTGATCCCGTATTTCGGCTATGCCCGTTCAGACAAGAAAGACGCGCCCCGGATCTCCATTGCGGCCAGGCTTGTCGCGGACATGCTTTACACGGCCGGCGCCAGCCGCGTCCTCACCATGACGCTCCACGCGGCGCAGGTGCACGGCTTCTTCAGCGTACCCGTGGACCACCTCAACGCGCTCAACATACTGGCCGGTCACTTTCTGGGCCGAGATCCGGACAATACGGTGGTCGTCTCTCCCGACCTTGGTCGGGCGAAAGACGCCGCTCATCTCGCCAGGATGCTGAAACTGCCGGTGGCCGCGGGCAGCAAGCGCCGCATCTCCGACACGGAGGTGGTGATCGACGCGATCGTGGGCGACGTCGACGACAGGAAAGTCATCGTTCTGGACGACGAGATCGCCACAGGCGGCACCCTTGTCGAGTTAATCCGCCGCCTCCGGGACCGGCGGGTCAGCGATATCACAATCGCATGCACGCACGGCCTGTTTACGAAAAACGCGCTCGAGCGCTTCTGCGCGTTTGATGAAGTGAAGGAAGTTGTGACAACGGATACGGTGCCTCTGCCCGCGTCAACTCAGTCGAACGCGAGACTGACGGTGTTGTCCGTGGCGCCCCTGCTTGCGGAAGCCATTCGCAGAATTCACAATGGCGAGTCGGTCAGCAGCCTGTTCACGGAGCCGGAATGGGTCAGGGAAGACGAAGGCGACGGCTGAACATGTCGATATCGCATTAATTGTTATTTTTATTATCTTTACGATTCGAGGTGTACCCCATGAACGAAGCCGACGCCGGCAGAGCTGACGCCGACGAAAACGCTCCGTCCGATTTTATCCGTGACGCAATTCGGGAGGACCTCGCCGCCGGCCGGTACGAAGGCCTGATGACCCGCTTCCCCCCTGAGCCGAACGGCTATATGCATATCGGCAACGCCTTCGGATTCTGCCTGAATTTCGAAGTGGCCGACGAGTTCGGCGGCGTCTGCAATCTCCGTTTCGACGACACCAACCCGGTGAAGGAAGAGACGGAATTCGTCGAATCCATCAAGGAAGACATCAAGTGGATGGGGTTCGACTGGGGGGACCGCCTGTATTTCGCTTCGGATTACTTCGATGATCTCTATGATTTGGCCGTCAGGTTAATCGCAGAAGGCAGCGCCTACGTTTGCGATCTGAGCGTGGAGGAAATCCGGGAGTACCGGGGCACCCTGAACGCGCCCGGAAGGAACAGCCCATATCGAGATCGGTCTACCGAGGAGAACCTGGACCTGTTCGCCCGGATGAGGGCCGGGGAATTTCAGGACGGTTCGAGAACATTGCGCGCGAAGATCGACATGGCTTCGCCCAATATCAACATGCGCGATCCGGTCATGTACCGGATTATTCATGCGGAACATCACCGGACAGGCAAAGCATGGTGCATCTATCCGACGTACGACTGGGCGCACGGGCAGTCCGACGCGATCGAGGGGGTCACCCATTCGCTGTGCAGCATCGAGTTTGCCGACCATCGTCCGCTCTATGATTGGTATATCGACGAACTGGGTATTTTCCCTTCAAGGCAGATCGAGTTTTCCCGTCTGTTTTTGACGTACACCGTTGTAAGCAAGCGGCATCTGCGGCGACTGGTACACGAAGGTCACGTACGCGGCTGGGACGATCCTCGGATGCCCACGCTGAGAGCCAAGCGCAGGGCGGGAGTGCCGCCCGCGGCGATTCGGGATTTTATCCGCCGAACCGGCATGAACCGCCGTTCCACCGTGGCCGAGATCGAACTCTTTGAATCGTACGTGCGCGAACATTTGAACAGGACCTCACCTCGCGTCATGGGCGTGATCGATCCGCTCAAGGTGGTCATCGAGAATTATCCCGAAGACATGGAAGAGACGTTCGAGGCGCAGATCAATCCGGAGGACCCGTCGGCAGGGACGCGTGCGGTACCGTTCTCGCGGGAGGTGTACATCGAGCGGGAAGACTTTATGGAGGATCCGCCCCGAAGGTTCCATCGCCTCGCGCCGGGGCGGGAGGTGCGGCTGCGGGCGGCCTGCTATATCACGTGTACGGACGTGGTAAAGGACGAGGACGGAAACGTGGTTGAGCTTCGATGCACGTTCGACCCGGAAAGCCGGGGCGGGTCGACACCGGACGGGCGCAGGGTACGCGGCACCCTGCATTGGGTATCAGTCAGGCACGCTATCGAAGCGGAGGTCCGGCTGTACGACAGACTGTTCAGGGTAAAGGACCCGCAGGAGATTACGGGCGAGGACTTCGAAGCCGCGCTGAACCCGGATTCGCTGGTTGTGCGGCCGACCTGTTACGTGGAGCCGGGACTCGAGGGCGCCAAACCCGAAAGCCGTTACCAGTTCGAGCGGTTGGGATATTTCTGCGTGGATCCGGATTCGACGCCCGAGAAACTCGTATTCAATCGCACGATTACGCTGCGTGATACCTGGGCGAGGATGCAGAAGAGAATATCAAAGTAAAAATCCAATAACCCATTAGCTTTTTCAATACACCCGAGAAAAATCGCAAGATGGCTTGCGTACACCTCTTGACAATTTGACCAAGATCAGTGAATTTTCCCTTTGACGCCGTCGAGCATGACGGACGCGGGAGGATGTGAGTCTGCGGTCTCCCTGAAAGGCGACGTACGTTGGACGAAAAGAAGAACGACAAGGTGAGTGGCGAATCACAAGGACTCTGCTGGATCTCAGTCCCGACTTTTTACCGGGGCGGCAGGCCGCGTTAACACCCATAGTTCAGATGAAACTCTCACCCGTTTTTGCTTGACAGCATGACACAGGTATATTTTCTTCGTTCGCTCGACAGGTTCAATAGAGTGAACAGTGATAGTTGGGGGCCACGTTCATGAATAGAGGAAAACTACCTTCCGGACACGGTTGGCTATATGGTTTTTGGACTGGACTAACTTCTGGGGGTTTAATCTACGGCCCAAGTTTCACGCCGAAACGGTATACGAGCACTTTTCGTGACGACCAAATTGCCATCGGCATAGATATGTGGAATGCAATTGGGCGTTATCAGGTCGAAATAGAGAATGAGGAAAAGAAGATCCAAAAAACCACATAGGCCAGACCAGAAAACTGTGCCAGAGCAAGAATCGGGGCATCCGTTAGCGAATATTTCCCCCGAAATTCTCGAAAACCTACCCGAAAACACGCGGATTGCATTTATTCAATCTGCATCCTTTCAGGGCCCGTTGCCGCCGCCGGCGTTATATCGTGAGTACGAGGAAGTCAAACCCGGCGCAGTGGATCGGATTTTGGCATTTTCAGATAAAGAACAAGCCCATAGACATCACTGGGAAAGTAAAGCAATGGAGTATTCGAACAATGAGATTGTAAGGGGCCAGTGGATGGGATTTGCAATTTCAATAGTCGCGCTGGCGTTAGCGGCGTATTGCGCGTCTTTGGGCCAGAAGTTAGTCGGAGGGGTCGTTGGCGGAGCGTCCATCGCAGGTATATTGACAGCATTTATTAAAAAGAGGAAGTCGGAAGACTAGATTTCAGGGCCAAATGCATAGGAAAAGCCGAGGCTGTCGCTGCCTCGGCTTCTTTTTTGTTTCACCCTGAATGCCTGTGCGCGGAAGTTTACCCGCGGGGCATTCTTGTGTACGGCGGCGACTTAACGGTTTGAGGCTAATGGGCGAACCTCAGGCCGATGGCGATGGTAAACGTTGCGAAGTTCACGGCGCCCGGTTCCGAATCGTCGGCGGCTTCGGTGCCGGCGAAATTTACACGGATTTCCGCAAAAGTTATGTAAAACCCCTGGTCTATCCGGGCTTCGCCGCCCGCGACCAGTTGAAGAGATCCACCAATTTCCCAATTGGAATGCTCCCTGGGGTCACGTTCCCGTAGCCCGTATATGCCAATACCGGCGCCAAAATAGGGCGTTACCGGGGTATCTCCTATCGTACGGTAACGCAAAAACACGAATGCCGCCCTGAAATACCTTGAAAAATTCCTCGCATCGACTTCGTCCCTGCGAGCAGTTGAAGAGAGTAACTGGCCCGAGATCCCGCCTTTGGAAAACATGACGGTTCCGATTCCCATGTCAACCGGCTCAATGCGCAGGAAGAGGTCGCCGCCAAGAGCGGGTCCAGCCTGCTTGCCGTTGAAGGTCATTTGAGCGTACGGCCGTTCCCCTTCGCTGATATTACAACGATCTTCGCGGAACCCACTTCTATCAAGGAAGAGACGACCGTCGCCGGGAATGGAATAACCGCCGGAGAAACTCACTCCCAACTCCTGCGCATTTGACGTACCGGCCCCCAGAAGGGAAATGACCACTAAACCGATAGTGCGACACATAGGATCCCTCCGCTCGATGAATTTCACGCGGAGGTAATTAGATCAAGAAGCGTGCCAAGATTTTGGCGTCAGTCATGCCTTTGCAGACGCCGTAGATGATATAGAACTTATCTATAATAATATCAATCAGTTATTTTTTCAATCAAGGAGAGTATCGGCGTCGGTCAAACGTAGTTGAGACTCAAGACACACCTGCAATCTACCGAGATAAACGTGGGCGCGATACACACCTGTGGCGAGCCGTCGACAGTCGCCCAGGTCGAATAATGGATTGGAAATCCCGCGCGGGTCCCTTATTGTAATACGGAAAACGCGGCGGCAAGGATCGACGAGACCGGATTCGAGGTGAATCCATGTCAGATAAACAGCTGAAACTGAGAGTCCTGTGCTCGCGATTGCCGGGACTCCGCTTCGAAGACCCATACAAACACGAACCCGGGGTCAAGGAGCCCGTATATCTCGGAATCCAGCACGGGACGGAGGTCATCGAACAGGTTCCGGCCGACCGGCAACGGGTGGTGTTTCATCCTGAGTTCAGGATGGGTAAGCAACCGGACGGGTCCCCCAATTTCCTGGGCCCGTACGCTCAGGGCAGACCGAAGGACCGGTTCTTCTATCTCTCGTGGGGGGTGAAGCGGTCCGATCGATTCGACATGTTCCGGCGGCTCAAGATCCGGCTCACGCACCTGGAGTGGCCGGAGATTGAACAAGCGCTCGAGTCGGGCGAACCCCTCGTCGTGAGGCTTAAATTGACAGACGACCTCGGCGGCCCCGAGTGTGGAACGCCGGACGAATCGCGGATTGCGTGGGGATGATGACATACCTGGGAAGGGTATAAGATGCCCGTTGAGACCGTAGATTTGAAGTTTCTGGCGACAGAAGAAAAGGGCGACGTGTCGGCGTTGATCGCGAGGCCGGACGGGGCGGAGGCGCTGCTGGTTCTGGGCCATGGCGCGGGCACGAATATGCGTCACACGTTCATGCAGGACCTGAGCGACGCGTTGAACGAGGCGGGCATCGCGACGTTTCGTTTCAACTATCCCTACTCCGAACGGGGCGGGGGCATGGATGGAGAGAAGGTGCGCCTGGCCACGGTTCGCGCCGCCGTCGCGACCGCTTTGGATTACGCGGATGGCCTGCCAGTCTTCGCGGGCGGGCATTCCATGAGCGGCCGAATGGTCTCCATGGCCTGTTCGCAGGAGCCGATGGATGGATTGAAGGGCATCGTGTTTTTCGCATTTCCCCTGCACGCGGGAAAGCCGAATGCCGAACGTGCAGTCCATCTGCAGGATGTATCGGTACCGATGCTGTTTCTTTCAGGGCAGCGGGACAAGATGGCGGACATGAAACTGCTCGAGCCCGTCATTCGCGGGCTGAGCCATGCGACGCTCCATGTGGTGGATACCGCGGACCACGGCTTCAAAGTGCTGAAACGAAGGAATACCGACGAACCCGTTCTGGAGGAACTGGCCAGGGTGGCCGGCGGTTGGATGCGAGGCGACTGAAAGATCGTTCTCAGCTTGTTTGGAGGAACACGATATGATTGAAAAGATCCATGAACCCGATTTGGAGGAAAAGTTGCATCGTTCGCCGCGCGGGAATTTCTGCGTGTCGCGAAAGGACATTTCGGGCGCGCTGGGAACCGAAGGGCAGCCGTTCGAGGTGGATTGGGTGCGGATTCCCGCCGGTATGACCAACTTCCCGTATCACGCGCACCAGGTCCAGTGGGAGTTCTATATCGTCGTCAGCGGCCGCGGGATCGTCCGGCGGAACAACCGTACGTTCGAGGTGGAGGCCGGCGACGTGTTCGTCCAGCCGCCCGGCACGGCGCACCACATTCGCAATCCCAGCGACGACGAGGACATGGTCTACTACGTCATTGCCGACAATCCCGTGTGCGATCCGTGCTACTATCCGGATTCGGACAAATGGGCCATCCGCCCGCCGGGCAAACTCGGGCGTATGACGGACGCGGATTACTACGACGGAGAGGAGTAGACGTGACAACGCGGACATCGGTTCGCGCATTCATGACATAATCGTTCAGGGCGTCGATTTACGGGCGTCCTCTTTTTTGCGCGACGATCCCGGTATACGCGCCTGAAGAACTGGAACATCTGATGCAGATTACGGACGAAATGGCGAACTGCCACGCCGATGCACAGGTAGAGTGAATTTGCGTGCCAGACGAAGTCGTCCGCAGAAAGCCCCGGAGAATCGATTCCCCGGGGCATTGTTTTGGCGAGATTGTTGATGGCTCATGGAACAGAAGCAACCAGGTATTCGGCGGGGGAATTGTCGCGTCGGACGACCGAAAAGTCGCGGCCGGCGGGGATCAGAAAGGTATCCCCTTTTCCCGCGAGGAAGGCGTCGCCGCCGCCGCGGACCCCGGCGCTGCCGTGAATGAACGTGACTGCCGACACGGAATTGTGAGGTGGATGGTCGGTTCTGACATTAGAAGGATTGAAGCGCTCCAATCGGAAGTGTTCGGACTCGGTCAGCAGGGCGTGGCCGGGCCCTGTCGAGGGGAGCGTGGACGCTGCGACGGGTTGCCGGCGCGGACCGTCGAAATCGATCACCGCCAGGGCGTCGTCAATATGCAACTCCCTGGGTTTCCCGTCGGCGCCGAGGCGGTTGTAGTCGAAAATGCGGAAGGTAATGTCACTGGACTGCTGGACCTCGTACACCATGACACCGGCGCAGAGGGCGTGGACCGTTCCCGGCGGGATAAAGACGACGTCGCCGGGGTAGGCTTCGTAAAACTCGACGGCATCCGAGACGCGGCTGTTGTCGATGGCATCCACGAACTCGGACCTGTCAACGCCGGCTTTCAGACCGCACGCGATGCGGCCGTTGTCGGATCGGAGCACGTACCAGGCTTCCATTTTCCCGAATCTACCCAAACGCTTCATCCGGGTGTACGCATCGTCAGGGTGTACCTGAACGGAAAGGTCCTGTTGTGCGTCGAGCAGTTTGACGAGCAGCGGAAACTCACCGCCGTAACGCTCGAAAACCTCCCCGCCAAGCAGCTCGCGGCCGTGCGATTCAACCAGGTCGCGAAGGGACCGTCCGGCAATCGGGCCGGCCGCGACGATGCTCTCCATACCCGGGTACGCGGAGACTTCCCAGGATTCGCCGTAGGTCCCGCCGGGCGGCAGGCCCTTGTCGTACTCTTCCTGCAGCCTTCGGCCGCCCCAGATCATCTCTCGGAAATATGGCTTAAGAGGAAGCACGTTCGGAAGCATGGCGGATTCCTGGCAGATGGTTTGGATGATCCGGAAATGAACGTTCGTTTCAAAATATCCGGTATTTTTCGCGATGTCAATGGCGTTCGGTTCAACGCACCCTTCCCCCCGCCCCATCACCTGGCGAAACGTAAGACGTTAGACGGGAGAGATTGTCTGCCTTGAGAGGTTTCTTCTCGTGCTGGAGGCCAGAAGGAATAACAAACCGGGCAAAGGCTTCTTCTCCCGTCTACCCGATTTTCTCACTTCTTCCTTCTTCCTTCTTCCTTCTTCCTTCTTACCACCCGGTAGTTATCTTCGACGATATCTATTCCGCTTGCGGGGTTCAGGCTCAGGCATTAGGTTATGTGCCCGTTTTGTGATCTGACGAAACGGCGAGTCGAAGGCGCCTGACGCCGGCGCATGGGCGCTCATTGGGATGGGCCATCTGACCGCTGCGAGAGGATGGACATGTCGAACAACAGAATCCTGGAACTGGAGCGGCAAATCGGTGAACTGATGGCGGAACTCCACGCCCTGCAGAAGGAAAATCCCACAACGCCTGTCCCCAATTACACGTTTGATACAACGTCCGGGCGGACAAAGATGCTGGACCTGTTCGGCGACCGGAACCGGCTGCTGGCCATCCACAACATGGGCCAGGGCTGCCGTTACTGCACGCTGTGGGCGGACGGCTTCAACGGGCTGCTCCCGCATCTGGAGTCCGTCCTTGCCGTGGCGCTGCTTTCGAAAGACCCTCCGGAAACCCAGCGCCGTTTCGCGAATGCCCGCGGGTGGCGGTTTCAACTGGCCTCCCACCGCGGCGGAGATTACATCCGGGAACAGTCCGTCATGGAAGGGGACGACAACTTCCCCGGCGCGGTGGTTTACGAGCGCAACGGGGACACGATCTTCCGCAAGAATGCGTGCGTGTTCGGGCCGGGAGACATCTATTGCGCGATGTGGACGCTGCTGGGCCTGGCCGGCCTCGGTGTGGAGGACTGGACGCCTCAGTTCTCGTACTGGCAGCGCCCGGAAAGCCTGGACGACGGCGGCCGGAACCTGGTCGACTGAGAACTTGAATACGCCGGGGACACGCCGCGTCGGGATATTTCGATCCAGCGCTCCATCTCGTCGCCCCGTACGAATCCAAAAGAGGCTTCGGTGAATCTGATTGTGTTGTGCAGCGACACCTTTCGAGTGGACCATCTGAGCTGCTACCGGGACGATTCGCCGGTCCGCACGCCCCATATCGACCGCCTGGCCGAAGATGGCGTACGGTTCGGCTCGGCTTTCGGCGAAGGCATACCCACGCTGCCCGCCCGCCGGGTACTCTATACCGGGCGGCCGATTTTTCCGTTCCTGTGGGCGCCGCAGAAGTGGGACCGGGTTCAGCTTGCCGGCTGGCATCCCCTGTTCCACGAGGACGTGACGCTGGCGGAGTGGCTGGTCGAACGCGGATACGCCACCGGGCTGATCAGCGATCTGCCGCACCAGTTCAAACCCGGCAAGAACTTCCACCGGGGGTTCGTCCAGTTCAACTGGGAACGCGGACAGGAAATGGACTACGTTGTGGCCGGGCCCCGGAATGCCGTTCCGGTTGAGCGGTTCGATCCCACCGGCGGCGGCTCGTCCGTGCTGACCCAGTTTCTGATGAACAGCCGGGATTGGAAAGACGAGACCGACTGGTGCAGCGTGCGGGTGCTTCGGAAGGGGATCGAATTCCTGAGGGAAAATGCACGCCAGCAGCCGTTCATGCTCTGGCTGGAGTGCTTCTTCCCGCACGAACCGTGGTTTGCCCCTCCCCACCTGGTGGAACAGCATTACGAAGGGGACGACCACGACGGCGTGGAGTGGATTTTTCCTCCGTCGAGCACGGAGGGGATGAGCGAAAACCAGGTGCACCGGGTGCGGGCGCACTACCGGGGCCTGTGCGCTCTGATCGACCGGTGGTTCGGGAGGCTGATGGAAACCGCGGAAGACCTCGGGCTGCTGGAAAACTCGATCGTCGTCTTCCTCTCCGACCATGGTACGATGATGGGAGAACAGGGGCAACTCCATAAGGGTCCCAGCCGGCTGCGCTGGCAATGCACGCAGGTGCCGCTGATCATCCGGCACCCGGACGTGGACGCCTTTGGCGGCAGGATCGTGAATGACTTTGTGCAACACCAGGACCTGATGCCCACCCTTCTGGGGCTGATGGGGATCGATGCTCCGGATCGGTGTCTCGGGGAGGAACTCCTCACGGGCGAGACCGAGAGCGGACCGGGCAACGTGGTTACCGCGTTCGGCAACTACGCCAGCGTTCGCAGCAGGAAATGGAACTACCAGACTCCCTGGGTCAGGAACAATCCCGCGTCGGCGGACGGAAACGCGCAACCGCTGGCGCCGCCGGAGCTGTACGATCTGGCGTCCGATCCCAATGAACTACATAACGTGGCTGCAGATCATCCCGACGTCGCAGAGGAGTATCACGACATGCTCATGACTTACATCAGGAAAAACAAACCGGTGACGGGAGGCTCACTGGAAGTTGGCGAAGCGGCCCTTTCGCACGTGCCGCTCTTCGATCAGTCGCGGTTGTAGTTGCGATTCCGGGTCGCGGGCAAATCCTGTGAGAAGCACGGACTCCCGCCGCCCGGTAAACACACCAAGGAGGTTTGAAATGGCCGAGAAACTGGGGGTTCTGGTACACGGCGCGGGCTGGGTTTCAACACAGCACATCATGGCATTCACCAACAACCCGCATACCGAAGTGGTGGCCGTATCCAGCCGGAAACTGACCAGCGCCCGGACGCGCGCCGAGGAGGCCGGCCTGGAGGGCATCGGGCTGTACGATAACTACGAGCAGGCGCTGTCGCACGACGGTATTGACATCGTATGCGTCTGCACGCCGCAGCGCTTTCATGCCGAGAACACCATCGCCGCCGCAGAGGCCGGCAAACACGTCGTCATCGAAAAGCCAATCGCCAACAGCCTGGACGAAATCAGGGCCATGCGCGGGGCCGTACACAAAGCCGGCGTGCGGACGGTGGTGAGCTTCGTGCTGCGGTGGAATCCGCTGTTCGAGACCATCAAGGCCATGGTTGCCGACGACGCCCTTGGCGACGTCTTCTACGTGGAGACGGACTACCAGCACGATATCGCAAGCTGGTGGACGGGGTGGGACGAAGCCAGGAAGACGAGTACGGGCGTGAGCGCGTTCCTCACCGGCGGGTGCCACGCCATAGACTCGCTTCGCTGGTTCGCCGCGCGGGGCGAGTTCGAAGCAGCCCGGCCCGTGGAGGTGTTCGCCTACTCGGGTGGCTACCGGAAGGGACTCAAGAAGGAGTTCGACTACCTGGCCAACAAGTGGGTGGACGGCCTGCCCCTTGAGTACGACGACCTGGAAGTCGCCCTGGTGAAGTTTTCCAATGGGGCAGTCGGAAAGGTCTCCGTGAATTACGGGTGTATCATGCCGTACACGTTCCCTGTGGAGATCTTCGGCAACAAGGGGACCGTAAAGGACAACAAGGTCTGGTCGCACAAGTATCCGGGACAGAACAGTTGGGTGGAGATTCCGGCCATCCTGCCGGACAGCGCGGACGTAACCCACCACCCGTTCCAAGGGCAGATGGACCATTTCGTGGAATGCATTCAGACAGATACGGAGTCGCACTGCAACCTGGACGATGCGATCGTTACGCACGAGATCGCGTTTGCCGCGCTGCAGTGTTACGAAACCGGACAGCCTGTGAAACTCCCGCTGATGCAGGACTGATTCTGAAAGTTCAAGCGGGGCCGGCAGCGCCCGATCGGGTTTCTCCGGTCGCCTTGCGAGCAGGAAGGGATTCGTGGACCATGGGCAAACGGAATCTGTTGTTTTTCGGGGTGGACAGCCTCTGGGCCGACCACATGAGCTGCTACGGATACGGACGGCTGACGACGCCCTACGCGGACCGGCTGGCCGCCCAGGGGGTGTTGTTCGAGAAAAACTACAGCCCGCATATTCCAACCACCTCCGCCTATGCGTCGATGCTGACCGGCATGGATTGTTTTTCCACGCAGGTCGTGGCGCTGCGCCATCAGGGTGGATTGCGGCCTGAGGTAGCCAGTCTTCCCGAGATTCTGCGCGACGCCGGATACGATACGACCTGTGTCGGTTTCACGGGCAATCCGAGTTCGAGGGGATTCGACAGGTACCTCGATTACGAGGCCTGGGGGTCCTGGGAGCAGCGGCCCCTTCGCAAGGCCGAGTGGCTGAATGACGTCACGATTCCCGAACTGGAGCGGCTCGCGGCGACCGACCGGCCCTTCTTCCTGTTTCTGCGGCATATGGACCCGCACGCGCCTTACCTGCCGCCCCCGCCGTACGATACGATGTTCTACAGCGGCGACCCATGCGATCCCGCGAAGACGTCAATGGAGCCCGTGCGAAATTTCAAGCCGTTTCGGGACTTTCATCTCAGCTGGATGCCGCCCGGCATTACGGACGCGGACTACGTGATCGCGCAGTATGACGGTGAAGTCGCGTATATGGATGCCTGTATCCAGCGGATTCTCACGCGCCTGGAGGAACTGGGTCTGGCCGATGAGACGCTTGTCGTATACAACGGAGACCACGGGGAGACGCTTGCCGATCACGACTGTTACTTCGATCATCACGGGATGTACGACTGCACCCTGCACGTACCGCTGATTCTGCGTCTTCCGGGTGTGCTGCCGGAAGGGCTGCGCGTGAACGGATATACGAGCCATCCCGATCTCGCGCCGACGCTCCTCGAGCTTCTGGATGTGCGCACGAAGATTGCATTCGACGGGGACAGCCTGTTGCCGCTGATTCGCGGCCAGCGGGCGTCGAACCGGTCTGAATTCTATATCACGGAGGCCACCTGGATGCGCAAACACGGATGGCGCACGCCCGAGTGGAAGCTGATCGTGGCGCTCGAGCCCGATTTCCACGGAAAGCCCGAGGTGGAGCTGTACAACGTGGTGGAAGACCCGGATGAGAACGTGAATCTTGCGGAAGAGGAACCCGGAGTGGTGCGGATGCTCCGAAACCGCATGGACGCCTGGATCGCGAAGCGCGAGGCGGAAACAGGGCTGACCAATCCGATGTTCACCAATCTGCAGTGGCACGGCACCCGGCACGAAGGCCCCTTTCCGAGTTCGAAAGTCGCCTACGACTCACTTTACATCGGGTCCCCGAAGACAGCCCGGAAATTGCAGGCGCGGGACTCCGGGGAAGACGAGGAAACTGCCGGCGGGGGGTAAATGCATTACGGATGGTTTTGCCGCCGTACTTTCGATGAAGGAGAATGCCCATGAACGACGGTTTTCCGCTCCTCGAGGTGTCCGGACCGCCCTTGAATCGCGGGCAGGCGCACGGAGAGGTGTTCCGGGAGGAGATTCGCGCGCTGCTTCCGGTGTATTTCGACCATCTGGTGCACACCAGCCGGCGTCATCGCGTACCTGTATTGAGCAAGACGAGGGTGCTTGAAATCTCGGCGACCTACGCGAAGCCCGCGGAAGCATACGCTCCTGACCTGGTTGAGGAGGCCCGGGGAATCGCCGCGGGCGCCGGTGTTCCCGTTGAGGAGATTATGGCGCTCAATGGCTTTCTGGACATTTTCGACCACCTCTCTCCCAACTTTGTCGGTGCGGGTTGTACGACGTTTATGGTCCCGGACACGGAAGACGGCGCAGGAGCGGCAATCGGCCAGAATTACGACCTGGTGGAAATCTTTCAGCCTGCGGCGGTACTGCTGAAAATCACCGGCGCCGGGCCTGACGCGCTCATGTACACGACGGCGGGAATGCTGGGGAGCGCCGGCATGAACAGCGAAGGCATCGGCGTGGTCATCAACAACCTGGTTCCAGGAGACGCTGGGCCCGGCGTGCCCTACCCGTTCGTGATCCGGCGGATTCTCGCAACGGGGCAGATCGGAGACGCCATCGACGCCGTGGTGGCATCCCGCCGCGCGTCCGGCATGAACTATGTTCTTTGCGACCGCCACGGGGAGATCTACAACCTGGAGACCACGGCCGCCGACTACGAGGCCACCAGCCCGTTCGACGGACCCATGGCGCACTCGAATCACTATCTGGCGGACCGCCTGAAACCGCTGGAGCGCCGCGCAAACGATCAGCGAGGTCAGAGCCTCGCACGCTGGGGCCGGGCAACGCGGCTTCTGCGCAGGTCTGCCGATCCGGACGCGGAGACGATAAAATCGGCGCTGGGCGACCACGTGAACAGCCCCGTTTCGATCTGCCGGCACAGCGTGGACGGATGCGGGCAGACGATCTGCGGCATTGTTCTGGAGCCGTCCAACGGGCGGGCGTGGTTTGCCAGGGGCCCGTGCTGCGAGCACGACTGGGTGGAGCACCGGCTGTTCGAGGTCCGGGGCCGGCGAGTCGCCTGAGGGAAATCTCCTCAGGCCGCAGTTCTTGAATCTCCGTGTGTACATTGAATCACCACGCACAATCTGAAAGCGTCTCACATGAGTGCGAAGATCGAACGCTGGTTCAGAGCGCCGTACTCGATGCCGAACGGAGTACAGGCAACCGAAGAAGGCATCTGGGTGGTCGACCAGGTAACGGACCGCGCCGCCCTGCTGGAAGTCTCCGATGCGGACGAGTACGGGCTGTTGCGTCTGAGGTCCGAAGTGGCCTCTGAGTCGTCCAACACGAGCGGGCTGGCCTGGGGCGAAGGTTCGCTCTGGCTGGCGGCCAACGGTTCGGCAAAGAAGTGGAGAACGCCCCGGGACACGGACGCGGATTCGGGCGAGATTCTGCGGGTGGATCCAAAGACGGGAATCACAACGGACCGATGGCCGTTGCCGGGCGGGGGCGGAACGCACGGACTGGAATACGATCCGTATGAAACGGGAACACTATGGCTGACCACGTTGAAGACGCAAACGCTGACGCGGGTGCGGATTTCGGATTGGTCCGTACAAAAGGTGATTCCCCTTCCGTACGGACGGGCGCATGGCGTGGTACGAGTCGAAGACGGCGTGTGGGTTGTCCACACCTCGGACCGGACGATCGTGAAACTTGACGTGGAAACCGGTACGGTGCGGGATCGGATCGACGTCGGCCCGGCTGACCCGGAGCCGCACGGCCTTTCCCGGTACGGAGATGGATTCCTCTATTGCGACGCGACATCCGGATGGGTCGTAAAGATCGACGTGTAACTTGATTCGCTCCTGAGCAGGAACCGAACGGTAAATGATCATGAAACACAAGGTGCTTTCTACAACCGGATCGACGCGGGGAACCGCGTACACGATGAGCAACAAGATCCTGACCCACGCGGGCAAAACACACGTGGCGTGGCTGGATCAGATCTGCAAGATCTACGTGCGTACCTATCACCACAGGACACGACGCTGGGGCAGGCCGGTCTACGTGGGTACCGGGGACGACAACCACGCGGGAGCGGCGTTTGCAATGGATTCGCGGGGTTACCTGCACCTGGCGTTCGGACCCCATCACAATCCGATCCGACACTTGGTGAGCAGACGCGCCAATACCTCGACGTCGTGGGTGGAACAGCCTCCGTTCGGAGGAACCACGGCGACGTATCCGAGCCTGGTCTGCGACGCGGACGACACGCTGCACGCCTGTTACCGCGGGTCGTACGCCGCGGAACGGCCCTGGTCGCTGGTGTATCAGAAAAAAACTTGCGGCGGCGAGTGGACGGACCCGGTCAAGCTCGTGGACCCCGAGGGACCTCCCGCGTATACGCAGTTCGAGAACGCGCTTCACATCGACGGGAGCGGAACGCTCTTCCTTGCCTATCACATCGTGCGGGCGACCGAAGCGGACTATGGCGACACGCGCGGGAGGGGATTCGGCGTGATGCGGTCCCGCGACGGCGGCGAGAACTGGGAGACCGTCGACGGACGCGCGCTCGACCTCCCCACAACCCCGTCTTCACCCTGCATTATCGAATTCGACGAGGGTCTCGACGTCCGTATGGGCAACGTCGTAACGGGCGGAAGGGGAACGCTCTGCTTCACGCTGAATCGCCGGGAGAACGGCGCGGCGGAGACGTTCGTTTACACCAGGGGAAAGGACGACTGGAGGGTGGTCTCTCTGATGCCCCACGCGGAGCGGCTGTTCGGCGACTGTGAAATGTCGGACGTGTGCGCGCTGAGCATCGCGGACGACGGCGTGATCTACGCGGCAGGTCCGGTCTGCCGGAGGGGCGGCGGCTGGGCGGATTCCACCAACGAGATTGCGCTGTTTACGTCGCGGGACGGCGGGGAGACGTTTTCGGGCTACAGGATATCGGCAAACGAACCGGACGTATCCAACTGGCTGCCGGCCCTCGAACGGCAGACCGGTCACAACCGTGTGGACGTACCGCGGCTGGTCTATACACACGGGCATATTGGTGAGGGATGCAGCCCGGATATCGATACGGAGATCCGGTATGTATCGCTGAACGGCATTGCGGAGGCGGAAGCAGGCGTGGCAGACGCCCGTGTTGCGGGCGCGAAGCAGTTGAGCGGAATCCGTTTTACCGAAGAACAGCGCGGGAAGATGAGGCGGGATGTGGAGCAATACCGTCTCCGTTACCGGGAACTTCGCGAGGTGGACGTTGGCTACGACGTGAGCCCGGCCTCGGTATTCCTTCCCGGCGTGAAACCGCCGCCATCCGGAGAACAGCGCCCGTTCCGGTTGACCGCTTCCGCGGTCGAGCGACCGGAATCCCGGGAGGACCTGGCCATTCTTCCGGTGAGCGCGCTCGCCCGCCTGGTGGAAACGCGGCAGGTGTCTCCCGTGGAACTCGCCAGGCTCTACCTGGACCGTCTGGACGCATTCGGGGAGGCGTTGCATTGTGTGGTTTCGCTCACCGAAGAACTGGCGATGGCGCAGGCGAATGCCGCGGAAGCGGAGATCATGGCCGGCAGCTACAGGGGGCCGCTGCACGGGATTCCCTGGGGTGCCAAGGACCTGCTTGCGACAAAGGGAATACGGACCACGTGGGGCGCCACGCCATTCAAGGAACAGACAATTGAAACCGACACGGCCGTTGTGGAACGGCTTCGGGACGCGGGCGCGGTTCTCGTGGCCAAACTCTCAACAGGGGCCCTCGCCAACGGTCCGCACTGGTTTGGCGGAATGACCCGGAACCCCTGGAATACGGAAACCGGCTCGAGCGGGTCTTCCGCCGGCCCCGGCGCGGCGACCGCCGCGGGCCTCGTCGGCTTCAGCATCGGTTCGGAAACCCTGGGCTCCATCGTGGGACCGAGCCACACCTGCGGCGTTACGGGGCTGCGGCCCACCTACGGCCGCGTGAGCCGGTACGGCGCGATGGCGCTTGCGTGGACGATGGATAAACTCGGCCCCATGTGCCGCGGCGTAGAGGATTGCGCGGCCGTGTTCAGCGCGATCCACGGACCGGACGGGAGAGACCGGTCCGTGGTCGGTGCGCCGTTCAATTGGCCCGCGGCGCCAAATCTGAAGGCATTGCGAATCGGTTTTATCGAAGCTGAATTCGATTCTTTGGCATCGTCCGACGTCCGCGCGGTCTACAAGGATGCGATTTGCGGGTTTGAAAACCTGGGTTTGAGGGTAGAGCCGGTGACGCTTCCGGCGTGTCCGCACGGCGCGGTGTCGATGATGCTGTGCGTGGAAGCGGCGGCCGCGTTCGACAGCGCCTCCCGGGCGGGCGAATTGGACTCCATGATCGATGCGGACAAAAGTTCCTGGCCCACGGTATTTCGCAGTTTCCGGATGGTGCCGGCGGTCGAGTATCTGCGGGCGCAGCAGGTCCGTTCCCTGATGATTCAGGACATGGAGGAGCTGATGGCGAACTGGGACGTGCTTCTTGCGCCCGGCAGAGCCGGGGCGAGTCTGGCCACAACCAACCTCACCGGGCATCCGGCCCTGACGCTGAAGTGCGGATTTGTGGACGGGATGCCTCTGGGGTTGACGCTGATCGGAAACCTCCACGACGAAGCGACTGTTCTGGCCGCCGGCCTGGCGTACGAGCAGGCGACGGACTGGCACAATCGACATCCGCGTATCCGGTCCGCTTAACCTTAATCAGAAAAAGCAACGGCAGAACTTACCACAAAGAACACAAAAGACACAAAGGGTACAGGTACTGAACAGGACGTGCTGTAACGCCGTAAACCGGCCGATACCGGTTCACAGTGGCGATGGATGTCTGACGATAATTCCAATCATTGGAGGTCTGAAAAATGGCAGAGGAATTCAGAGGCATGCCGTGCAGGCGGGTCGGAAAATCCGGCCTGTTCGTATCCGTTGTCGGGCTGGGCATGTGGAAATGGGGCGACCCCGTATACGATGGATCCCGCATCGGGGATCACGAGGGGTTCGAGGTCCTGGACCGCGCCCTGGAACTGGGGGTCTTTCACTGGGATACGGCATGT
>CAZKDZ010000277.1:0-28039 GCA_964551635.1 uncultured bacterium | reverse complement strand
TCGACAAGAACACGCCAAACCACCTACGCAGCGCCTTCGACAGACTCGAAACTTTGATCGACCACCATTGCGATCAAGCAAAACTCGCTGCTTGAAACTTGACTCATACACCACAAAAACCGCCGACTAAGCAGGCTAGATCGCCCTTGCTTGAAGACGCCTCGATAATCCGGCGAAGCAAGGCCAACGGCTTCTGGGTTGGATACCCTTGCCGCTCGGCTGAATGGGCACTTACAGGCGGTATGTCCGTAATCAAATCGCTTGCATATCGCCCCTTCAAAGTAGACAGATATTTCTTGTATCTGGGCTTTCCTCCAGCTTTCTTCGGCCAGTAAATCAACCCGGCACTGTCCAACGCTATGCATTTTTCCAGAGGATTCATCGATTCATAGTTGCCCGGCAGATCGACACCCGTAGGAAATTTGCTTCGCGGTGGCGGAGCCCAAGCGCGTCCGGCTGCAGGGAGCACACCTTTGAACGGCTCGTATGCTTCAGGCCCGCCAGCCTTCCCGCCCGTCAGGTTTTCTGCTTCCCATTTGCCTCTTTCATCCACACGCCAATCCTGGCCATAAGTCGGCTCAAACGGAACGTATTGTTGGTTCCAAACGTGCCTTGAACCGTTGGCGTAATAGAGTAGCGTATCGCAATTTCGGACATACTTGGTTGGATTCAATCCTTTTCCCCGCGTCCGTTCCCAGGCGATTTCATTCCTGAAATGTTTTCGTCCGAATATGGAATCCATCATAAGCCGAAGGTACGAATTGGCGTTGTCGTCACAATGTAGATAGATTGACCCTGTGTCCTTCAATATCCGTCGCATCTCCATTACGCGAATGGACATATAGATCAGATACGACATCATGGAATCACTATGAATTTCACGCACAGTATTAAGTAGAGAATACAAGCCTGGATATTCACTCTTTATCAACCCGTGCCATGCCAGATTCACATCGTCCAGCCCCCAAGTGTCCTTGAAGGCCGCCCCCGCCGCCTGGCTCCCGATAGGCGCCGCATAGTCGGCATCTGAATTGAACGGCGGATCGAGATAGATAAGGTCAACGCTCGCGCTGTTCATCCCCCGCATAACATCGAGATTATCGCCCGTCCAGATCGTCTGGTTCTTCCAATTAGGCTTCACGTATCTACCTCCTCTTTCATCCTACCGAGTCATTCTCTTGCAGTCACCTCGAAAAGGGGCGAACTATGATTCGAACTATCTCGCCGGTATTTTCTGGGATTATTCCCGAAGGACAACGGTTTTTTCACGTCACGATCTGGCCACGCCTTAACTCACCTGATGTCAACAGAATAATGGTAAATGGAATTCAGTTGCACATACTTGAGCAACTGAAATATCAAACGGGCGTGCGGCACAGGCGGGGTGCGGTGCGGCCGTCTCCCCTGTACCGTCTTCCGTCTCCCCACCAATCAGAGACAGGCGCCGCCCAGGCATTGCGCGTTTATTGAACCAAATCACCTACCCTTCCAGATCCACCGTATATCTGACGCAATCCGCCGCGAAGTCCTCGGGCTTTTCCATGTCGTCCCATCCCATGCGTCGATACTGCTCCGGAAGCGTAACGATCAGTTGACCGGTCCTTCTGTCTCCGTACCAACCGAAGTTGGTGTATCTCACGTTTTCGTGCGCATCGTCGGGCCTGTCCTGAATCAGCCTGACCGAGTCCTTCACGATACACGCGTTGCCCGTGTCGAATTCGGCGATCTGCAGAGGATATCGTGGGATCTGCCCATAAACCGGGCCATCCAGGATATTGGCGATCCAGTAGGTCTTGCCGGTAACGGAGGAATCATAGAAGGCCGTACAGGAGGCGGGCGTCCAGACGTTCGATCCGTCGTCGTACAGCAGCGGTTCCGGCTGCGACCAGTTCATCCCGCCGTCTTCCGAAACGGCGGAGTAGGGGATGGTATAGCTGCCCGTCGCCTCGTTTCCCTGGCATCTCATGGTGGCGAACAGCGCGCCCGATTCCAGCGCTGTGATCGATGGTTCGCAGCATCCAATTCTGGATTTTCCGGGCGGTACTTCGATAAAATCCCCGAATTCCCAGTCAAATCCGCTCCGGTCCTCTTTCCAGTGTCCCCTCGCGCAGACCACCCTGAAGCACCAGGGTCTGGTACCGTCCAGCCGTTCGTACTCTGTGAAGGGCGCCAGCACCGACCCGTCCGCCATCCAGATGCAGTGGGTTCCGTTGAGGATTCCGCCGCGAACGCCGTACTCGAAGCCCGGCCCCCAGCGGTCCGCGTCGAAACCGTCCCCACGGGCGATAATCTGGACCGGATCGCTCCATGTCACGCCCTGATCTGCGGATACGCTGTAAAATGCGCGGTAAGCGCCCTGATTGATGTAGCCGTAGCATCGCTTGTCGGCCTTCTGCCCCCGGTAGAACCGCACCAGGATATCGTTCTTCGTATCCAGGCTGAATCCGGCCGGCATCAACTGCTCTTCGGCGATTCCCACGTCGAAGCGTACCCTCCGTCCCAAATCCGCCCACTCCGATCCGTTGTCGTCCGACACCCTCACCCAGTTGCCGTCGTAGCAGGCGTCCAGGGTCGTGCGTCCATCGTCGTGATTCACCCATTGGAGTAGCTCGGACGTCACGGTTTCGACCATTCTCTCACCGGCCGCGCCCATGTACGTCTGGCCGCTGGCGTAGAACGCGTGACGCCCGTCGCTGGGTATGTATGTGTTTTTGGCAACGCCTGCACCGACTCGCTCGTTGTCTTTCATTCCGGTGGTCTCCTCAATATCCGTCGTGAACTGTTTTGGCGCGTAAAATCAATTGCCACAAAAGGCACAAAAACACAAAAGATCACGTCTTCCCAAATTGAGTTTCAGTTCTGCAGTGCAGCGGCCCGGTCATGTGTCTGATGGCCGCGAAACTCTTGACGCGATTGCGGGCGGTTCATCCCTTGATACCGTCAAGCCGCAAATCGCCGACTTTTCTGATCCACGCCTGTGCCCATGGCGCGGATTCGATCCCGACGTCACAGGTGGTATTGGCGAGGAAAACGATGCTTTCGATGCGGCCTTCCCGGAGCCACCGGAGCCCCAGTTCGCACTGGCGCTCCATCTGCGGAATGGAGACGGGGCGCCTGTTGTGGAAGTCCCAGAGATAGCATCCCAGGGAAACCCGGCCGCCGGGATTGATCGCTTCCAGGCGGTCCAGGTTCCGTGCAAGGTCGTTCAGATCGTCGGAGTTCCAGGTCCAGAGATTGACCACGTCGCAGTATTCAAGGTAGGGAGCAACCGGAAGGTCGAGTTGTTTGATATAGAGTACGACCCACAGGTCCAGCCTTCTGCCGGCAACGTTCAGTCTGGGACGAATGGCGGCGAGGTCATCCACGCTGAGCGCGCCCCTGCCGTTCTTTCGCATGAAGTCATCCAGATAGACGCCGGTGATGTTGGGATGGCTCCCGGCGAGGTCCAGCACGCGCTGCAGTTCGTCCCCTTCCACCTGCCCGCCGCTGCCCACGATGGACCAGGTGACCTGTTTCAGCGACGAAAACGTAACGGCGAATTGATCGTACGGGTACGCGGGCAGTCCGCGCCACCGGATCATATGGAGGTTGGGGACATTAAGAAATATCGCGCCTTCGGCGGGCGTCATCCGCGAGCCCTGCGTGTACCCGGCGGATGTGAGCGAGTCGTTGTCCGATCCGGCCACACAGGTGAAGATCCACAGCCTGTCGCGTACTGTTTCCATTCAATGGCCTTTCGCCTGAAAAAAACGTCTCAAGGGACGGTACACGCGTGAACGGGCAGACGCGTGCTGGATCGCGCCTGACCGTGGAATAACTGCATGTTGTGGCAATACACGTTTCTCGACTGAGACTGCAATGCGTGGAGAAGACGGGTGACCCCACCTGAGTCCGGACGCAGGCGCCAATGGCGAAAGAAAGCGGGTTTGCGGAAGCGTGTCAACGGAAAACAGGCGCGGAATTCGAGGCCGGAATCCTTACTGCTCCCTTCGGGGACGGAATCGACGCGGGCGCGGCAACCGATAAGGCAATGCGAGGCGTCCCAACAGCGACCTTCCGCACGACTGGTCTTACAGTCGATATCCGACCAGTCTGGCGCGCTTTTTGCAAGAAAAACCCGCCCAACCTGGATCGGACAGGCTGCCGGGCGGTATTTGGAGTGTACTCGAAGGTCACGCTATCGGCAGTGGCTGCGGGTCAACTGATGTACTTTGTATGTGTGGGAGACGGACATGACCCTTGCGCACAGTCGTCATTCGGACCCCGGTGGATCTGTGTGTGCCGGGCGCTCCGGCCTGGCCTCGTACGTGTTCCCGTTCCTTCGTCCTGAACATGCCGGAGCGGTCACGTTGATCGGTGAGTCGTTGAACGTGGAGCGACCGTCCGGATCGATGGTTATCCCCTTCCGGGAAATCGAGACCTCGGAGGCAACGCTCGGGTGGTTCTGGGGAGGATTGCAGGTGCGTTTCACCTCCGGCAGCGTAACGGTATCCGGACTCTCAAAGCCGGACGCGCAGTTGTTCGGCGATACGCTCTTGCGCGCGAGAGTGGACTGGTGGCGAGGCGCCCTGGACTCGCATGCCGGAACGATTCAATCCGTCTACGACCGCCTGGCGCAGTTCACGGATCCGCAGCGGTACGTGTCTCGTACCGTCTTTGCCCCGATCGAGCGCGATGCGAAAGACGTGGGCGCCCGGTTCCCCGCTCAGTGGCCCCAACAGCTGTCCGATGTCGCGGAAATCCGAATGCTGAAGGCGATTCAGGACTTCTCGAATGATTCCGAACGCTGTCGGAAGAGAGCCTGCGACACGTTCGTGGCCAATGAACTGGTGCGGTCACGGGAATTCTTCGACAATGTCGAGGCAAGACCGCTCACGGACGAGCAGCGGAGATCGGTTGTCGTTGATGAAGACCGCAACCTGGTCGTTGCAGCCGCCGGCAGCGGCAAGACGTCGGTCATCGTTGCCAAGGCGGGCTGGCTCATTCGGAAGGGTTACCGTCGCCCATCGGAACTGCTTTTGCTGGCATTCGCCAAGGACGCCCAGGAAGAAATGGTGGACAGGGTCAGGAGACGCCTCGGCGTTCAGATGGGCGACGAACTTACTGTCCGAACCTTCCACAGCCTGGGCATGTCCATCATCGGCGAAGCGGAACGCAGACGTCCGGCCGTGGCCAGCGCCGCTGTAGATGATCAGGCCCTGTTCGACCTGTTGAGGGGTATCGTTCGCGATCTTGTCGCCGATCCCGGGTTCTCAGAGGTCATGCTCAAATGGTTCGCTGGGCATTTTGCGCCGTACCGAAGCGAGTTCGAATTCCGGACTCAGGGAGAGTATTGGGCGTATCTCCGGGACAATGAAGTCCGGTCTCTTCAAGGAGAGAAGCTCAAGAGTTTCGAAGAGTGCGAGATTGCCAACTTCCTCTACCTCAACGGCGTGCCCTATGAGTACGAACGCGACTACGAACACGAAACCGCCACGCGGGACAAGAGACAGTACCAGCCCGATTTCTACCTTCCGGACGCGGGGATATACATCGAACACCTTGCCCTGTCGGAATCGAACCAAACCCCTCCCTTTATCGACCGCGGCAAATATCTCAGGTCACTGGACTGGAAAAGGCGCCTGCACGCGAAACATGGCACCGTTCTCGTGGAGACCTACAGTCACGAAAAGGTTGCGGGCAGGCTGACGGAGAACCTGGCGGAAAAACTGGCCGACCATGGGGTAACGCTATCTCCGATCCCGCCCGGGAAGACTTTCTCCGTCCTCGAAGAGCAAGGTCGAATCGAACCCTTCACGCGTCTGGTTGCGACGTTTCTCCATCATTACAAGGGCGCGCAACTCTCGGCAAATGACGTGGCTCGTCGCGCCGCCGGGGCTGAAAACCGTCCTCGGGCCGAGGCCTTCCTGACCGTTTTCATTCCTTTATATGAGCGTTACCAGGAATCGCTTGCGCGGCAGCGGCAAATCGACTTCCACGACATGATCACGAACGCAACGGAGCACGTGCGGAGCGGGCGTTACCGCAACCGGTACGGCTACATACTGGTTGATGAGTTTCAGGATATTTCAGCCGGGAGAGCGCGATTGCTGAAGGCGTTGCTGGACACATCGAGCACCGCGCAGCTGTTTGCTGTGGGCGACGATTGGCAGGCCATCTTCCGGTTTGCGGGCTCGGACAT
Source organism: uncultured bacterium (assembly GCA_964551635.1). Classification (GTDB taxonomy): domain Bacteria; phylum Latescibacterota; class UBA2968; order UBA2968; genus JAAXHE01. The sequence continues at coordinate 21,858 of CAZKDZ010000277.1, read as the reverse complement.
CGCCATCATGCGAGAGTTCAAGGAGCGCTTCGGCGAGAGCGAACGCGTCAATCTGGAAACGACGTTCAGATGCGCGGACCGTATCGCCAATCTCGCAAGCCGATTCGTGCTCAGCAACCCCGCGCAGATCCACAAGCGGGTTTCGTCCGTCTTCAATGCAGACGGACCATGCGTACATATAATGGTCGCCCGGGAAACGAGTCCCGATCCTCTGGCGGAGACGCTGAACGCCGTTGCCGCTCACGCAGCCGGGGACGACGAGAGTGCCACGGTTCTGCTGCTGGGCCGGTACCGGCACAACAGGCCCGGGAATATGGAGACATTGTCGCGAGCACATTCCAGTCTTCGACTCACTTTCATGACTGTACACGGATCCAAAGGCCTTGAGGCAGACTACGTGGTGGTGCTCGACCTGTGCGCCGGCAAGTACGGCTTCCCATCGGAGATTGTTGACGACCCGCTGCTGGATCTCGTTCTGGCTGCGCCGGAAGCATATCCAAATGCCGAGGAGCGCCGTCTGTTCTATGTCGCGGTCACTCGCGCCAGGCGCGGCGTCTATCTCGTTGCGGATGACCAGACCCCTTCGGCCTTCGTCGAGGAGTTGATGAAGGACGGCTACGACGTAAAGGTTCATGGTGAGCAACCGGAACGGGATGTGCCGTGCCCCAAATGCACCCACGGACGGCTGCAGCGGAGAGGCAGGGCTCAGGACAGGGGGATATTCTACGGTTGCTCGCTCTGGCCGTATTGCGAGTATCGACAGCCGGCGTGTCCCCATTGCGGGACCGGATTACAGGCGAAAGTCGATGGGAGCTACCTCTGCCGGGACTGCCGGAAGGCCGTTGAGGGATGTCCCAGGTGTTTTGGATGGCTGCTGGAGAAGAGGGGAAAATATGGACGGTTCATCGGCTGTTCGAACTGGCCCGACTGCAAATTTACCCGAAATGTCCAAGAGAAGCGGCGAGGACGTTCAAAGGATGTCCAGGAAAACAGACGGACCCGCAAATAGCCTGCGTCACGCCGATGACATTGGGCGGCGCCGAGTCGAACGCAGCCGAGAAAGCCGAATCACCCACTCCGGGCCCCAATCCGGACGAATGAGTGAATTTCAGCAACAGTCAGACAAGTACCGCCCATAGTTAACGTTGGGCGGTATTTTTATGTGAACCCGACGTTCGTGTTCGGCCAAATACGCGGCCGGGGCCACGCCGGGCGGATTTACCGCGCATTTCGCGTTTTTGTCTTTCGCCGTTTCGTTCTCTTCGCCGTTTCGTTTTCTTCGTAGTTTCGTTCATTCGTAGTTTCGTTCTATTCGTAGTTTCTAAGCAGTTTCTCAGGCGGTGAAGAAGGCAACGACGGTCCAGCAGATCGCCGCAAGGAATGCCGCGATGGACGCCTGGGGTATCTGCGTCTTGACGTGGTCCATGAGGTCGCAGCCGGTACACATCGAGCTGAGTACGGTCGTGTCGGAGATCGGTGAGCACTGGTCGCCGTACACGCTTCCGTCCATCACTGCGGCGAAGCAGAGGGTCATGAACAGCTCGGGATGGGAAAGCCCGTGAGCCCCGGCCACGGCCCAGGCCAGCGGCATGGCCAGCGGGAAGGCCACCGCGTAGGTGCCCCAGCTCGTCCCGGTGGAGAAGGCGATGACCATGGTCATGACCTGCAGCAGCACCGGCAGCAGGAAGTAGGGAATTGCCTCCCCGAGCTGCTCGACCAGAAAGATCCCGCCGCCCGTCTCCTTGTTTATCCCCCCGATGGTGATGGCGAGCAGGAGAATGACGGACCCGAGCACCACCCCCTTTAGGCCGTCGTGGAATCCCGCCACGAGATCCTTCAGCGACATCCCCTTGGCCAGGGCCATCCCCGCGGCGAGCACCAGGGCCGTTCCGAAGGCCCACTGCACGTTGGGTGAGCCGCTGACGATGAAGGTGCCGACGGCGATGCCGATGAGGGAAATCAGAGGCAGGAAGAACTCCATCACGTGCGGAGTGTAGCCCTCGGGAACGTTGCTTCCCTGCAGCTCCTTCGCGCTCAGGGGATTCGCTCCGTCGGCGTCCAGCTGTCCGGTCGCGCGGGAGCGATCCATCGCCGCCTTGAGTCGCTTGCCGAGGAACAGGGGCTTCTCGATGCTCAGGAGAAAGGTGCCGAGTACGGCGAAGATCGCGTAGAAGCAGAACGGTACGCTCTGGAAGAAGAAGGCGATTCGGTCCGTCTCGGTGGCGAGGAAGCCCACACCGGAGACGAAGATGAAGGCCTGGACGTACCCGGGCCAGGCGTTGAAAGCGAGCTGTGAAGCGATCGGAGAGGCAGTCGAATCGACGATGTAGGCGAGCTCTTCGTGGCTGACCTTTTCGGTATCGGCGATCGGCTTGACCGTGGTTCCGACCAGCACGGTGCTGACCGTGCCCCCCTGGAAGAAGATAACGCCGAGCATCCACGAAACGAGCTTGGCGCTTCGGGGGCCGCGCACGAAGCGCTCCGTCATCAGCTCCGCGAACGCCTGCGCGGCGCCCGTCCTGGACCAGATTCCCATCAGCCCGCCCAGCAGCCACAGGTAGAGAAGTAGAACGCCGGCGGAGCTGGTCGTGGCCAGCGAGGGGATCAGCACGTCGCCGGTGAAGTCGTAGCGGGTGAGCACCAGGGCTCCGGACAAAATGCCGCCGATAAGGGAGGTAACCGGTTCCCGGGTGAGCCAGCACAGGAGCACGGCGACAACCGCGGGAAGCAGGGACCAGAAGCCCCAGTGGTGCTTGGCCAGCAGCTGATAATGTAGGGTCCCTGGCTCACCCTCCTCCATCCTGACCACGGAGACGAATTCCTTCTTCACCGGCGGGGCCTCGCGCGAGCCTTCCATTCGCTCGGGGTTGAGCAGCGCCTCCTCGATGGGTACGGGGTGGAAATAAGTCGGCTCTCCCCGGTATATGTAGTAGAGCCGTCCTTCGCTGTCGCTGTGCGCATCGAGGGCGATCTGCTCGACGGTCCAGGTTGGGGCCACGTTGATGCCGACGATCCAGGATACGATCAGGGCGATGGCGAAGACGATAAACTTGCGGACACCTGGGCTCATCTCATTCTCCCGATGAAGGAATTAGAGGGAACGATTCGAAGGGATGCCGGACGGCTTTTCCCTGTTCTCTACCCCTATTGTACCCTGATCTGCAAAAAACGCAAGTGGGCTTTCGGGTCCGTCCCGAGAGAGCTCGTCACGATATTGTCGCGCAGAAGCGCATGTGTACGTGACGTGGGTATACTGCACGGAGAGTCGTCGGACAACATGTCATTCTTAGCGGCGCGACGAGGGAGCGGTTGTGCTGCACTTGGAGACGGTCCAAACACCGGACGCTCTGGGATCATCTGATGCCGCAGCAGATCCTTCGTCGGCATGGGGGCCTCCTCAGGATGACAGTCGGGGGCTTGAGGGAAAGCGACGTGGGAAGACAGGAATGTCTGCCCTTCATTCACAACTGCTATCTCGGAATGCGAGCGCGTGAGAACAAAACATGCAGCAGATAAGGCGCCGTTGAGTTCACTCTGTCCGCAGGGTTCACAGCATCTCAATAATGGTGTCAATCTGCCGGGTGGGACTCTTCACTTGACAAATGTCCTGACAATTGTACAATTGAATATGGCCTAAGGAGGCTTTCGTGAACATTGTGATCGATTCTTCAGCAATTGTCGCGGTCATCGTAGCCGAACCGGAAAAAAACGCAATCGTTGCGGCTGCTTCGGGACATACGCTTATCGGTCCCGGATCCATTCCCTGGGAAATCGGAAATGCTTTCTCAGCAATGCTCAGACAGCGCCGCGTGAGCCTTGCAGAAGCACAGCGGGGAATGGCGATTCTGGACGGCATCCCGATACAATACGTACGCGTCGACATGTCGAACGTGCTGTCCATCGCTGCACAGGTGAACGCATACGCGTACGACGCGTACTTTCTGGATTGCGCACTTCGGCATGGCGCGCCGCTGTTGACGCTGGACCGAACCCTCAGCCGGGCCGCAGCCGCGCTCGGTGTCAACACCGTTGTTCCGGAGGTGTAGGATGGACGTATATACCTACTCTGAGGCGAGGCAAAACTTCTCAACCGTACTCGACAAAGCGGAGGCGACGGGCAAGGTCCTCATACGCAGAAAGGACGGCAGAACCTACGCCCTTGTACCGGAACGGTCCTCCGCGTCGCCGCTGGACGTTGCGTCGATCCAGGCGGACGTCTCCACCCGGGAAATCGTCACGCTCATCCGAGACCGGAGACGAAGGATTCGAGGGCGGGGACGACGAGGCGAATAACAACGCTTCAGGCGGGAAATCGCCGGGTATGGCCGGAGGGGGAAAGAGTGGCGGCGTGAGAAAGTGTACAGAGGGCCGTCGACTTCGACCGGGCTCAACTACCCGCGAACGCATTCTCTGATGGCTTCGACGATGTCGCGAGTCTGGGGCAGGCAGGCGTCTTCCAGCGAGGCGCTGTAGGGCATGGGCGTGTTCAGGCCGCCCAGGACCCTTGGGGGTTTGCGAAGGTGTTCGAAGCCCCGTTCGGCGATCTGCCGGACGATTTCGGCGCCGACGCCTCCCCGCGCCGGGGCTTCGTGTACAACGAGGAGCCGGCCTGTTTTTTTGACGGAGCGAAGAATGGTCTCCACGTCGAGAGGGACGAGGGTCCGGGGATCGATCACCTCCACGCCGATTTCCCCGTCCAGGGTTTCAGCCGCCTGAAGGGCTTTCTGCAGGGCATAGGAGACGGCGACAACGCTAACGTCGGCGCCCTTGCGCTTGACGCTGGCCTTGCCCAGAGGAACGAGGTATTCGCCTTCCGGAACGACCCCCTCGATGTCGCCAAGCAGCCGGTGCTGGATGTATACAACCGGTCCGTCGTCGCGGATGCTGGACTTCATCAGTCCCTTGGCATCCGCGGCGGTGGCCGGCATGACCACCTTGAGACCCGGAGAATGCACGAACCAGCTCTCGAGGCTCTGGCTGTGATGGCCGGCCTCCCGCGTGCCGGCGCCGCCGGGGGTGCGGATTACCATCGGGACGTCGACGTTGCCACCGGACATCAGGTGGATCTTGGCGGCCTGGTTGACGATGGGGTCCATGCAGACGGTGACGAAGTCGCAATACATGATGACGGCCACCGGACGCAGGCCGGTCATGGCGGCGCCCACCGCCAGTCCCACGAAGCCGGATTCGGAAATGGGCGTCTGCCACGTGCGGCGCTCGCGGAACCGGGCCCAGAGGCTGTCGGGATCGCGGACCGGACCGATATCCTCGCCGATGGTGAAGACGCGCTCGTCGCGGGCGGATTCTTCCCTGATGGCGTCGCTGATGGCTTGCGCGTACGTAGCGTGGGGCAATGTTCTGTCTCCGGATGTACGATTCTGGATCAGGCTGATGCAACCGGCGCAAATCGATATAGGCCATTTTGGCATATATATGTCAAAATGGCATAAAGCATCAATCGTAGCAAATTACGACGACACTACAGGGCGACTCCCGCGGTAACGGGCATGTCGCCTAAATCAGGATAGGGAGATTGCTTGCCGAAGGCGACGGCCTCGATAGCGGCCGCTTTCGCTTCGGACACGACGTCTTGTCTTTCTTCCGCGGTGAGGTATCCGGCGTCGATGAGCTTGCGTTCGAAGAGGGCGATCGGGTCCTTGCTCTTCCAGATCTCCAGCTCTTCCGGGTTGTTGTGGTCGCCCTTGCCTCCGCCCGCGTGGCTCACAAAGCGATAGGTCTTGCATTCGATGAGCGTGGGTCCGTTGCCGGCGCGCGCTCTGGCAACGGCCTCCGATGCGACCCGGTACACCGCGAGGACGTCCTGGCCGTCTACGATAGCGCCCGGCAGGTCATATGCGGCCGCCTTGGCCGCGACGTCCGGCGGCGAGAGCGTTATGGCAGCGGGAGTGGAGGCGGCGTAGAGGTTGTTTTCGCAGACGTAGACGGCGGGGAGGTCCCAGAGCGCGGCCATGTTCAGGGCTTCGTGGAATGCGCCCTGATTGGCGGCCCCCTCGCTGAAAAATGCGACGGCCACCTGCCTTGTTCCGCGATATTTCGCGGAGAAAGCGGCGCCGGTGGCGATGGGGACCTGGGCGCCCACGATTCCGTTCCCTCCAATCAGGCCGAGTTCCGAACTGAAGATGTGCATGGAACCGCCGCATCCGTTGCTGTACCCGTGTTTCCGCCCCATCAACTCGGCCATCATCGGCTTGAGGTCCGCGCCCTTGGCGATGGCATGGCCGTGACCCCTGTGCGTGCTGGCCACGAAGTCATCCGGCTCGAGGGCGGCGCAGACGCCAACCTCGGCGCCTTCCTGCCCTATGGCCAGGTGGGCGGCGCCGGAGATGACCCCTTCGCTTTCGGGATTGTCGCGAAGATAGCTGGTATAGTCGTAGTGGGCCCTAACCTGCTCTTCGAAAAAGCGGATTCGGTACATCCGCCGGAGCATTTCGAGGCATGTTTCTGAGTCGGGCATCATTTGTCTGTTTTCCTCGTTTGCAGGAGGGTCACGGCGTCAAACGGGGTCCTGCGCCGGTCCGGACGTTCCTTCCTCGACCCATTCCAGGCGGTCTCCATTCTTTCTGCAGTGACGCATTGCCGAGTCGATGGCGCCGTGCAGCGTATCGATCATCCGGTCTGCCTGCTCTGAGGTCATAACCAGAGCCGGGGCCATGACAAGGATGTCGCCGTTGTTGCGCAGGATCATACCGTCCTTCCCGCAGAATTCGGCGATATATCCGCCCGCTTTTCCCGGTGGATTCACCGGCCTTCGGGTCTCGCGGTCGCCCACGAGTTCGACGGCCCAGAGCGTGCCGAGGCCGCGCACGTCTCCCACCAGGGGATATCGGTAGAGATCGTCCAGTTTTCTCCTGAACCAGACACCCAGGTCGGAGGCGCGCTTCACGAGGTTTTCGTTCTGGATGATTTCGATATGGGCGAGTGCGGCGGCGCAGGCGGCGGCATGGCCCGAGAACGTGTGGATGTGCCGGAATCCGGTCCCGGCGTTTCGAATCGTCTCGGCAATCTCTCCGGTCGCAATCGCTGCGCCGATGGGCAGATAGCCGCCTGAGAACCCCTTGGCGACCGTCATGATATCCGGCGCAACATTCCAGTTCTCACACGCGAACATCCTCCCGGTGCGGCCGAAACCCGTCTGGATCTCATCGAAGATGAGCAGGACGCCATGCCGGTCGCAGAGATCGCGCACGCCCTCCAGATACCCGTCCGGCGGAAGGGGAAAGCCGGTATTGGAGCCGGGAATGGGATCCATGATGACGGCGGCGACGGTCTGGGGCCCCTCCCATTCCAGAATGGATGACAGATTCTTGAGGCAGGCCAGCGCACATGTGTCGGGATCCAGGCCGAGTTCGCAACGATAACAGTTCGCGGGCATCGCGTGGGTGAACCCGGGCAGCAGGGGTTCATAGGGCTCGCGGGAGCCTGCCAGGCCGGTCGCGGAGAGCGCGCCGAGCGTGGCGCCGTGATACGAGCCTCTGCGGAATATGACCTTGTAGCGGTTTTTCTCGCCTTTGGCCCAGTGATAGCTGCGCGCCAGCTTTATCGCGGCCTCATTGGCTTCAGAGCCGTCGTTGACGAGGAAGGAGACCGAAAGATCTCCGGGGGCGATCCCGGCCAGTTTCGCCGCCAGCCTCGCGGCAGGCTCGATCAGATAGTCCTGACCGCCGGGAAAGTAGGCCAGTTTTCCCATCTGTTCGTTTACCGCGTCGACGACTTCCGAACGACCGTGACCGCACAGCGTCGTGAGCAGCGAGGCGAACGTGTCCAGGTATTCGTTGCCCTCGGCGTCGTAAATGTACAGGCCGTCGCCATGGGTAATCGTCATCGGGAGTGTATCGGGCTGCGCGCCGTGGAAATAGTTCTGCCAGAGGTGACGCGAAGCCGCCACGAGGTCTTCGGTATCGAGCGGGTTCTTCATGCCGTTTCCCGGGTATATGAAGATAGACGGGCTGTCAATCGATGTCTACTTCCCGGCCCTTTTCACCCGACAGGTAAATCGCATCCATCATTTTCTGCACCATCAGGCCGTGTTCGGCCGGCGCGAGCGTGGGCTTGTCGTAAAGGACGTGGTCGACGAAATTGCGCAGTTTGGCGCCGAAGGAGGATTCGAACCCGGATCCGGGCAACCAGCCTGGTTCGGTGTTTACCATGTACCCGTTGTCATCCGTCGCGATCATAAGCGGATCCCAGGTGGCGCCGCCTCTTTCGCCCATGAGCTGAAAGTTCCATACGTCGGCCCTTATGTGGGCGGCAAAGCTGGATTCCACGTGTATGACGGCGCCGTCTTCAAAGCGGACCTGGCCTACCGCCAGGTCTTCGACGGTGTAGGTCTTGTGGTCCCAGTCGGCCCACCTGCAGACCGTTTCCGATTTTCTGTTTCCGAGGTACGTAAAGACGTTCCCGCTGGCGGCAACGGGTCTGGGCGCGCCCATGATGTAGTGGACGGCTTCCAGCACGTGTACGCCGATGTCCACGAGCGGCCCGCCGCCCTGGAGTTCCTTCCGGCCGAAAACTCCCCAGTTGGGGATGCCGCGCCTGCGCAGGGCCTGAATGCGGGCAAACAGAATCCTCCCCATCCTGCCGCCGTCCACCGCGTCCTTGATGAATCGGGTTTTCGGATCGAAGCGTTGCTGAAATCCGATGACGAGTTTTCGCCGATGTTTCCCGGCAGCGTCCAGCATGGCCGTCGCTTCCCGCGCGTTCATGGCCATCGGCTTTTCGACGATGACGTGCGCACCCGCCGAAAGCGATGCGATGGTGGCCGGAGCGTGGAGGCCGTTCGGCGTGCAGACGCTTACGGCATCGGGTCTGACTTTGCTCAGCATGGTTTCGTAGTCCGCAAAGCAATTGGCAATGCCGTACTCTTTCGAACGACTTTCGAGGGCCGTGTCCGAGATGTCTGCCATGGCGACCATATCCACGTCATCCATCTCAGTGAAGCAACGCATGTGGGTGCCGGCGATGCCCCCCGCGCCAATGAAGGCGATTCGGAGCTTTCCCTTTTCGGTTGCGTTCATTCGATATCCCTGCCTGAAGTGAGATGTCCCGGTGACGGACGCAAAGGGCAGTTCGGAAAACTGATGGACCTACGATATCTCCCGTACGGCGGACATGCAACCCGAAAAACTCACCCGTTCCGGCATTGACCGGAGACTGGCGGGTCTGTCCCCGCTAGAAAATCGTGGCCGACCGAAGCACCGCGCCGGTTCCGAAGTAAATCTCGTTGCCCAGAATCGGACCCGCGATGCGGATACCGCCATCCACTTTGAGAACCTCCTCGATCTGGCGGGTGGCGGGGTCGAGGAGGTAGATGAGCGACGAGGTGAATCCGTAGATCTTGCCGTCCGGACCGTATTGCAGGCCGAGGTCAAGGGGGCGGCCGGCGGGCAATGGGAGCCGGTGGGAGAAGGTCCGGGTGGCGGGATCGAACACGAAGAGCTCATCGAGACCTCGGCCCCGAACCGTGCCATAAAGCAGGCCGTCGCGCCCCGCGAGCAACGCATTGAAGACCGATGCGGGCGCGCTTCCACGCTCGATCGTTCCCTCCCAGGCCTTTTCTTCGGCGCGGTAGTCCCACAGAAAGAGGGTGGCTACGTTGACTTTGGGATTCGTCCCGCTGCCTCCGCTGATGGTGGTGCCCACGGCGATGAGCTTCTGTGACTCCAGGTGGGCAAGGGTATAACAACTCGCATCTCCAACGATGCGTTTGTAGGACTTCCTTTCACCCGTCGCGGGATCGTAGTAAGCGAGCGGGCCTCCCCACCGGCCGTAGTCCGGTACGGACGCGACCCAGACCCTGCCCATCGGACCGGCGAGTGTGGAACGCGGCCTGTAGGAGATGTCGTCCAGCCGGCCCAGTTCGCGGGGATTGTTGTCGGGGCCTGTGCCATACTGGTAGGGAAGGGTAGGGTCGTACACCGAAATACGAGCAGCAGGATAGGAGGAGATGTAAAGTCTGCCCTGGTAGTTTGCCATCGAATAGGCTTCGCCGGCGGACCGGGAACACTTGCCCAGGTCGACCAGCTCTCCGGCGAGGGGATTGAATCTGAAGAGGTGCAGCGGCAGGATGCTCGATCCGTAGATCAGGCCGTCGGGGCCCGTGTGAATGTAGAAAATGTCCGTGCCGCTGGCTTCGTAATCGAGTTCGAACGTGCGGACGCTGCCGAAGGGACGGCGGATGCGAAGTGTGCGATAGATCTGTTCCGTGCCATCGGAAAAAACGAAGGTGCTGCCGTCGGGAAGCGTCGGATGCGGCATTTCGCCGGGCAGCGTCGCGACGGCGATGCCTTCATTCCCGGAAATCAGGAAATTGCCGTAGTCCGACGTGATGACGTAGAGGTTGCCGTCCCGCCGTCTTTCCAGCTTCAGCGTGCCCTGTCCCTTGAACGTAATCGGACCGGCCAGATAGCTTCCACCTGTAGCGGGATCGAAGACGACGACGTGGGGCCGCGTCTGTCTGATGAGGCATGCGATCTTTCCGTCAGGAGCGACCAGAGGATAGTTATATTTGTCCACGCTTGACATGCGGCCGTAGCGTGTGAATTCACCGGATTTGGGGTCATAAACCGTAAGGTCGGCCCCCGGATAGCTGCCGATCCAGATGCGGCCGGCCTGATCTTCGTCCATACGGCAGGGGAAGGTGGCGGCGCCCGGGTTGATGGCCCCCAGGTCCAGGAGGGCGTTCAGACGGGGATCGAAGCAAAGGAGGTGACCCGCGTACGCGGACCCGATGTAGAGGCGGCCCGAGCGGCTCATCAACGTGGCGGTCGGGTAATTGGACCGCGGAACCGGGGAGACGAACTGACGGAACGCGCCGGTTTCGGGGTCGACTTGGAGGACGAACAGGTTGTCGGCCTGCTGCCCCATGGTGACGTACACGCGCGGTCGGTCCTCATTGTCCAGACCCGGATGGAGGCGGACCCAGTTGACCGAACGTACCGGGATTCCGATATCCCGGACCCGAAGAGTCGGCGCGCCGGTCAGGCCGAATGCCCGGGCGAAGAGCAGGAAGTCGCCAAAGGAGACGCTGCCGTCGCCGTCCAGGTCATAAAGGGCCTGTCCGGAGCCGAAGGCCCTTGCGAACAGGATGAAATCCTGGAAGTCGACGGCGTTGTCGCCGTTGAAGTCGGCTTCCGGCGGCGACTCGCCGTCCTGCGCACAAAGCGATGGAGCCGTGCAGGCGAGGACGGCCAGTAACAGTAAGGTACGAGCGTTCATTGTGACGCCCTGGTTGGTGACTTCTCCGCCTCGAGCGCGGCGGCATACTCTTCCGCCCTCACCGTGTCGGCGAAAAGAGGGCTTGCGCTCTGTTCCAGCGCACCCGCGGCCGAGCCGTCCTCTCCCAGGCGGAACATGGCGCGCGTTGCCTCCCGCACGTCGATGTCACGTACAAGCAATTCCTCCTGCCTCAGCTCCGTCTGCCCGTGTATACGGCCGTCGGGGGCGACAATCAGGCTGCGGCTGTTCTGGTGCGGGAGGCAGGCATTGCAGGAAGCGAACCAGACGGTATTCTCGGCGGCGCGGGTGACGATCATGGCATGGTGGATGGGGATCTTCCAGTCGTTGGGACGGGTGGTGTTATTCTGAGGATGGAAGACGACCCGTGCGCCGCGGCGTACGCATTCGGCGGTCGTTTCAGCAAAGCGCAGCGCCTCGAAGCAGATGACCACGCCGATGCGCACGCCGGCAAGATCGAACGTGTGGTGCGCGTTTCCCCGCTCGTAGGCCAGGGCGTCCAGCGGCGTCAGCTTCGTCTTATGGTGCAGGCCCAGGACGTCTCCATGCTTGTCGATCACGATAGCGGTGTTGTAAGGCTTTCCGCTTTCGGATGCCGTTTCGGTGCCCAGGATGCAGGCGATGCCGAGCTTCGCGCACCGTGCCGCAACTTCGTCGTGTACCTTGTTCAGCCACCCGAGGGGCACCGGCGCGTCGGCGGAAGCAATGTCTACCCGGTAGCCGGTTGTCTGCGTCTCGGGAAAGCACAGGATCTGCACGTTCCGGGAAGCCGCACGGTCGATGGCTTCGAGAATGGCGAGGCGGTTGTCCTCCCGGTCCGCGGTCTGCCGCGTCTGGGCGAGGGCGATGCGTAATGAAGTCATGTATTTCTCTTCGTGTCGGGACTTCCGATCACGCATTTCAACGGGCTGCTAAACCAGTCCGCCGCCGTTGAGTGCGAGTTCGGCGATCCGCGTGGCGCGCAGTCCGTCTTCACCGGTAACCAGCGGGTCCGTTCCACTTTGAACCCAATCGGCGAAATGCAGCATTTCGTCCCGGAACATGTTTTTCTTTTCGAAGGTGATGACTTCCTCCTCGCCGTCGGCCAGGGAAAGGAGGTAGGCGCCCTGGGTATGGGGGTCGAACTTGCCTTCCGCCTTCCCGGGATCGTAGTTCCCGGGGAATGAGAGCGCGCCGTTCGGACCGATGATATCCGTTCCGCCTCTGGGTCGAACGCCGGCAGGCAGTCCCCAGGTCCAGGAACACATGATGGCGTCTCCCCGTTCGAACCGGACGAGGACAGTCCCCGTATCCCAGGCGGTGGATGTGTGGTGAATCTTGATTGGCATGGACTTGACTTCCACGGGTTCACCGAAACAGTGGACCGCGAAGTCGTAGTTGTGGACCATGCCGTCGATCATCGGTCCGCCGCCCTGAAAGCGGTCCATGAAGAACGGGCTGCCCGGGGGCGAGCCCCCGGAGATCTGACGCCAGACGACGGGGCTCCCCAGCCGGCCGGATTCGACGACCGTTTTGACAGTACCCCAGTCATTGTCGAAACGCCGCACGAAACCGATCTGGAGTCCGACGTTATTTCTGCGGCAGGTCTGGATCATGCGATAGCAGTCGTAAGAATTCATCGCCATGGGTTTCTGGCAGAAGACGTGTTTGCCGGCCTGTGCGGCCGCGATCGTCATTTCAGGATGGAGGAAGGTAGGCGTGCAGATCATGACGGCTTCGATGTCGGCTTCGTCAAGCAGTACGCGGTAGTCGGGGTACCCATGCTGCATGCCGAATCTTCGACTGAAATGGTCGAGCTGCGCCGGACGGACATCCGCTCCCGCAACCACCTGGAAACGATTGTCGTCCCACACGGAATTCAACTGATGGGTTGAAATGCCCGCACAACCGAAAACACCCAGTTTAACCATGTTTTTTCCCTTTTCGTGATGTATCCTGGATCATTCGCTTCAGCGTTGGATTCCCGGTACGAAACCGTGCTGCACGCGGGTTAACGTTTCAACCACTTACCGAGGAATTGAAGGCTCTTTTCAAGCCGGATCTCGTGACCTCCTTCGTGGAGGTCGATTTCAATATTCTCGGACAGACCGAGTCTGGCGTAGTGTTCGCGGGCCTGTCGATACTCGTCGAGCATCATCGGCCACCAGGCGATTCCGTCGGCCTTGCCCTGCTCCACCAGCAGGGGACGGGGACAGATGAGCGAGACCAGGTCGCTGTCGGTGAACGCGCTGAGCCAGCCGGGAATCCATACGTGCTCCTCGTTGACGGAAAGAAAGCAGCTGTATCTTGGGTCGTCCACGGCCATTTTGTTTCGCCTGTGGTTGAACCAGGCGCATACCACGGCGGCCCTGATGCGGGGTTCGGCCGGAGTCGTGAACATGGTGTAGGCGCCCCCGAGGCTGATCCCATACATGGCCGTGCGTTCGATGTCGATTTCAGGGCGGGTTTCCAGGTAGTCCAGAAGCCGCTGCGTGCGGAAGATCTCGAGGCCCCACAGGGTCTTGCCAAGGAGCTTGCAGAGGCGTTCCTGACGCGCCCGCGGAGGGCCGCCCGTGATGTTCATCGGAGCAATCACGGCGAAGCCCTCTTCCGCCAGGCGCCGGGCGTAGGATTTGTAGGTGTCGTTCGGGTCGTCCAGGCCGAATGCCTTTTCGGGCGACGAGCCGATACCGTGCTGCGCGATGACGAGCGGGGCGGGACCGCCCGTGTCTTTGGGCAGGGCGAGTATACCGCGCCCTCTCATATTGCCCAGTAATCCGATGGTAATCCACCAGGCGGTGAACCTGTCGTCTTCGTACCACGGATCCAGCACGGGTTCCAGCGGGGTGCCGTCGTACTCGAAGATGCCGATTGTTTCCTGCCAGCAGCGGCGGTTGGCTTCGACCGAACGTTCGAAGGCTTCAACCGAACTGTAGTCCCGATTCCAGTGAGCGGCCTGTCGCGGGCCGTAGTTCAGCACCTCGCCGCGGAGAAAGTCTTCCGTCTCGTTTCGAAGCAGGCGCTGGCGGTCATTGATCCAGCGGCTGATGACGTCAGCAGGCTGTGTGTAAGGATTCGCCATCGATTTCTCCTCGAATAGCGGGTCCACGTCTCGGACCGCCGGAAGGACCTGAGAACTTTTCAACGGATCGTTCGTATACATGATACCGGGCATTTATTTCATTGTCAAACTGCCATTTGTGGCGATGTTACAGGTTCCGGCGCGTTGAAAGCCACCTGTAACAGGAGGGCGTATGAGGGCACTGATTCTTGCGATTGCGGCATCCATTCCGGTCTGCACGGCGCACGTCGAAGCAGCCAGGGCGGTTTCGGCGCGTGTGGACTCGCTCCTTGCGGCGGCATCGGATACGACGGTCGAGTACCGGAAACGCGAAAAGCTCATCAGGGAGGCGATCCGGCTGGACCCATCAGGATGGGCAATGTACGAACTCGCCGGGCTCTACAGCGACGACAGGACGCCCGGTACGCGCAGGCAGGCCTCCACGTGGCTGCAGCGGGCGATGCGAAAAGACAGAACCAACGTGGATTTCCGAATTGAATACGCGAGAGTACTCTGGGCCCTGGGCAGGCGAGGCCACGCCTACAAGAACGCAAAAAAGGCGATTGACATCAATCCGAACCACGTCGGCGCCCTGTACCTGGCCGGCAGGTACGCGGCCTGGCAGATGTCCAGATACCTGGAAAGCGAGCGGATCGACTATCAGTACGACGATCTTGGTAATCGGCGGACGAGATCGTTCAGCCTGGAAAGATTCGGAGAGAAGGACCGGGACCAGGCGATCGGATATCTGACCCGGGCCCTGAATGTCGATCCGGAGCACAGACCTTCACTGCTTCTGCTGGGGCTGGTGTATTACGAAGCAAGGATGCCGGAAAAAATGGCGGCGCTGTTCGAGGACTTCCTTCAACGCCAGCCGGAGGATCCGGACGTCCATTTGTTTCTGGGACTGGCATACCAGGCGCAGGACGAACTCAAGCGCGCATATCCGGCCTATGTGAAAGGATTGAACCGGATGTCGCTTCGCGAACAGCAGTTCATGATGTCCGTATTCATGCTGGTGGGCAAAGAGAACATGGAGGCCGGCGAAGACCTCCCCGACGACGATGCGTTGCGGGCGTTCTGGACCGGGCGCGATCCGTTGTTCCTCACGCCGGTTAACGAGCGCCTGATGGAACACTGCGGAAGAGTGGCGTACGTCAACCTGCGTTTCGGAGATCCGGAACGCGGAATTGCGGGCTGGACGACCGACAAGGGTCAGGCGTATATCCGGTATGGACGTCCGGAGGCAAGGAGCGTCCGACCGCCCGAAATCGATACCGGTCTGGACGAGCCGGTCTGGTACCAGGACCATCTTTTCTGGTTGAGTCAGCAGGGATCGACGCCGTACAAACATCGTCCACGGCTGGAGATGTGGGATTACGGCGGGTTTCGGCTGCTGTTTGCGAATACGGACACACGGGATACCTGGCGTTATCGGGTGGGCTGGTTGGGGAATCGCCCGGTTGATTTCGAGAGGCTGACGGCAAAGGTGCCCGAGTTTTACAAGGACCCATACAAATGGGAGCGTTACGATGCCCCGTACCAGATGGCCCGGTTTCGAGGGGAAGGGGACAAGGCCAGAGTGGAGGTATATTACGCGCTTCCGGGTGAGGAAGTACAACACAAGGAGGCGCAGGCCGGGGCGCAGGCCGTGGAAATACGTCAGGGACTGTTTCTGTTCGACGCGGAATGGGATACCCTGAGGAAAGACATCGGAAGGGTCGACGTCATGCCGTGGGTACAGTATGAAGCGACTCGGGAAGGGTATCTGTTTACGGGCGAGAAGCTGATGCTGTCACCCGGGAAATACTTCATTGCCGCGGAGGCCGAGGACAGGAGGACAAAGTCGATAGGTACGTTCCGGAGCGTGTTGCGGATTGGTGAATTCGGATACGATTCGCTCAGCGTGAGCGATATGCTGCTTGCGCGGCGGATCGTCGAAAGGGAGCAGGCGCCTTACGGACGGGAACGGTACCTCATTCTGCCCAATCCGCTCAAACAGTATCGACAGGGTGCGCAGGCGTATTTCTACTATGAAATCTACAATCTGCAGAAGGACCGGTTCGGCGCAACCAATTATCAGGTAACCTACCAGATCCGAACCCTGAAGGAAGACGGCTCGGAGGCGGAGCCGGAATGGACCACGGCGGTTTCCTATACCCACAAGGGTTCGCAGGCCTGGGAGCCGATATACCAGGCGTTGAACCTGGAGACGTTTCCCGGCCCGCGGGACTTTCGAGTGAAAGTTCTGGATTTGAACAGCCGGCAGGAAGTGAGCACAGCGACGTCTTTTAGAGTGATGTGGTAGACTGCGTGAAGGTCAGTCTCATGTGGGGAAAACCTGCCGCGCACGCGGCTGAGTTTCATCTCCGCATTCAGTACGAGAATCCCCGGTGACGATTCGTCACCGGGGATTCTCGTATGGCCCCCAGGCCGCGCGTCATCCCCGGATTTTCCGTACGCAATCGGCAATGCGTTCCAATGCTTTCTGTATATTTTCGACCGAATTGGCAAAGGAAAAGCGGATGTGGCCTTCACCGGATGCGCCAAAGCCATGGCCGGACAGCGCAGCGACGTTTCCTTCGTACAGAAGATAATCGGCGAGTTCCTGGGAGGAGAGACCCAGGTCCTCGATATTCGGAAAGAGGTAGAACGCGCCGCCCGGGAGCGGGCATCGGATGCCGGGAATTTCGCGGAGCCCAGCGACAAAGATGTCCCGGCGGCGTTTGAATTCGGCCACCATTGTCTGGACGTCGTCCTGCGGGCCCTGAATTGCGGCCAGCGCGGCCCTCTGGGTGAACGTCGCGGTGCAGGAGTTGCTGTTGACCATCAGGAGTCCGAACTGTTCCGCCAGGTTCCGCGGCATCACACCGTACCCGATTCGCCATCCCGTCATCGCGTACGTCTTGGAAAAACCGTCCAGAATAATGGTCAGATCCTGCATACCCTCGTACACGGAGATACTGTGGAATGCGTCGTCGTACCGGATGCGGGAGTAGATCTCGTCGGCAAGGACCGGGATCCCCCTGTCGACGGCAAGTTCCGCGATTGCCTTCAGGTCTGCCGGAGGGATGATTCCACTCGTGGGGTTTTGAGGGGAATTGATGATGAGAAGCCGGGTGCGGTCCGTGATCAGGTCCGCAAGTTCATTCACGTCGAGACTGAAGCCGCGTTCTTCCGTGAGCGAAATGGGAACCGGGCGAGCGCCCGCAAAACGGATTACGGACTCGTAGATTGGAAATCCCGGGTCCGGATAGATGACCTCGTCTCCCGGCTGCGCAAGGGCCAGAATGGCGTAGAACATGATCGGTTTTGCGCCGGGCGTGACCACGACCTGATCCGGCTCGACCTGGATTCCACGGAATCTGGAGACGTCCTGTGCAATGGCCTCGCGGAGTTCCGGCAGTCCCACCGGGGGACCGTAGTGCGTATAACCCGAAGAAAGCGCCTGCCTGCCGGCATCGACGATGTGGGACGGGGTATCGAAATCGGGCTCGCCGATTTCAAGGTGGACCACGTCCCTGCCACGGGATTCCAGGTCTCTAGCCTTGACCAGTACTTCGAACGCGGATTCGGTACCGAGCCGGTCCATGCGGTGTGCGAGGTTCATGGGGCCACCCTCTTTTCCCGCAACGTGCCTTCGACAGTCCTGCCCAGCGTGTAGGAACCGAGGATTTTGAGGAAGCTGGCCATCTTATCGAGGTGATCAATTGCCTGACGGCACGCTTCACTGGCCAGGTGGCCTTCGAAATCCAGGTAGAAGACATACTCCCAGGGTCGACCGCTCAAGGGTCGGGACTCGATCTTCAGGAGGTTGATATCCCGCATTGCGAATACGCCCAGGCTCTTGAACAGGGCGCCGGGGATGTGATCCAGGGTATAGACGACGGTGGTCTTTGCAGGATCGACAGGTTCAGCCGGCTCGGAGGCCACAACCAGAAACCGGGTGTAGTTCCGATGGTCGTTTTCCAGACCTTCCCGGAGAATCTCCAGATCGTAGTCGATCGCCGCCTGTGCGCTGGCGATGGCGGCGGCATCTCTCGCGTTCTCTTCCTTGATCTGTTTGACGGCGCCGGCCGTGTCCTGCGCCACCACGGCTTCGACGCCTGCGTTTGATCGAATGAACTCGGTACACTGCGCCAGTGCAGGCGCCTGTGAGTAGACCTGCCTGACGTCTTCCATGCGTACGCCGGGATTGACTATGAGGTTGTGCACGATCCGAAGTTTGATTTCGCCCACGATGTAGAGATCCTGCCGCAGGAGCAGATCGTAGTTTTCGTGAATGCTCCCCATGAGAGAATTCTCAATGGGTACCATCCCGTGCGTACAGGCGCCGCCGGCGACAGCGTTGAAGAGGCCCGCGAAGTCGGACTGCGGGACCACACGGACATTCTCGCAGAAGTAACTCCGGGCAGCCATTTCGCTGAATGCGCCCATTTCGCCCTGGAATGCGACAACGGGATCTCTTGAACTCACTTTGCCTCCATGAACGGAATCGGCGCACCCGGCTCGCGTGGACGGGAGTACGGCAGCCGAGGGTGTAGACGACGGGATCGAGTCAATGGTTCCGAAAGCCGGCGCCCGAAAAAAACGGCAGCAGCCGGCTAACCGGTTTCCAACAGCGCGCTCACGTGGTATTCGACGCAAAGGGCGAGGCCGTTGAGGTCGTATCCGCCTTCCAGTACCGAGATGAGACGATCGTTGGCGTACATCCTTGCGAGTTGACGAACCCTGCGCGTCATTTCGGCGAATCCGTCCGCCGTGACCCGGGTGCCGGAGAGCGGGTCGTCGGCGTGCGCGTCGAAACCGGCCGAGACGATGACGAATTCAGGCTGAAAACGCTCCATTTCAGGGGCCAGAAGTTCGTCGAATGCGCGAAGGAACTGTTCGTCCCCCGCGCCGGCGGGCATGGGGGCGTTCAGGTTCGTGCCCTTACCCGGGCCAATTCCCCTTTCGCCGCTGCTACCGCTGAACCACGGATAGTGCGGGTACTGATGGGCGCTGAAATAGAAGACCGTTGGGTCTTCCTCGAAGATATGCTGCGTACCGTTTCCGTGATGCACGTCCCAGTCGACGATGAGGATTCGTTCCAGCCGATGGGCTGCCTGGATGTATCGGGCGGCGACGGCCGCATTGTTGAACAGGCAGAAGCCCATCGCCCTGTCCCGTTCCGCATGGTGGCCCGGTGGACGTGTGGCACAGAATACCGCGTCTGCGCGGTCGTCCATAACCGCCTCGACCGCCTCGCAGGCCGCCCCTGCCGCGAGGCGGGCGACCTTATAGGATGCGGGAGAAATGAAGGTATCGCCCGCGTCCATGAGGCGCACGTTCTGTTCACAACGGCGTTTTACGTCCAAGATATGCCTTGAGGCGTGGACTCTCTCCAGCCAGTCGACTTCGAGTGTTTTTGGTGTAATGTCGAAGAGCCGGTCTCCGAGTCCGGTCTCGGCCAACCGGCTCCGGATGGCGTGAAGCCTGGCAGGTCGTTCCGGATGTCCGAAGCCGGTGTCATGCAGGGAAAAGTCAGGATGCGCGATCAGCCCCACCCGTGGCATTGTCCCTCCGGTTCGAAGGCTACTTCTGTCGCCAGATTTCCCAGACAAGGTGTGACAGTTCGGGAACGATCAGCTTTTCCATAGCGAGGCGTACTGCGCCGGAAGATCCGGGCATGCAGAATATCATCGTGTCGCGGTAGACACCGGCCACGGCGCGGGAGAGCATGGCGCCGGAGCCGATGTCATCCCAGCTCAGGGTGCGGAAGAGTTCACCGAATCCGTCGAGCCGCTTTTCCAGCAGACCGACCACGGCTTCATAGGTCGTATCACGGGCCGCGATTCCCGTGCCGCCGCTTGTCAGAATGGCCTGGCAGCTGCCTGCGTCCGCAATCCGGATGATGTGGTCACGGATTCGGGCAGGATCGTCCGGGACGACCTGGTAGAAACCCGTCGAGTGGCCTCCGGCAGCAAGCAGATCCTTGATTATCCTGCCGCTCCTGTCGTCGGCTTCCGTCCGCGTGTCGCTGATGGTGAGTACGGCACAGCATACGGCGCCCTGCGCCTGCTTCTTGTGGTCCTCATAGGGCATTGGGTCCCTCCTCGCGTTGAACTGTCGGCAGGAAGTTCGCCGTCGCGATGATTCAGGCGAACCCCGGCAGGATGTTCTGCCTCGGGTCCGCGGCCGGCGCTTATCGGCGAATCCGGTCTTGTCCCTGTACTGCGGCGGGTTTATATTTGTGCCTGAAATGAACCGGAGCCGGTTCGCGGATTCCGATTCGAGTCGGAGTAAATTCCATTTGCGTGATGCGTTTGTTCACCTGAGAGGCGTACACAATGTCCCTGAAGACCGTGACCGTTCTCGGCGGCGGAAACACCGCGTTTGCCGTGGCTGCCAACCTCAGCCTGAAGGGTTTTGAGATCACACTCTATGAGATTCCCGGTTACAGGGAATCTCTGGATCCTGTTGTCGACGACGGCATCATCCATCTGCTCGGGGCTGCGGGACAGGGCGCAGCCAGGATCCACTGTATCACCACCGATATCGAGGAGGCGCTGGAGTCGCCGGATATCGTCCTGCTTATCGTGCCGGCGTACGCGCACAAGCCCTTCGCGGAAGTCTGCGCGCCGCACCTGCGCCCGGGTCAGACCGTCGTCATCATGCCCGGTACCCTCGGCGCCCTCGAATGGGCGCGTCTCCTCAGGGAAGCCGGCGCCGGAGGCGTCGTCCTCGCCGAAGTGGATACCGCGCCGTTCGTCTGCCGGAAGACGGCCCCGGACACCGCAACCATCTGGGGAATCGTCACCGGCCTGGGCCTCGGCGTCTTTCCGGCCTCCGAATTCGATCACGTACGCGGACGGTTGGATGCCCTTTTTCCGGGGATAACGGGATATCCCGACGTGATGGCCTGCGGCCTGGCTGCAATGAACCCGGTGGTACATCCCGCGGGTGTCCTCCTCAACGCCGGCCGCGTGGAGTACTCACACGGCGAGTTCTACTTTTACGAAGAGGGCGTCACCCCATCCGTGGCCAGAGTGATCATGCAGGTCGACTCCGAACGCCGCTCGATAGCCGGCCGGCTCGGTTACAACCTGTACCCGGCGAATGTCGCCTTTCATCGCGCCGGCTTCGGACCGGAAGGAGATCTGTGGTCAACCATTAACGGCAGTTACATGCTCACCCGTCTCAAGGCGCCCGGATCCATGGACAGCCGCTGGCTTACGGAAGATATTCCCTACGGACTGGCGGCGTGGCACTCGGTTGGCACACAGTACGATGTACCCGCGCCCACCATACGCGCGATGGTCGACATCGGATCGATCGTCATTGGAGATGACGGCTGGACCTCAGGCAGAGACGTCTGTGATCTCGGTATTGCCGGGATGGACCCGCGAGAGCTGAAGGCATATCTTCAAACGGGCAAAACCCCCTGATCTCTCCGCGGGAGACCGGCCGTAGCCCGGATGGGCTCTTTCAACGGGCTGCCAGGGGAGACAGTCGGTGCGCGTATTGCTGTTTTGCTGGCTGGTGCTGGGGTGGGTGACGGTTTCGGCCCAGCCCAACGGCTATAT
>CAZKDZ010000276.1:0-3329 GCA_964551635.1 uncultured bacterium | reverse complement strand
GTAGTCGATCGTCTCGAATCCCTGCGTACGGAAGTCGGAGACTTCGGCACGCTCATTATGATGTCGTATGACTGGGACGACAGGGACAGCTGGCTGCGCAGTCTCGAACTCTTTGCGACAGAATTGATTCCGGCACTGAACCGCGAAGATGGTCCGGAACGGGCGGCTTGAACTTCCGCCCCGTTCCACGGACTGAAATCGCGCGGGCGCCCACATTCAGATGGAGGGGCGCCACGAACGTCGGGCCCCGGCCCCGGCTGAATAATCGATAAAATAAAACAGGCGACGCCGTAATCGGTGTCGCCTGTTTGAGTCGATGAATCCGGGGGGCGAATCACTCCATTTTTTTCGCCGATTTAACGGGGTAATCCTTCACAAACCGCTCCCGGTATTTCTCTTCCCATCCGTCGATGGACTCACGAAGCGCCGCAACCATCTGCGGCTCAATCTGAAGCAACTCCTTCATCTTCAGCGGAAACCTCTTGCCGTCCGGATAGAAACTGCCGTCCAGAACCAATTCCTGAAGAAAGGGATACCCTGCCACCAACTCACCCGGCGAAGGACTCAGCGGTGTGACGCGGGTGTGTACTTTCAAGCCTATGTAGGCCAGGTGGCTGAACCCCATCCTGAACCGGACGTGAGCGCCTACCTTGTTGACCCGCACCTTATGGCCGGCATACAGTTCGTCCAGGCGCGCTGCAAGCAGCTTCCACCCCTGTTGGAATTCGTTCAGCGGCATCGCCTTTTCACCGGAAAACGCCGCTTCCCGGTCCTTGACAAGCTGCTTGGCCATCGCGAGGGATCTGTCGTCCAGCTTTTTTGTTCCGGCATCGACGGAAGGCGCATTGGACAGCGATATGCAGATGAAGATGCCGATCGAAGTCGTAAGGACAGAACGCACTATATACTCCCCCTTTTTAATTGACGAGCATGCGATTTCCTGC
Organism: uncultured bacterium; assembly: GCA_964551635.1. Taxonomy (GTDB): domain Bacteria; phylum Latescibacterota; class UBA2968; order UBA2968; genus JAAXHE01. The sequence goes on along the minus strand of CAZKDZ010000276.1, from coordinate 2,385 downwards.
AAAAAAGGCATACCAAATCGTCCGGCAGCAAGCGGACCGGATCCTGAACAGGATGGAGAGTAAAGAATATGGAACGGCTGCGCAAGCGTTTTCTCGTACGCCCAAAGAAAAACCCGCGACCCGTCGCTTCCGGGTCAGCGGGTAGCCGTTGGGCTTGAAATACAGGCGGGTTCACGCCGAAGGCGGATCTTCGATGTCGAGGAGAGATGGTTGAGACGCGTCCGGCCGGCCCCCGTCCCCACAGGTGTTGCAAGCGGCGGATTCCACCAGAAACGGGCTGACGAACTTCCACGCCGCCCAGGATCCGCTGGCGACCGCGACACCGACTGCAACTGCAGATTGCCAATCCAATCTATCCCCCCCATCCCAGAGCCATCGTGCCCTGATAGGTCGCCAGCGCGGCGACATAGGCCAACAGCGTCATATAGACAAACGTAAAAATCGTCCATCTCCAGGACTGCGCCTCCCGGCGAATAACGGCCAGCGTCGATGCGCACTGTGCGCACAGCGCGAAAAAGATCATTACCGAGAGCGCGACGGGGATATTGAAAACGGAACGTCCGTCATCCCACGTCGCGTTGCGAAGCGCGCTGCGCAGGTCGTCCGACGACTCGTCCGCATCGCCGCCGAGGCTGTAGATTGTGCCAAGCGTCGCGACGATCACCTCGCGTGCGGGAAAGGACGCGAGCGTGGCCATCCCGATACGCCAGTCCCAGCCCAGCGGAATAACCGCGGGTTCTATCCAGTGCCCCGCCCGGCCCAGAAAACTCTCATTGAGGAGTTGGGCCGCCATCCGCGCGTCAAGGCCCTCAAGCGTCTCCTGCAACTCCACGCCCGACTGCGATGCCTCGGCCGTTCGCCGATGGCGCTCGTATTCCGCAAGGGTCTCGTCCGATCTGGGAAAGTAGGCAAGCGCCCACATCGCGATTGTTGCAGCCAGGATAATACTTCCCGCACGCGCCAGAAACGCCCTGGAACTCTGATAGACCCTCAGTCCGACCGTCCGTTTGTCCGGGACCTTATACGATGGGAGCTCCAGAATGAAAGGGGTTGTTTCCCCCTTCAACAAGGTCTTCCTCAGTACCCAGGCCACGGGAACCGCGGCTACCGCACCCACGCAGTACATCGCAAAAAGGGTCAGCCCCTGCAGACCGATCCACTCCCCCAGGATTGGTCTCGCCGGGATAAATGCGCCGATCAGGATGGTGTAAACCGGCAATCGGGCAGAACAACTCATCAGCGGCGCCACCAGAATGGTGACCAACCGGTTCCGCCGGCCTTCTATGGTCCGGGTTGCCATGATTCCAGGCACCGCGCACGCGAAGCTCGACAACATCGGGATGAACGACTGCCCGGAAAGACCGCATTTTGTAAGCAACCTGTCCATCAGCAGGGCGGCACGTGCCATATACCCGCAGTCTTCCAGAACAGCGATGAAGAAAAAGAGAATAGCGATCTGAGGCAGAAAAATGACAACACCGCCCACGCCCGCAATAACGCCGTCCTGAACGAGGCTCTTCAGCGCCCCTTCCGGAAACCAGCCGCCGACCCAGACCGAAAGCGTTGTGAACAAGCCGTCAACCCAATCCATCAGCGGACCGGCCCAGGCATAGATGGCCTGGAATACCACGCCCATAATCGCGACGAACAGGAGCGTGCCCCAGATCCTGTGCGTAAGTACTCCGTCGATGCGGTCCGAGTGCGTTTTCTGCAGATCCTCGGGTTGAGATACACTTTGCGCAAGCACTCGCCTGATCCATTTGTACCTGACCTCCGATTCAAGCGCTGACAAACCTGATGCCGCGGGAAACCTGTCCCTGGCGTCCGCGAGTTTCATCCGGAGACCGTCACCGCGTGTCTCAATCAGCCGGCGTTCCGCGTATCCTCCTTCGTCGACGATCGCTCTCAACGCCTCCGCGCGGCGCATGGACGCGCTTCCTGCATTTTGCGACTGCAACTCCGACGCGACCGAATCGACCGCTGCAGGAAATCCGTCGGGAAATCCAGACAGCAGCGACAACCCCGTGTGCTGCTCTCCAGGCAACAGCCGTCGCAGTTCCCGGCGCAGGTCTCCCAGACCCTGTCGCCGATTCGCACATACCCTGACCACCGGCACCCCCAGGCACCCGGAGAGCCGGTCGACGTCTATGCGTATGCCCCGCGCATCCGCCACGTCCGACATATTCAGCGCAACGACCGCGGGCAGGCCGAGTTCGAGTACCTGCGAGACCAGGTAAAGGTTTCTGTAGAGATTCGAGGCGTCGACAATCGCAAGAACGGCGTCAATCCCGCGTTCGCGAGGTATGCGCCCCAGCAGTACGTCCGCAACGATCATTTCATCCGGGGCGTGAGCGGCGAGGCTGTAGGTTCCCGGCAGGTCTACGA
>CAZKDZ010000275.1:0-4566 GCA_964551635.1 uncultured bacterium | reverse complement strand
GGGTGGACGTAAGACGCAAGGGGGTAGACATCGTCTGCCTGTTATGTTTCAACTCAGGCCGGAGGCAAGCAGGAGGAACCGATCGGGCAAGGGCTTCTTCTCCCGGCTCACGTCTCCCTCCTACCGCTTCCTGGGAGCCATCGGCAGATTTTCTGAACCGATATCGAAGGACCTGTGTCTATAGACATTGACGGGCGTTGCGGGTAGAGCGACGTGCAGACCAGGCATATGTAGGGGCGACCGGCCGGTCGCCCCTACCATGACCTGAAATCTGCTGTTTTTTCCTTTGTGCCTTTGTGCCTTCGTGTGAGTTGATTTTCGTTTTTACCTCGCAGTCTTTGCCCGATCGCGGACGGATTCATTCATGAGACGCCAAATCCAGAATTGTATGGTCATCCTGCTCATGCTGAACCTCGCCGCGTGTTCGCCACCGGAAACCGTGACCGTGTCGGGTGCGGTAAACCGGCCAGGCGACATCGGCTACCGCGCGGGCTGGTCCCTCGCGAATTACGTCGCGGAGTCAGGCGGGTACCTGGCCGAAGCGGACACGGGCCTCGTCACTCTGGTCCGTGAGACGGGGGACAGCGTCGTGGTCGGAGGGCAAGGCAACCTTCTGAAATGGCTGGCGGAAGACGCCCCGTCCCCATTGCCGGGCGACCTGATTGCCGTACCCCAAAAAACGTATCGGGTCCGATTCGATACGGTGACGGCGGTGAGGAACCTGCGTCTCGAATGGAAGGACCACATCTATCAAATGGAGCATGGCAAAGCGGCGCTCGGAACGACGCCGCGTGGTGTGGTGGCGGCGGTGTTTTTCGGGAACGGCGATGTGATCCGGAAGGCTACCGGGAACGTGGCAGGTCCGTTTCAATACCTTTACCTGACAATGCATCCTGGCCGGTACAATTCGATTTCCCCTGTGACTGGACCGCAGGTAGCGGACCGCGAGACGCTTGAAGACGCCGCGGCGCTGCACCGCTACATGTTCAGGGCGTCGGCGTTCAGGGCGGGAGATCGTACTTACATGCCGCCGGACGGCCATTTTCGCGTCCAGGCCGGGGTCTGGCTCCGGCCGAAAAACGCATCGCATCCCGGTGGCGGCCTGAGGAAACGGCACTACGGTGACGGCCGGGTATGGACGACGTTTCCGGACGGAAGGCAGCGGTGGCGCCATGCGAACGGACGAGTTGAGATGCAGTTTCCCAATAACACGCGGGAAACCCGGTTTCCGGATGGTTCGGTCCGAATTGAAGACGCGCTGGGCGGCGTAAGGACAACGTATCCGGACGGCCGTATGGTGACCGAAGACGCCGATGGCAACCGGCGCCGTGTGTACGGAGACGGGCGCGAGGAATGGCGGCACGCGTCGGGGAACCGGATGACGATATTTCCCGATGGCAGGCGGGAACACCGGTTTGCCAGCGGGACCGTACGTACGGTGCATCCTGACGGTGTCGAGAGAACGGTATTTTCCGATGGGACACTGCACGTGCAACACCCCGGCGGAAAAGTGGAGATCGATGCGCCCGGTGGGTCGCGAGAGACGCGTTATCCGGATGGAAGTGTCGTTGCAATAACCGCCGAGGGACACCGGATACGGGTCTTCGCGGACGGCCGTCAGTTTACGCGGATGAACGACGGTTCAACGATTGAACAGTTTCCGGATGGACGAAAGATACAGAAAAACCGATCGGGGGAGACGTTGGAGGTATTCGCGGACGGGTCGCGCCGCACCAAGTACTCTGACGGTTCCCAAACGGTTCGACGTCCCGACGGCGTACGCGTCGCCCGGCTTGCGGATGGCACGGTGATCGAGGAATTCCCCGACGGCAGGATCGTGCAGACCGATACGTCGGGCGTGCGGCTCGAATTTCTGACGCCGGATCGATACGTCGTTACGGACGGCGAGGGCAATCGCATCGAGGTGCGCCCCGACAGTACAGCCACAAAGCAATTCGTAGAGCCCTACCGCTACCGAGGCTCGATCCGGCGCGATCTGATCGGGCTGGATCGCGTACCGGAACGAATCTCACCCGGCATGGAAGCATCCATCCAGGGAACGGTGGGCGACGTCGTGAAATCGCTGTCTATGGCGGTTTTCGCGCTTCCGGACGGGGACGTGCTGGATATGTCGACGAAGCACCAGGAAGGACGGTTTTCCGGGTTTCTGCAGATCCGCCAACCGGGAAACTACCGTCTGCAGATCCAGGGGAAACTGGAAAACGGCGATCCTGTTATGCTGGAAGACCGCATGTTGAAGGTCGGCAATCCGCCGCCCCTGGTGAAGCCTGCAATCGAGGTCGCGCTGTATCCGGGCGACGCGGCCGCGGGCCGTCGGCTGACGGAGCTTGTAAACCAGGTGCGCGCCGGGAAGGGCCGCATGAGATTGAAGTGGGACGACGAACTGGCCTATGCTGCGGCGTCCCATCTGATGGACATGCTCGCATACGGCTCGGTCTCGCACCGTTCGCCCATGTACGGAAACCTTACGAGCCGCCTGGAACGACTGAATATTCCATTTGAGGTCGCTCTGGAAAATTTGGCGACCGCGCCTTCGCTGGAGGAAGCGCACTGGCACCTGATGCTGAGCGCCGAGCACAGGCGGAACATTCTAGATCCGCGGCTGACGCATATCGGCATCGCCGTGACGCGTGAGCGGGGCCAGGTGTGGGTGGCTGAAATCTTCAAGCGTGGATATTGACCTTAATTTGCAATTAAGTACCCCGCTAAATTGCCCGCAATCACACCTGCCCAAAACGGATTTGATTTACAACGAAAACTGCGAAAATACGCGAAATAAACGGCTGGAAAAATCGTCCACAGCCATTGGCGAAACAAGCCGGTCCTACCGTTGCAACGACTGTCATCCTGAGGAGGCCAGCGCGCTCAGAATGGCATGATTTACGATTGTCATGCACGTGGCTTTCATCTGTCATCCAGAGGAGGCCCCCCAGGCCGACGAAGGATCTACTGCAGCATCGGTTCATCCCCGTGCGGTTTTTACGTGTCGATACCTGAGAGGCAGCACGTCCGCCTCCAGCGCGGGACGGACGCGGCGAAAGATGCTTCGACTCCGCTCAGAATGACATGCGTTGCTACAAACACCGACCGATGTCAACCTGGTTTCCGTTGTCCGGGTCAGACCCGTACAAAATTGCGAATTGAAGCCACTATACGTACCAGAGGATTGGACGTGAAGATCAGACGTGGGACAGCTTGCCTGGTCGCCGGAGCGCTTGCCTGGTGCAGCGGCGCTTTCGCGTCCGAGAGCGACCTGAGGACGGCCGAAGAACGGTTCCGGATTGCGGTCGAACGGCTGGGACGGGTCTCGACCGCGGAGAGTATTCGTGCATTGACCGACGTGCTGGCGGCGGATGAAAATCACGTTCCGGCGCACGTGGAAATCGCCAGGCTGCACATGTCCACGAATACCCCTCTTGCCAGGAGCAATGCCGAGAAATACCTGCGCCGCGCAATCCGCCTGGATCCGGAAAACGGGGAACATCGGGTGCTGCTGGGCGATCTCCTGTGGACGCAGGGGTTCCTGTCGAATGCGAAAAGACAATATGAGGAGGTCCTCGCGCGGGATCCGCGAAACGCCCGGGCGGCATTCGGCCTTGGGGTTTACTATGTAAAGGACTTTATGAAATACTGGAACATGATCGATATGGAGGGAGAAAGCCATAGCGTGATGCTGGAGTGGCGGCATTTCGCCCGGGAATATCGAGAGCTGGCGATCCGGTATCTCGGGCAGAGCATCCGATACGATCCGGGATTCAAGGACGCCTACTACCAATTGGGCCTGGTCTATATGGAGGATATGAGATCCGCTCCCGATGCCGCGGGAAGGGCGCTGGTCAACGTCGCCAACTCGCTCTTGAAGGCCTATCCCGCGGACAAGGACGCATCGTGGTTCGTCGGCTTGGGCTACCACACCGGCGGATATCCGGAAAAGGCATGGGATTTTTATCTCAGGGCGCTCGACAGGATGGACCTGGAGGAACGTTCGATCATCGAGTCGCTGGAGACCGTCGCTGACGACGAGGAACGGGTACGCGTAGCCGAAGCGGATTCGCAGGCTCAGGAGGCCGGAGGCGAGTGGGTGGACACTTCCGCGCGGGAACGGTTCTGGCGCAAGCAGGACCCGCTGCTGCTGACGGAAAGGAACGAACGGAGAATGGAGCACTATCGCCGGGTGGCCTATGCCAATCTTCGGTTCGGCAAGCCGAGGCAGGGAATTGCGGGGTGGCAGACGGAAATGGGCCGGGTCTACATCAAATACGGAGAACCGCTCAGCCGGAATGTAACGCGTCCCGAGGTCGAGGTCGCCCAGCGGGGAATAGCCGTTCAGCTGCACACCGAACTGTGGGCGTATGAAGGCTTTTCCTTTCGCTTCAGAAACTGGAATGGGCTGGACGGGTGGCATTTTGACGTCAGTTCTATGGTTTTTCCCTATGGAGAATGGGTCCTCGATCGCACGCCGCAGCGATTCGTGGATCCCTATCGCGACCTGAAATACAGCATGCCGTACCAGGTGGCCGCGTTTCGAGATGCCGGCAGGATACG
>CAZKDZ010000274.1:0-11225 GCA_964551635.1 uncultured bacterium | reverse complement strand
CCGATGGACCAGTTCGAATCCGGGCGAAAGCGCGGCTGCCCGCGTGGCATGGTAGATTGTCTGCTCGGAATACCTCCCTTTTTCTCCCTCCGCCGTCCCCGATCGGTAGGACGACAGCGCCATGCCGAAATGAGCGGGCGCGAACCTGTCGTTTTGAGACAGCGCCGACTGAAACGCCTCTCTGGCGCCCGCCAGGTCCGTTTCCAGTAGCCGTGCGTAGCCAATCCGTGTATCCTGGCCGGCGGGGTCCGCGATAATTTGAGGCCAGTACGCCCGCACGGCCCGCTGTACCTCCCGATCCGGCGCAGAGACGACGGTCGTGTCAGCGACCGCTTGCGTTGCCATTTCTTCTGTGCCTTCGGCTGGGCCTCCAGCCAGGAAAAGGGCCAACCCGGAAAGCCAGGGAACCACGGTCCGCGGTAGAATTCGGGACATTTCTATCTTCCTCGTATCGGGTTTGTGAAAACGCCTCAGACCGCACGCCGGAAGCCAGAGGTACGGCCGTCTAAACTTTCCTGCTGCTACAATTTACCACAAAAAGCACAAAAGGCACAGAAGGTATCGGCTCAAAAGCGGGGCATCGAGGTCGTACAAATGGATGAACTACCGTTCACGTCCAGTGGTCTCAAGTATCCGGAACTTTGACGTCTATTCGCCATTGTCCTTCTGTGAATATTCGACATTCAGGTCCCGGCATAATTTCGAATCAACGTTTATACTTGAATGCCCGCAGGTGAAATTGGTTGCAGATAATCACAAAGGCGGGGAGACGTAAGACGGTCGAATGAATAAGGGGAGACGGTAGAGGTGAGACGGTAGAAGAAGCCCTTGCCAATATGTTCCTCCGGCTCGCTTTTGGCCCGACAGGAAACCTTACACGGCATGCGATCTCTACCCTCTCCCGGCTTACGTCTCACCAGGTGGTGGGGTGTCGTGTGGTTCTCTACCCTCTCCCGTCTACCCGCTTTTGGGATTTTCCTTCTTCTCACAATAAGAAAAGGAGGACGATCCAGCGGACCGCCCCCCTTTTGTCTAACGCGCGCCAGTTCCCTAGAACGTTCCGCCTACGGAAAGACGCAACGGTGGATCGAATATGCCCAGATCCGCGTTGTGATAGGAGAGGTCCACGGTGATCAGTTGACCTCCCGGCAGTTCGTGCTTCAGACCGGCGCCGACGCTCCAGCTTTCCAGGGCCGTATGCGTCCGGTAACCCGCCCGAAGGGCCAGCGTATTTTCCAGCCAAAGTTCCCCGCCCACGCGGGTGATGGGCCGGAAGTCCGTCACGAACTCGTGCTCGAGCGAGAGCGTGAAGTATCCGGGGTCACCCTTCTGTCCGAATATCTCCATCGCTCCGCCGAGGGAGTAGGTGGTGGGCATCGCCGCCGTGAAACCGCCTTCCGTCACTTTGACGTTTGGGCCCAGGTTCCGGAAACTCATGGCAATCCTGCTGCTCCGGTACCCGGTGTAGAAGTGAGTGCCGATGCTGTAATCCAGTGTGGAAACTTTCTCCAGGTAAAGATCTTCCTGGATCCAGCGAATCTGACCGCCCAGCATAAATTTGTCGGTCATCTTCTTCGCGAAAACCGCACCGAGGGCGATATCGCCCACCTGCGCCATGGTCCCGGTACCCCAGGGAGCCGTGGGCGTGGTAACCTCGAATTCTTCGGCCGCGAAGCTGGTGACCGTGAACCCGATAATTCCGAATCCGGCGTTGAACGCCAGCGCCCCGGAAACCAGTGAGGAATTGGCCAGCCAGCGGGTGTAGTTCAGGGTATAGGCCACGTTTTCGACGTGCCCCAGGCCCGCGGCATTCCAGAACGCGGACGTGATGTCGTCAGAGATGGCGGTATAAGCGCCGCCCATCGCCTCAGCGCGCGCGCCCTGGCCGATTTTCAGGAACGGAAATTCGGAAAGTCCCACACGTTCGACCCAGAGACCCCAGGCCTTGTCTACGTTCTCCATCTTCGGATCGATCAACGCCCCGTCGCGCGATCCGGTGCCGGGCGCCGGCTGCTCAACCGCCCACGCCGGCGTCACGGACAGGAGAGCGACGGTCACGAGGGCCAATCCCAAGATGTACCATCCTTTTTTCATAACAATTCTCCTTAAACGTCGCGAGGTTCGTTAACGGATCACGACAAACGTGCCGGTCTTGATCTTTCCGGCGCCGGCTGATCCTTCAACGCCATGCACGGCATAGAAATAGATTCCCGGACCCACAAGCGCCCGGATGGTGGAATACGGACGGCCGGTCCAGCTGGTCTCGCTGGAAGAAATGCCCTTCTGGCGCAGGACCTGTATCAGCTGCCCGGCTGTGTTGAAGATATAAATGAACGAGTTGGACGGCACGTTCACGAACCGGATCTTCAGGCCGCCGCCGTACTCGTTGGTTCCGTTGGCCATGTAGGGATTCGGCACCACAACGATATCACGTTCCAGCGCGTCCGCGGCCGCCACGTACGGAAGCACCGGCGATCCGCGGTTGACCTGGAGGAAGTTGGAGAATGGTCCCTCCTGCCCGTTCTGGAGGAACTTCTGCACCCTGGGCGGGAGGTCCGCAAAGGTCTTGGTTCCATCGTTGTTCATCCAGTCGTTATGCGGCTGCTGGTAAGCCCGAATGCTGTAGTAATAGAAGAATCCGGCATTGGAACTCGCATCGGACCAGCCGTACATTCCGGGACGGTCGGCACGCCGGCCGTCGCTGGCCTGGTTCGCCAGCCCTACCGCCGTGTTTTCGTTGCCCTCCGCGGCGGCAACGGGCCAGTCGGCGCCCGCATCGTACGTGACACCCGCCGGCAACGGCCCGCCCACGGGGACGTTTCCAACGAGCGAAAACGGGCCGGTGGCCGTAAGCGTTCCACGCAGCCCCCGATAGATCCGGAATCCGGCCACGTCGGCAGCGCCGTAATCGGGATGAATGGCGCCCTGGGCTTCGGCGGCCCAGAACAGCTTCACCTTGGCGTTCTCGTCGCTCTTCACGTAAACGTCGACGTCGGGCGGCGAATCCGGAATGTCAAAGCCGCTCTGATAGGCGAACAGCGCGTGCTCCAGGTGCTCTACGATCGCCTGCTCCCCCTGGAGGTAACTGGCCTTGTCGGCGGTGAGCGACCACTGCCAGATGTCGATGGGGCTCTTGCCGGGACCGGCATACTCCGCGCCGGAGCCGGCCACGTATGCCACCACGACCTTGGCCTTGTCGCCCGGGCCCAATGCCCACGGGCCGTACACCTGCGCGTTCGTGAACCCGCCCACGTCGGTGGGGTTGTCCTGTGCGGACGTCGCGGTCAACTTGGCGAACGCCTCCGCCGGGGTCTCCCCTTCAAGGACGGGCTCGTCGTAGTCGGCGGTCGTGCGCACGTTCCACCAGCCCTGATAGGACGGCTGGTCCCCGGTGGGCTGCACGTACTGACCCGCGTCGTGCATATTGAATGCGTGTCTCGGGTCGTCCGGGCTGTCCGCGAACGCAACCGGCGCCATGCCCACGAACGAGTGGGAGGCCAGCTTGCCGTCGGGGAAGGCCATTTCCTTCAGGTCGGACGTTTCGATATCCTTGATCCACGGGTCGCCTGTATCCTCCCAGGCCTTGAACGGGCTGTCGCCGTCGAACTGGTAGCTCAGCTTGAGCCCCTGCGCCCTGGCCGCGCTGATGGCAACCGGTCCGCCGGGGCCGCCGTCCACGTAGTTTCCCGCCTCCGTGTAACGGAAGTGGTCGTCGAGACCGTCGTCCAGCCACCGCCACCAGCGGCCGCCGCCGCGGTTGTTGTCGGCTGTTTCGTTGATCTTCCACGTGGCCACCAGCGGCAGGTACACTTCATTGTGCCGCTCGCCGCCGGTGTTTTCCAGTGTAAATTCCGCAATGACGAAATCGTCGAACATCTGGTGGGACCAGTTGTGGACCTTCCGTGTGATCGTGATGCCGAACTTGTTCGTCCACTTGGCGACCAGAATCTCTTCCGCAAACGCGTCGTCCGGCGTGTATTCCCCGGGAGAGTAGTTACTGATGAGTCTGGGCGGCGCGCTGACGTCATTTTCATCGGGCACGTTCGCGCCCGGCCAGTAGTTGCTTGCCGGCGAGAAGGATCCGGAACGTCCCTGCTCCCATTCCGTGGCCGCGCCGAGGTGCGCTTCCGGCCCGCTGGACGGGTCGTAGACAAGCGGTGTGATATCGGGGCTCTTGCCCCTGGGGCCGGTCCAGGCCGCATCCACGCCGCCTGGCCCCACCACCATGATCCACGTGCCGAAACCGACTGCGTTGCCGCCCCGGCGGGTATAGTTGGAGCTGGCGTTGCTGCTGGGGATGTTCGCCCAGCCGGGATACCAGAACATATCCGGCTCTCCCGTCTGCCCGCTTCCCAGATTCCAGCCGCCCATGGTGCCGTCCGAGTTCCAGCTGATCTGGAGGTGACCTCGGCTGGTGGAAAGCCTCGGGGTGTCGCTCTGGTCTACCGCCCAGGCGCCCACCGGCAGGAGCAAGCCGCACACAAGCGCCACAAGCTTGATGCCTGGTTTCATACTTGCTTCTCCCTTTCGATTAAAGGGGGACGGGCAAACCCCGCCCCCCGGTTATGCCAACACGATTAGAAGTTGACTTTGAGTCCCACGCCCACCTCGCGCGGCTTGCCGTAGTACCGGGTCAACTCGTTGTAATCCCCGTAGGTAAGGTAGTCCTGGTCGTTCGGCCTGGGGACGTTCAGACCCCACCGGACGAAGTCGGGATAGGAACCGCCGACGGGGCTGTCCTGCTGGTTGAACAGGTTGAAGATCTCCACGTAGAACACGGCGTTCCGCTGCCCGCCCTCCACGAGGGTCTTCTCAACCTGCAGGTCGGTCCAGGTCCGGATGGGCCTGTGGCGGAGTTCCGGCTGCTTCCCTGGTGGGGTGTACCAGATGGGACTGCCGCTTGAAATCCGCCAGACCATGTTGGCGCGCAATCCGCCCACCGCGTGGAACTGTCGCAGCCCGGGACCGAAGTCCATGGGCGTATCCAGGAACAGCGAGAGGCTGGACTGGACGCGAAGGTCGGACCCTTTCGGGTTGAACAGCCGGCCGCCGCCGTATGTGGGCTGCCACACTCCGTTCATATTGGCCGGCGCATCGTACGCCTTCTGAATATCCATGAACTCGAAGATCACGAACTGATAGCTGTTGGTAATGCCTCTGGCCCTGCCCCGCCACCAGCTTGCCACCCTCGTGGCAAGTTTCATACGCTCTTCCAGAGAGAAATCCTTTCGCACGTACGCAGACCCGTTCCATTCCCAATCGTGGTACTGATCGGGATTCATCACGTACGAGGAATCCGGGTAGAACATCGTGGCATTGGAGCCAACGCGCGCCGTGGACGCCCAGCCGAAGTTGATGGCCGCGTTGAACGAAAAGTAGTGACTGAAGCCCTTGCGCACGTGCAACTCCAAGCCTCTCATGTCCTGGTATGAACTGGGCTTGCGGCCCCAGACCCAGGTTGGGCGCTGCGGCTCGTACCAGTACCGGCTTCCCGACGATATCTTGCCGATCGCGCTCTTGTAATAGGCCGCTATACCGGCCGTATAGTCGGCAACGAAGTTCCAGTCGGCGCCCGCCTCGTAAGCCCGGGTGCGCGTGAGGGAAACGTAGGGGTTCGCCATGCGGACCTGCCCGTGCAGACCCTGGAACGCGTCCCACGCCACGTGGGCGTCGGGGCCGTTCGCCCGCCACTGCTCGCGGAAGTACTCGAACAGGTCGGGCACCTTGGCGTAAAGACCGGCCGTGAAGTGGAAGGCCGACCGCTGCGTGATGGGATGGGAGATCCCGAAACGCGGGCTGAACTGGGTCGCCCACTGCGGGTCGACCGTGACCATATCCACGTGTTTGATGAGCCAGCGGTTCTGCGGCGTCTGAAGCTGCGAGACATTGTAGAACCGGTGGTTGGTGTATAGCGCGTCGAACCGGATGCCCGCGTTCATCACCATCCCCTCGAACTCCATCTTGTCCTGCAGATAGAATCCGATCTGAATGGGATTGATGGGGGCTTTCACGTCGGGCAGATTACCCGAGTGGGTGATAAAGTCTACAATCCGCTGGCTCGGGTTCGGCGCATTGTAGTTGAGATAGTAGATGCTGAAGCGGGTGAGATCCATCCCGCCCTTGACGAAGTGTCCCTTGGTAACCTGGGACGACACGTCCAGCTTGAGGTTCAACCGGCTCCGGTCCGCAATGGTGTAGTTCGCGACATTGGCGGGCCTTACATTGAACCAGCCGTCGAGGTCCTTCTCGCCGAATAAAGTTGTGGGGAACCCGAACTGGTCTCTCGGCCACTTCGTGTCCTGGGTATCTTCCAGCGTTGTATAGAATGACACCCTGGCCTCGTAGAACGTTTTGGGCGAAACCGTGTGCGTCAGCGATGCATAGGTGACCCGGTCGGTCACAACCCGTCCGCCGGCGCCGGACCCCTCCGGCAGAAAGATGTTCTGACCGTTGGACGCCCTGTCGCGCTGGGTGTTCGTTCCCCTGTTGTAATATTCAGCCGTGGAATAGATCTGGCCGATGCTCACTTTGGCGTCGGCGCCGGGACGGAACGTCAGCTTGGCGTTGCCGCGGAAATCCAGCGGCGTGGACAGCGTGGGAAAACCGCCGGACATCACGCTGGTCAGGCTGGTGGCGCCAAGACTCGGATCGAAGGTGGCGTTGCGAACGGACGTGTTCAGCACGTCCGTGGGCTGCCGGGTCCACCTGGCGCTTGCGAAGAAACTGGCCTGGTCGCCCATCGGCCCCGAAATGCCGCCTTCAATATAGTACCCCTTGACGTCGGTGTATTCTATGGCCCTGTGCGCAAGGCCCACCTCGTCGTCGGGCGTGCCCGGAACGCCATCCTCGCCGTCGCTCAGAATCACCGTTTCCGCGCGCCACTCACGGTCGTCCCACTTGAGCCTGTCACGGTGATACGCGCTCTCGTACAGGTTTGCGCCCCAGTGCTTCTGGCTTGGGGGTGTATAACGGAGATCACCCCAGCCGCGGAAGTCGCGGCCGCCGTCTTTCGTGATGATGGAGACCGCGCCGGATTCCAGGTTGCCGTATTCGGCGCTCGCGCCGCCCGAAATCACCGTGATTTCCTGAACGGCGGTCTTGGAAGGTCCCGTGAACTGCCGGCCGTATCCGTCGTTGTTCGGCAGAACAATGCCGTCCACCATCAGGATGCCGTCTTTGGAGTCTCCGCCACGGATAACGTTGGCGTTGGTGAGTTGCACGCCCGGATTCAATGTAACCAGGTCGGTGACCGACCGGGCCATCGGCAGCGATTCCAGTTGCTCGGCGCTCATCACGTAGTGACTGGTGGTCTTGTCAGGCTCCACCGGCGGGCGTTCCGCCGTGACCACGAGTTCTTCGGCTTCGAGCGCCGTCTCTTTCAACTGGAAATCGACGGTGGTGGTAAAGTCGGCCTGGATCCGCACGTCCGTCTTGGTAACGGCGTTGTAGCCGACCATCGACGCGACCAGCGTAATGTTGCCGGGGTCGACGGAAATGACAAGGTAGTATCCGTCCGCGTCCGACTGGGCGCCCCTGCGCGTGCCTTCGATCACGACGTTCACGCCCGGCAGCGGTTCGCCGGACGCCGCATCCATCACGCGTCCGGTCAGTTTACCGGTCTGGCCCGCAAACCCGTCGGCGGTGAGACCGACCAGCAAAAAGAACGCGACCGGCAACGCCACAAACAACTTCCATCTATTCATCTTAATACCTCCTCCGAAAAAATTCCGCGGTTATTTCCCGCTGAAGTAGAACTTAACCCCGGCTCCGAAGTCCAGCATCTGCAGGGGGAAGGTTTCGGAAAGCTGCCAGTCTTCCAGACCCCGAAGATCCCCAATCATCATGTTGTACCGGGCGCGAAGGTCCACGGCCACGTTGTCGACCACGAAAGCTTCGACACCCAGACCGGCGTTAATCCCAAGTGCGTACCGCTCGTCGCTGAACGGTTCCAGCTCAAGAACCAGGTCGCCGGTCTGCCCGGGCCACAGCAACCCGCTGACGTCATTCCTGTACCGGTAGAAGCCGCCGCCCACAGCGACGTACGGGGCGAAACTGCTGGCGGAGAACGGCTGCCCGATCTGCCGCAGCCTGACGAGGGCGTTTACCAGCAGACTGTTCAGACTCATATTGCTGGACGCGTTCGGGCTGGTGTAATCGTTGCCGTCGGTCCAGGTGAACGTGCGGGTCAGCAGGCTCCCGTCGCTGAAGTTGCCGCTGTGAAACTCGAGTTCCACAGTGACGTTCGACGCAGGCACGTAGGCTGCGTTCAGCCCGAACTTGGAATCGTTGTCGTACCACTCGCCCAGACCGAAGACCGGCACGTTGTAATTCGCAAACACGCCGACTCCCCAACTCCCTTCCTGGGCAACTGCAGGCCACGCTGATATCGAAAATACGAGAATCAACAGGCCAACAACCCTGAACACCTTCATAAACACCTCCTTATTAGGAAGATGACCTATCCCCTCCACACTGCCTTACACCTGCAAACTGCTCCGAAACAGAAATTACCCGGCAAAAAACCTGCAAAAATCCCCGCAGTCTGCTGGATTCCTCACCCCCTCTCAAGAATAAAAAAAGGGCAATGCTGTCCGGATACCGGAAGCGCCCCGTTAACGCACTCCTGCTTCCAACCTGTTGTGTCTATAATAAACGACTACGCGGTAGCAATTTGACATAAGCCCACCGGTGGATCGCATCGATTTGTAATCAAGTGCACAACCGCAGGGTATCGACAGAAGATATATAAGGTTTTCTCAAATGTCAATACTTTTGTTACCGGTAATTTCATCCGCATTCGCGACAGGCGCGCCACCATAATCGCCCGCGTCGCCGGGGCGCGAAACGTCCGGAATCCATCGTGGAATTCAGGCCGTCCGGGCCGGGCTCCGACCGGGATTCGCGCCGAGCGCTTCGAGCACTGTTTCGCCGATGTCCGCGGGACTGCTGCAGACTCGAATACCCGCGGCCTCCAGGGCCGCCACCTTTTCTTCGGCCGTGCCCCTGCCGCCCGATATGATCGCGCCGGCGTGACCCATGCGCCTGCCAGGAGGCGCTGTCTGGCCGGCAATGAAGCCGACCACGGGCTTCGGAAAGGAAGTTCTCACGTAATCCGCCGCCTGTTCTTCGGCCGAGCCGCCGATCTCGCCGATCATCACGACGCATTCGGTCTGGGGATCCTGTCCGAACGCATCCAGACAGTCTATAAAGCTCGTACCGATGACGGGGTCGCCCCCAATTCCCACGCACGTGGACTGTCCGATGCCCAGCGCGGTCAGTTGGGCAACCGCCTCGTACGTCAGCGTTCCGCTGCGGGAAATGACACCCACGTTGCCGCATTTGTGAATATCGGCGGGCATGATTCCTATTTTGCATTTTCCGGGAGAGATGACCCCCGGACAGTTGGGGCCGATGAGCCGGGTGGAGCGCGAGCCAAGGTAGTGTTCGACCTTTATCATATCCAGGACCGGGATGCCTTCGCTGATACACACGACCAGGCGCACTCCGGCCTCCGCGGCTTCCATGATCGCGTCCGCGGAGAACGCCGCCGGGACGAATACGATCGAAGCGTCCGCCCCCGTGGCGTCGACCGCATCGGAAACCGTATTGAAGACCGGTACCCCTTCGACTCGATGCCCGGCCCTTCCCGGCGTAACGCCCGCGACGATCCGCGTGCCGTAGTCCAGCATCTGTCGCGTGTGGAAGGATCCTTCGTTGCCGGTTATCGCCTGTACTACAACCCGAGTTTCGCTGTCGATGAAGATGCTCATTGAATACCCTTACTATGGACAGTTTTTCGTCTGGCGTGTTGCTGTGTTCCTTGAAGCGGGGAGAGGTAAGACGGGAGACGGGAGATGATGTGGGTGCCCGTTCGGTCTGTTAACCGTAACGACGATTTCTACGCAATCGGCACCGGTCAATTTGAAATACTTTCTGTCTATCCTGGCAGTAACGTAATGTGGCTGAGTTCGACCATCGTGTTCCGGCTCTATCCTTACTTTGACTTGGCGCCGCATCAAGTGGCAAGGATTTTCCTCTACCGTCTCACCTCTACCGTCTTCCCGAAGTTAGACGGTAGAAGAAGTCCTTGCCCGATAGGTTCCTCCTGCTTGCCTACGGCCTGAGCCGAGACATTAAATGGCATACAATCTCTCACGTCTTACGTCTTACGTCTACCCCGCATTTCGGTCTGTATCGCTCTTCGATGCTGCCGTCGGCCTTGCCGATCACGATGTGGTGAGCCAGGCCGACGAAGAGGCCGGACTCAACGACGCCGCAAATCGCGGCGATACGCCGTTCCAGATCCCCGGGCTCTTCGATGGCGCCGAAGGCGCAGTCCAGAATGTGGTTGCCATTGTCCGTGACGAAAGTCCGGTCTTCGCGGATCCGCAGCGTTGCCCGGCACCCGAGAGCCTCGAGTTTCAGTCGAACGAACTGCCAGCCGAAGGGGACCACTTCCACGGGCAGCGGGAACGCCCCGAGGCGCTCCTTGAGTTTGGATTCGTCGGCAACAATGATCTCCCTAAGGCTGGCCGCGGCCACGAGTTTTTCACGAAACAGCGCGCCGCCGCCGCCCTTGATCAGGTTGAAGGCGGAATCGATCTCGTCCGCGCCGTCTATCGTCAGGTCAATCCGGGTGGCATCGGAGAAATCGATAAGGGGAATGCCTTCGCTCTCCGCCTGATTCCTGGACTGCTCAGACGTTGGGATACCTCGAATCCGCAGGCCCTCCCGTACACGCTCGCCCAACTTTCGGATCGCATAGAAAGCGGTGGATCCGGTCCCCAGACCGACGATCATGCCGTCTTCCGCCTGTTCGGCGGCCCGTTCACCGGCAGCTTTTTTCGGGTTGGCGGATCCCTTGTCATTCGGCAACGCGATACGACCTCACTTGTGCTGTCGGAAGATTTCCCGGCGTTATCCGATTCGCGGTGAATTTATACATGAACGATCCGTATTGCAACGATAAATGACCGTGACATACGACCACCGCGGCCTTCGTCGTCGGCTCGAAGCCAAGAGTAATTAAGGCCGAAAACAATTGACAATCTCGCCCGTATACATCATATATATAGATCAGATGGTCCTGTGAGCGACCATACCGATCGCGGACGACCTGTGAACGAGGGAGGACAAGTGGCGTACGACACACTCGAGGATTTTTTCGGAGATATCGTCGGAAAGGCCAGGCGCGGGCTGGGTCTGACCGAATCATCGCTCGCAGA
>CAZKDZ010000273.1:0-4010 GCA_964551635.1 uncultured bacterium | reverse complement strand
CGGCCTGCCGAATTCAATTCGAGAACACATGATTGTGTAGGGGCTACCGGCCGGTCGCCCATTTGCAGTCCAAAATCGGATCACACGAAGGCACGAAGACACAAAGGACACCAAGGGAAAACCGGAAACAAGGCAAGGCGGACAACCACAAGGGTTGTCCCTACAAATGCAAAGTCGTCGCGTCAGACCGCGATGTCAATTTGACACCGGCTTACCGGTGGTCAAGGACTTTGGGGCGCCTCCACTATCTCCTGGCTATAGATTCAGACTGCTTCCGTTACCGCCCCGCGCATCTTCAGGATATACTTCGCCCGATCCAGCGGCGATATCCCTTTGAAGGGCCGCACGATTCCCTCACCTGGCGGGCAGGGCTCATATCCGTCGTACTTGAAGGAGAACTTCGCCGTTCCGCGTGTCAACGAGTTCAGCCGGATCGGAAAGTCCATCGAAGTCGCCAGGGGTATTCGTCCTGTAACCGATAACGCACGTCCGTCAGCTTCAACGGGATCGAAGGCGCCGCGCGCGTTTATGATATCCGACGTGATCTTTCCAACGCAGGCCTCGGGCACCGAGATTTTGAACGCCAATATCGGTTCGAGCAGAATGGACCCGGTCCCGGTCAGCCCTTTCAACACGGCGATATTCGTTGCAAGTTTGAAATTGCCCGCGCGGCTGTGCAGAACGTGATCGCTCCCCTCCACCAGGGTGATCTTCAGATCGGTGACTTCCCATCCCTTGATTCCCTGCCTGAGCGCGCCCGCGATCGATCGTTCGATCTCCTTCTGAAATCGTGCCTTGATGTCGTTGACGCCCACCTGAGACGTATATACAACACCGCTTCCCGGCTCACCCGGTTCAATTCGATACTTCACGATAGCCCAACACGGCTTCGGCATCGTGTAGCGCTCGATGCCGTATCCGACCGAAGCAGGCGTCTCCTTATAAATGACCATCGGATCATTGAACCGCACGCTGATGCCAAAGCGCGAATCGAGCATCTCCTTCAATATCTCCGCCTGAATTGCGCCCATGATCTTCACGTGCAGTTCGCGTTCATCTTCGAACCACGTGAAGTTGAGATGTGGGTCTTCGCTCGACAACTGCTGCAACGCCTCGGCCAGCCTGGCGTGATCCGCATCGTCTACCGGGATAGCCTGTACCGAAAGCAGGGGCTCTCCGAGTTCGCAGGATCCGGGGATGGGACCCGGGTCGCCCAGGATGTCTCCGATCCTCGCCTCGGGCATCCCGCAGAAGAAACCGATGTCGCCGGCGGAGAGGAAGCCCGTGTCCACATATCGATTGAGAAAGGATTTCTTGATCTGCGTAATCTTCTCGTCGCGGTCTGCCGTAACATTCCGAATAACATCCCTGTTCTGGAGTCGTCCCGCATAGAGACGAACGCCGGCGATGCGCCCGAGTTTCGAATCGTGGTCGAGCTTGAACACCACTCCGGACGGCGGTCGCGAGTCGTCGGCATGCGCATCGGGGAACCAGGCCACGATCTTCCCCAGCAGTTCTTTCGTTCCGATCATGTTCTTGGCCACGCCACAGAGTGTGGGAAACAGCTCTCGCTTCGCCGTGCAAGCCGCAATCACCTTCTCGATCTCTGCTCGTGAAATCGGCGCCTCGTTCAGATATCGCTCCAGGAGCGCGTCGTCCTTCGCGGCAACTGTCTCTGTGAGGGTGGTTTGACCGGCAGGGTCAAGATCGGCGATACGCGCGTCCGATTCGCCTTCCTTTTCGGGTCGATTGACCAGAATCACGTCAGGTGAAAACCGGCGTTTCAGATCATCGACGACGCTTGCTGGATCCGCGCCGATCCGATCCAGTTTGTTCACGAACAGGATGACGGGTATGTTCAGCGTTTCCAGCGCGGCCCAGATCGACTCCGTCTGGGCCTGGATGCCTTCGACCGCTGAGAGAACGAGTACGGCGCAGTCCAGCACCCGAAGAGACCGTTCGACTTCGGCGGAAAAATCAACGTGCCCCGGCGTGTCGATCAGGTTGATCCTCACGCCCTCCCACTCGAATGACATCGACGAGGCCCGGACCGAGATCCCGCGACGCCTCTCCACGTCAAGCCCATCGGAAAGGCTTGTCCCTTTGTCGACGCTTCCGGGCGAGCGGATGGCGCCGCTCAGGAACAGCATATTTTCAGTCAGGGTCGTCTTACCGGCATCGACGTGCGCGAGGATACCGAGATTGCGAATTTTTGTGGGGTCTTCACGAGGCATATCATCGTCGCTCAACAAGTGGGTGGCGGAACGGCACACAGACGACTTGCACGTATACACGTATCATGATAAACAATAGCCGTCACACGGGCGAGAACGTCCTGCAGCGGGGCAGACGTGAACGTCGGTGATGGCGACGGTGCCAGACCTCTCCCCCCGGCCCCCTCTCCTGACGGAAAGGGGAAGGAAAACCAGGAAAACCGGGCTCACACGAAAACACGAAAGGACACAAAGGAAAAGCGGGCATCCACAAGGGTTGCCCCTACAAATGCAAGGGCGTCAAGAGGGACGGCGATATCGATTCACGGATGCCCGGTGCTACGAGGATCGGACCACATTGCTCCGGAATGTCCGTTTATGTCTTCACGGATACGGTCAGATGGGAGTAATACAAGGATCCGAGATCCTCGAAACGGACAAAAACGGTAATTATGTCCCTAATATTTACAATCTAAATAAAGATATTTCTGTTTTTGCCCGTTGATTTATTTTATAAAAACTGCTACATTCTTCGTATCGCAGATGTGCAGCCACACGCCGAACACCGACATGAAGGAGATCCAACATGAAAATCGACTCTGATCGCCTGCGTACACTCCGCAAACGAAAGAAACTGTCTCGGCCCGATCTTGCACGGGTATCCGGAATCAACACGCGCACGATTCAGCGCCTGGAGAACGAACCGGACAAATCCAAATCCACGAGAGAAGACACAGTGAACCGTCTCGCCGAAGGGCTTGAGGTCGAACCCGGCGTGCTCACGGGCGAGTCGGACCTGCCCGATGCCGACGAGGCCCCGTTCGCCGAGCCGGGTCGGGTGCGCATCGGTGCTCAGATCTCTCCCAAAGCCCGGCTCTCCTATGATCTTATCAAACGTCGGTATGACGTAAACGCTACTGAAATCATCAACATCGCGCCGCTGTTGTTCACGCTTCTGGCCGAGGCCAGTCTCGCATCGCGGCGAGAGAGATTAGAAGAAGCGAGAGAGGCAAGCCGCCAATTGAATCAGATCGACGGGTACTGGCGGGGAGGCCTGGGCACTGGCCTTAATGATGCCGTGTACAATGGGATCGCGCGGGAAGAGGAATCCATCAGCAGCGCCGATCTATTCGGCGAACATCTGTATGAAGATCCCGGAACCAGCCTTATAGATCGCTACTTCTTCCAACCCGATGGAGAAAACCCATTCGCAGATTTCTTGCGCAAAATGGCGGATGAACTTGCCGTCCCCGGAATCGTAGAGATTGACGGAGGGATACTAGATGCTGAGATGGACTTCAGGTTCCCGTACTACGAAATCTGCGGCACAGAGCTTGACAAAATTGCCAAAAGGTCTCTGATAGGGAGAATTGCCCTTGAAATTGGCACGTTGCGAATTTCCGAGATCCCCGATGATCTGATGGCTGACGATGCGTCTGAAGAACGTTGGATGTCGCTTGAAGAGAGTACCTCCAAAAAATCCGGAAATTTAAGTAGAAGCGAGTTGACAGACTTTCTAATTAAATATGCTGAACTCTTCGCCTACCCTCGCGGCGAGAAGATCCGTGAGCTGTACGAAGAGAATCGATATGGAACATTGGCCACAGAATTCGAAAATGGAAGCGACGACCAATGAACGATCTAGTGTTTTGTCCCTAAAATAACTTGACTATTTATTGGGCCTGTCCTATGTTCTCTCTACACGCTTCTCACACCCATCGTGAAAGGAGAGAACCATGGGGCGCGGTCGTCCTCGGAAGCCCATTGTGTTGTCTGACCAGGTTCGTGAGGAACTCG
>CAZKDZ010000272.1:0-10867 GCA_964551635.1 uncultured bacterium | reverse complement strand
AAGAACTCATCGACAGAATTCAAACCTTCACCGACAACTACAACGAGACGTCCAAACCTTTCGTCTGGACCGCCACCGCACAATCGATCCTCGAAAAAGTCGAACGATTATGTAAAGCTATTTCTGGGACAGGACACTAGTCTCCCTTCGTTTCAGTCCCCGTTTCCGTTTCTGAATGGGTCCGGAGTGCCGGGACAAGGAACTGAAGATGCTCACGAAGTTGCTCTCGTTCTCCCTCGTGAGGAGTGATGCGAATCAGCTCCTCGAGGCAGAGGCTCGCACTGTCTCTCTTTCCGGCACGGAGAAAGCTGACGGCGAGGTTCCGGTAGCTCTCGTGCATGAGCGAGTACCACACCTCCCGCCCCACGGCTTCCGGAGGGATGGTAGTCTCTGCAACCCTGATGATCTGCAGGGCTTCGGACGGACGTTCCTGGAGGTGCAGCGTGCGCACGAGGCCTTCGAAGATCACCAGGTAATTGCTGATGAGGCGCCGGGCAACCGGGTCCTTGTAGACGGTGGCATCGGCGATTCCGGTATACTGGTAGTTCTCGAGCAGATGCCGGGAGGTCAGGCCGGCGTCGAATTGCCCAGGCGCCCTCTGCGGGACGAGCCGGTACACCATGCCCTCCATGGACAGGTGGGGCCTTAGACCGCCCATGTTGCGTTCCGGGACGGTAACCGCGAAATAGATCGGGCGCTGCCAGCCAATGTGCTCAACCAGGTACCAGATCATAAGCGTGTGAGATTCCAGAATGTCCATGCGCCTGCTACCCACCTGGAATTCGGTGAGCGGAATGTCATCCGCCTTGACGATAATCGTGCTGTCGGCGAGCGGGATGTCGTATCGTCTCGACCACGGTTTGGGGACAACCTGCTCATCGATGGTTGCATCCGTCATCGCGATGGGAAGCGTTGGCTTCAGGTCGCGCAGTTGTTTGACGTACCACGTCGTTTTGAGCAGGCTGAGGTTGACCACCCGGACGTCCTGGCGAAACCCCTCGACATTCTGGAGAAACCAAAGCGGGTAGGTGTCGTTGTCTCCGTTGGTGAAGATGATGGCGTCGGGTTCGCAGGAACTCAGAATGTTCCGGGCGTAGTCGCGAGCAACCAGGTCTCCGCTGCGGTCGCGTTCGAAGTAGTTGCTCTGCAGAAGGCCGACGGGCACGACCAGACACACGACCGCGGCCACTGCCGCCGCGGGAACCGCCGCGCGACCGCGGGCGACTGCGACGATGAGGGCAGCGGCGCCGCCGCCGATCCACAGGCCAAAGAAGGTGTACGCGCCAACGAAGATATACTCCCGTTCACGGGGTTCGGGGTCCGGCATATTCAGGTACAAAACCAGCCCGATCCCCATGAGCAGAATCATGGCGAACACACTGGCAAATCGCTTCCAGTCTCTGCGGAAGTGACTGACCGCGCCCACGATACCCAGGAGAATGGGCACAACCGAATACGCGATGGTTTCCCGGTTGCCGTCCAGCGAGGCTACGGCCCTGCGGAAGGTCCCGGACAGCATCTCGCCCACAGAAAATCGCTCCGTGAACGCGGGTAGCGTTTCCGAGAAGAAGCGGCCGACGAGTCCCTGATCGTAAAACGGGAATTGCTGGAGAAAATACTTGATGTGGATGTTGAGCTGAAAGTCCCAGAAATCGCCCCGGCGGGGAAAAATCTCGTGGACGCCGTATTGCTGGCGGGTGAGGAAGGCTTTGAAGTTCTCGTAGGTCTCCGGATTGTTCATGTCGATGAAGGGATCCAGGCCCGACCGGATGTAGAGCATGGCGTACGTGGAATATCCGAGGACGATCGTCCCCATGGCGCAAAGCCAGAACGCGGGATGACGCCAGGCGGGGCGCAGGATCAGGAGCGCCGCGAGCACGGCCAGTACCAGTCCGACGGTGACTTCCTGAACGGTCGAGACGATGCACAGAAAGGGAAATACCGCAAGCCCGATAACGACGGTTGCCTGTGTGGACGTGGAACGGTCCTTGAGCAGGTCGGAGAAGACCAGGATGAGGATTCCGGGCACGGTGAGCAGGCATTGCAGATGCACGCCCGCACCGAGAAAGAACAGGTAGACGATGAAGATGAGCAGACGGTCGCGATACCTGTCTTCCGGCGCGCCGTCCCAGCGCAGGGCCAGGTAGAACGCCAGGACGGTGAATAGCATGGACAGCGCGTAGACTTCGGCCTCGGTGGCATTTGCCCAGAAGGACGTGGAGAATGCGGCGGAAAGAGCCGCGACCGCGCCGCCGGTCAGGATGGCGATGCGGTCGGCCTTACGTGCGGGGTTGAGCCATCGCGAGAGCAGCCGGACGCCGCAGAGGTATAACAGGACGGCTGTTGCGGCGCCGGAAAGGACCGAAATCAGGTTGACGCTGAAGGCGATGTTATCGGGCGTTACGAACAGCGTGAAGATGCGGCCCAGGAGGGTATGAAACGGCGCACCGGGAGGATGCGGAACGCCGAGGATGTACGAAGCCGCGATAAATTCGCCGGTGTCCCAGAAGGTGACCGTGGGCGCGATGGTTCGGATGTAGACGAAACACGTGATCAGAAAGACCACCGCGCCGATAAGCCGGTGCTGTTCCCGGAACGTCCTCATGGATGCCTCTGGCGACGTGGACCGGAGGAGATTCGGGGGCGGGAGTACAAGCTCTTCGGCAATTCCGGATGACGACCCATGGCGGCGATCACTCTTCAGGCAGTTCTTCGGGACCGTAGATGCGGATCGACTCGTACTGCTTTTCGTAGATGGCGTAATAGACGTTGCCGTCTTTCAGAATCCAGGCGCTCGTACCGGCGCCGGTGATTGCCACGCCGGAGGCCGCTTCCTCGCCCTGGGCGTGTGCAGTGCCGGGAGACCACAGCGGCCGGACCAGGTTGGCAATCAGCAGGAACGCGACAACAGCCAGGAGCGACTTCAGGGATTTACTGTTCGACATGGGGCTGAATCCTTTCTGTGAAAGAAGACGTTAAACGGTTGGTGGACTGATGTACGTTTCACCAAACTGCATGCTTCAAGTGTTTCCGTCAAGCGAGGGCAGCCAGGACCGGGTCATCCGCAGAAAAAAGCCACAGCCTTCGCGTGACGCCGGCTGTGGCTAAGCAGTCCGTTGAAACAGTCCATCCGGGCTGCGTCCGGCCCTTGTGGCCGAATGAATCGGCCTCGCCTGCAGAGCGACTCTTCCAACGGACTGTACGGACACATGCAGTATTCAGTGCAGATATGCCTTGAGTGGGCGGCTCCGGCTGTTGTGGCGCAGTCTGTGGATGGCTTTTTCCTTGATCTGGCGTACCCGTTCCCGGGTCAATCCGAAACGTTCGCCGATTTCTTCCAGGGTAAGCGGGTGCTCACGGTTGATGCCGAAATAGAGGCTGATCACTTCGGCTTCCCGTGGCGTGAGAGTTGCCAGCGCTTTCTCGACTTCGCGGTGAAGCGAGTCGTCGATGAGCGATTCATCGGGGGGCGGCTGTAACTGATCTTCCAGAATGTCCAGCAAACTGTTGTCTTCGCTTTCGCTGAACGGGGCGTCAAGCGAAAGGTGCCGGCTCGAGATCTTGAGCGTATCCATCACCTCGTAGTCGCTCATTTCAAGTTCATCGGCAATTTCGCTGGGGCTGGGCTCTCGCCCGAATTCCTGCTCCAGCCCGCTGGATGCTTTGCCGATCTTGTGCAGGGCACCCACCCTGTTCAGGGGCAGCCGTACGATTCTGGATTGTTCGGCAAGGGCTTGAAGGATGGCCTGCCTGATCCACCATACGGCGTAGGAAATAAACTTGAAGCCCTTTGTTTCGTCGAAGCGTTTGGCCGCTTTTATAAGTCCCAGATTTCCTTCGTTGATCAGGTCTCCCATGGAAAGACCCTGGTTCTGGTATTGTTTGGCCACGCTTACAACGAATCTAAGGTTGGCTTTGGTCAGCTTCTCGAGGGCATCCTGGTCTCCCTTCTTGATTCGCTTGGCGAGGGAAATCTCTTCGTCTGCCGTGAGAAGGTCGACTTCTCCGATCTCTTGAAGGTACTGATCCAGGGATTCATCTTCGCGCGCGTACGGCCTTTTAGCTAGCTTAGACACTCGTCAGCCTTTCTTTGCACCGGGGAAGGTCGGTTCAGTTGGCCGGGGTTTCGAGCCGGACTGTGAGCCGAGAACCCAGTTCGGGAGAAGCGACCGGGTTTCTCGAAGGGGACTAAGACTGTCGTAGTGAACCATGCTGATGCTGACTTTGGTCCTGGGGACGGGTGAGCGCTACATAAGATTGCCTCCTTTCAGTCGGCCGGATGTGTTCCGGCAGATGTCTGGAGCGGGTTCAGCGCCGCGGACGGAGGGCAACGAACCGCGTGTTGCCGTCGTCCTTATTGAGGATAAGGAACAGACCGGGCCGTACAGCCCTCTTGATCTCTTCAACCATCCTATGATAGTCCCGGACGTTTGAGATGGCAACGCCGTCGATTTCAAGAATCGTATCGCCGCGTTCGATATGTTTTTTTTCCGCCGGACTTCCGGGCGCGACGTAGTGTATCACGACTCCGGGTCCGGTTCTGGACAACTGCAGGCGGCGGCTTTCCCAATCTGAGCGATTCTTGACCTCAAGCCCGGGCCAACGACTTGAACTGTTGAATCGGAATCCGCCAGGAGGCCGCGGCTGCTTCTGCCTCCGGCCGAGCGTGCAGGAGACCCTGAGCGGTCTCCCGTCCCGAAGGACGATGAGCGCGATGGACTCCCCCGGACGGTACCCGGCAATCCGGTTGAGAAAATCCTGGGAATTGATGATCGGGCTGGCGTCGAGCGACCTGATGATGTCGCCCCGCTTGAGTCCGCCCCGCCCGGCAGGGCCGTCCTCCTGAACTTCCCCGATCAGAATGCCCGACGTTGACTGAAGCTCCAGCGCGTCCGCGAGGTCACGAGTGAGATCCTGGGGTTGGACACCCAGATAACCGCGAACAACCTCTCCGTGTTGCCGGAGTTCCGCCGCAACCCTTTCTGCAACGTCGATCGGAATGGCGAATCCGATGCCGGATCCCGCGGGATTGTACGCGGTATTCACGCCCACAACCCGCCCGGCGCTGTTGACAAGGGGTCCACCGCTGTTACCGGGATTGATGGACGCGTCCGTCTGAAGGAAATCCTGAAAGGGCGGCGCCGGAATATCGCCCTGAATTCGCTCCAGATGCCGTCCCTTGCCGCTGATTACACCAACGCTGACCGTATGGTGAAAGCCGAAAGGACTGCCAACGGCCATCACCCAGTCGCCAACCTGCACGGAATCTGAATTGCCCAGTCGCGCAATGCGCGAATCATCGATCGGATCGTTGGAGCGAAGCCGCAAAAGCGCCAGGTCCGTGTCCGGATCCTGCCCGACGATCTCCGCGGTGTAATCCGTTCCGTCGGAAAACCCCACCTGAATACCTGCTGCGCCGTCTATAACGTGGTTGCTGGTCAGGATGTGTCCGGTCGCGTCCAGGACAAAGCCTGATCCGTATCGCAGCGCAGACGGCCCCCGGCGCAACCCCGACCGGGAGATCTCCCTGCCGTACGGGGTGTTGGCCGATATGCTGACAACCGCGGGCCTTACGAGCCTGACGACATTGGAAAACGACCGTACGGGACTGTCGGCCCATGCGGTCTCGAACCGCAACAGGAAGAGCGCTGCAAGGAAGACAGCCTGGCAAACGCGCGCGGGTTGGGATGTCATCTCGAAAAGACCGAAAAAACTAGCTCTCCGCTTCTTCGGTCTTCTCCTCTTCCTGGTTGTTGCCGGCTTTCAGATTGTTCAGACGGGTTTCCCGCTCCTGCAGAAGGTTTTCGAGTTCGCTGATTCTTCGAACCAGATCCTGTACGTCGTCGGCCTGTTCCACGTCAGCTCCGCCGCCCCCGGACAGATGAGCGTAGACCGCGCCCCCCAATTCTGCGAACGCTCCGTGTATGGCATGGCGGGTTCCGGCGATATCGAGCCTGGCTCGACCGATCTTCCCAAGGTGTTCGGCCTTGTGGGCTGCCGTTGCAGCACTGTCGATGATCCCTCTCTTAATTCGTTCCCAGAGCGTGTCTGTATCCATCCGGGACTCCCTCGACACTACGTGTCGATGTTGGCGTTCGCGCTGCGGAGCGCCTGGACCAATTGTTGGCGGGTGGCACGAGAGATCTCGCGCCCCTTAATGGACAGACCGGACGTTTGTCTGGCCAGCTGCCGGAGCTCTACTACCGAGAGACCGCTGATGTCCGGATCTTCCTGGTGGCGGGGTTGTTGCCCGTCCAATTCGAATACATCGACCAGATCGTCGTGAGGATTCGGAATCACGTGCCGGGACACCAGCTGCCCAACCCGCTCCGCAGCCTCGGCGGCCGCCTGAACAGCGGCCTGTACGGCCCCCACATCGCCCAGGATTCGAATGGAAACCAGACCTCCATCTATCTTTTCAACGCCCGCGAGTTCGACGGCGGCGGCTTTCACGGCGGCGTCGGCCGCTTCGACGACGCCGGTGAAACCACGTGTTTCGATCAGTCCTAATGCGTTTTTGGCCATTTCGGGTCCCGGAGTGCCAGATGCGCAAACACGACAGCGGCCACCTCGGGCGTACGGAGCCGCCCGAGGTGGCCGCTGAGATTCAGCTTAGCAGATGAAATAGGGGATAGATCATCAGGACCATTCGGTTACGTACAAGCGCTGAAGTAACATTATGTGCCAATCCTAAAGATAAGGAAAATGCCCGTTCGTGTCACGTATTTTTTCGGTCACGAAAAAGACAGTTTGATATCTGAGAGCCGGAAAACAATAAGTTATCGAAAAAAGTCCTGCGACCAGTCGTAACGGCTCGCGCCGTTTTCCGTGCCAAACCAGACGTAGTCGTCCTGAAGGATCACGGCCTGAGTACGGTCGTCGATCAGGCCGCTGGATTGGGTGTAGCGCTTCCAGATTTTCGTGGAAATATCGAAGCGGAACGCGCCGTGGTCGGTTGCAAGCCAGACGTGGCTGGTATCGGCCGCAATCGAAACGTGGCGGTCGCCTTGTATTTCGGCGAGCGCGAATCGCTGCCATGCCGAGTCGGGCGCGGACAGATGAATGAGCGCGGACGGGGATTCAACGGCCGCCCAGACGCGGTTTCCGTAAGTGGCCAGCCCGCTGATGGGCCGGGAGGTGAGTCCGCCCGGGCTCCGGACGGGCGTCCAGTTCACGTCGTTTACGGGACAGCGAAACAGACCCAGATGTGTGCCGGCCCAGATGTAACCGGCGCCCGAGGCCATGGCCTGAATGGCGAACCTCTCGCTGCCGCCGACCCAGCGAATGCTGTCTGCCTGCGTATCGAACACGGCCAGTCCGGCCTGAGTGCCGATCCAGACCCGCGTACCCGCTCTGGCCAGGGCGGTGACTCCGCGACGACCGGGCAGACGATGGGTTATCCACTGTCCGGAGTGACGGACGTATCGGATGAGTCCGTTCCAGGCGCCGAACCACACCGCGGCGCTGTCGGGAAGAATGGCGGAAATACGGGCCTCGTCCAGGCCCATGATATGCTCAGGTTCGAAGTATTCCCAAAGTTGGGTTGAGAGATGGTACCGCGTTATTCCCTGTTCCGTCATGCCGTAAACGCCCCTGCCTCCGAACCAGATGCTGTCCCCGTCTCTCGCCATGGCAGTGATATTCTCGTCGAAAGGCCCGAAAGCGTGGAACTCAAGCTGCCGGTCCGTCATGTTCGCCTTGCCTGCTCCCAGTCCGCCGGTGCCGATCCACAGCGTGTGCCACGTGTCCATCAGCGTCGCCGTGATGGGATAGCTCCTTCGCGGACCGCGGATCCATCCCCCCTCAAGGAAGAATCCGAAAGGCATGTAGACCGGCGGAATCGTTGCCGGCGGACGGCGCGGGGGCGGATCGTCGCCGAAATAGGAAACGGTTTCGAGCCGCGTGAGCCAGCGGGCCGCACCCGACGGCGTGTCCAACCAGAGTTCGCCGGTACCGGCGTCGTAGGCGATGGCCCGAATGCGATTGTCGGGCAGGCCGTCCAGGACGGTCAGCGGCCTGTGCCATCGTTCCCCGTAAATGTCGTAACGCCGGATGCCCCGCTCGGTACCCACGTAGATATACTGGCTGCCTTCAGCCAGGGCCGTAACCGAGTTCATGTTGGGAAAGTGGGTCCAGAGTTCCCGATCGAATGCGGGCGCCGGTCCCGCGAGCAGAAGAAACAGCGCGGTGGAAAGGGACATCATAGGTTCCAGGATCCCTGCGTTACGACATGCGCCGGACGAGGGCCGCGGTCTCACGGGCCACGATGATTTCTTCGTTGGTGGTCACAATCGCGATTTCTGCGGTGCTTTCGGAAGCGGAGATCAGCCGTTCCGGAGGCCCGGTGGCGTTCGTTTCCGGGTCAAGTTCAATTCCCAGGAACTCCAGACCCCGGCAGATGCGCCGCCGGACGTGAACGCCGCGTTCGCCGATACCACCCGCAAAAGCCAGCGCATCGACTCCGCCAAGCGCGGCTGCCATTGCGCCGATGGCTGTTTTCACGCCGTAGCAGAATGTCTCGATGGCCAGCCTTGCCCTTCGGTTGCCGGCATCGGCGGCCGTTTCGAGGTCGCGGACGTCGCCGCTGAGCCCGGAGATGCCGGCCAGGCCGCTTTCCGTAGTGAGAATGCGCCGGATGTCGTCCGTAGAGAGGTTCTTGCGGTCCATGATGAATGGAATGATGAACGGGTCGATGGCGCCGTTCCGGTTTCCGTGGATAATACCGTCCTGGGCGGAAAATCCCATCGTGGTGTCGATAGACCTTCCGTCCTTGATGGCGCACAGAGACGCGCTGCCGCCCAGGTGACAGGAAATCAGGTTCAATCCGCCGGCGGGCCGGCCGAGAAGTTGTGGCACTCGTTCCGAGACGTAACGGTGGGAGGCGCCGTGGAAACCGTATTTGCGCACGCCATAGGTCTCGTACCAGTTGAATGGAACGCTGTAAATGTACGCGTAATCCGGAATGGTGGCGTGGAAGGCCGGTTCGAAAAGCCCGATCAGAGGAAGATCCGGGTAGAGCGCGCGAAAGATCCGGACTGCCTGAATGTACGGAGGGTTGTGGGCCGGCGCGAGATCGTTGTAGTCGGCCATGCGCTCGAGAATCCCGTCGTCCAGCACGTATGTCCCAGGTTCGCCGCGCAGGTGGACGGTCTTGAACCCAACCGCGTCCAGGCCGGATCCTCCGCGGCTTCCGACCAGGCTCCCGAGAGCATCCATTACGTTCCGGATCGCGGAAGGGGTATCGGGAAGCGCACAGGTGGATCGGGTTTCCGATGGACCGATGCGATGCTGCACGGGACACTGCATGTCGCCGATACGTTCCAGACGCCCCTCGGCGAGCACCGTCTCGTCCGTCATATCAAAGAGTTTGTACTTGAACGACGTACTGCCGACGTTGGCAACGAGGATTTTCATAGGCGGCGCTCGGGAATGCACCGGGAACTCTACAACGGCTTCTCGGTACGGAGCTCCTGCATCACCTGGCGGGTGATTTCGGTGATGAGGTCGTCTTTCGGCGGCGGAGGGTTGTCGGAAGGGCTCGAGGCGCTGCGTGTGCGGAGTGTGGGGATTTGCGTTTTTGAGGTGTCGGCCCCGGCCGGCGCCCTGCCGACGTCGCACGCGGGATCCGGGCCGCGGATGCCCAGGCGGTTTCGGATCTGGAGGAGTTTGTCAACCTGTTCCCGGTTCAGCACATTGGCGCCGCCCAACTGGCGCGCAACAAAGAGGATTCGCGCGAAATGTTCCAGGGTTTCCATTTTGAAATAGGCGTTCATCACGTCGGAACCCACGGTGGTAGCGCCATGATTCTCAAGCAGATAGGCATCGTAGTCCTTGACGAATTTTCGAATCGGCTCGGAGATCTCCGGCCCGCCGGGCGTGCCGTACTTCGCCGTGGGAATCGAGCCGAGCGTGATCACGACTTCGGGCAGAACACAATCCGTGAGCGGCATTCCGGCAACCGAGAATCCCGTCGCCGTGGGTGGATGCGCGTGGACGACCGCCTTAATGTCGGGCCGTTCCCTGTAGAGGAACAGATGCATGCCGATTTCGGAGGAAGGACTCCGAACCCCGCTGATCTTCCTGCCTTCCATATCGCAGACGCACAGATCCTCCACGGACAGGCTGCCTTTGCACAGCCCGCCGGGTGTAACAATCAGGCGGCCTTCGTCGAAGCGGGCGGAGATGTTCCCATCGTTCGAGACGATGTAGCCTTTGTCGTAGAGCCTGCGTCCTGCTTCCACGATATCGAGTTTTGCCTGATGGAGCGTCATGGCGTTTTGACCTGTTCACAGCCCGGGCCGTCCGTGGCTGCGAATTTGGTTTTTACTGCTGCTGCTCACAGACGACCTGGTCCACGATCCCTACGATAACGGAGCGGATGGGCGGCCGGTCCACCCCCAGGACCTGCGCGGCAGCAATGCCCTGGCGAAGGACGAGTACGGTTTCACCCGCGCCCGCGCCGGCCGCATCGACGGCAAGCAGGGTCTGATCCTCGTCCGTGCCGTCCGGCCGGACAGGTTGGACCAACATCAGTTTTGCGGCGTTGTAGGCCGGATGTTTCAGTGTGGAAACAACGCTGCCGATGACCCGGGCAAGAATCATGGAGTCCGCGGATTCGGGGAAGACCGGAAGAATGCGCACGGCCCGGTCATTGTTCGTTCCGGATATCGATGCGGTCGGCGATGCCGACGATTGCAGCGTCTACGGGCCCGTATTTCTCGGGCAAGGCGTTGGGCGCTTCCCGCGCACTGACCCAGTAGACGGTCTCACCCTGTCCCGCGCTGACCACGTCGACGGCCACCAGCGCATCGCCGCGATCGTTCCGGCGGTGGTCCAGAGGCCGGATAACGAGCAGTCGGATGCCATT
>CAZKDZ010000271.1:0-17303 GCA_964551635.1 uncultured bacterium | reverse complement strand
ATGTCCTGCATACCGAGCAACTTGCCGATTGAACTGAAGAACCCCTCATTCGAGATGTCGAAATAGAGGCCGTCCTTGTTGATGAACGGCGCCCGCATCCGGGTATACTGCATTGTCATCATCGTGGCGCCCGTATAGGTTGTCTCCGTACGGGTATCGAGGACGATCCGCCACTCACCGTGGTTGTACGTAACGGCATTCTCTTCCCAGAAGCCCCCGTCGACGAATTCACCCGCCAGGTCTGACGAAATCTGCCTCCAGATTTCGTCCTTTGACGGTCCGAATATGGATCTGCGGATACTCATTTTTCCTCCGGATTGCAGGTTTCCCGATGCGTAGAACCGCGATCGGCCAATACTACTCGACCGCGAAGAGCCGGTTGCGCGCAGGGAGGCTGACGATCTTCGAATAGTGGTGGACTTTCAGATCGGGATTTGCCGGATCGACGGCGGTGGGCGCCTCGATCACGAAGTCCGCGAAGTGTGCGGCATTGAAGGCCACGAAGGCGAGGGACAGACAGTCGACAAGCCGTTCGGGTCGTCCTGAAAGATCGGGAAAGGCGATCGGACCGGTATCAACCTGGTAGCGGTCGTCCTTACGGCGGGTATTCATGGTCTTTACCGGGCATTCCATAATGGCACTGAGTCCGGTATCGTCGTTTCGGATTTCGGTCTGCGAGACCAGCGGCGCGAATCGGTAGGTCTCCTCGCGGATGGAGGCGTTCGACGGCAATTCGCGAACGCTCGCGCCCTCAACGAGGTGGAGATCATACCCGCCGAACATCTCTTCATACGGCCGCGTTTCCCGATATCGGTCGCTCAGATAAACCGGACGCCGGTAGATGAGACCAACCTTCGCGCTGAAAATCGGCAGGAAATCGTAATTGTCCGACTTGAACAGATCCTTCCCGTAAAAGGTATTCTCGCTCTTGCAGGAAGCGGTCTGATAGAACTCCTCGCAGATCCCCTCCTGATCGTCGATAACGCGGGTACGTGACTCGATCCAGAAGCGCACCTCATTTGTCGAGCCCTTGCCGATGAGAAATGAACGGCCGTAGTCTATCGGGGTCATTTCGATTCCAGCTACCCTGGTTCCCATGCTATCGCTCCGTTCCCGACGCGTCCCACAGCAGGTATCGATAGAGCTTGAAATCGTTGTCAATCTCCAAGCGGCAGCCTGATTGCTTCACCCATCCGGGACGATCGGTAAGCCGCCAGGGCGATCTCCACGGCCGCTCGCCCGTCTTCTCCGCTGACCGGAGGCGGCGTGTCGTTAACGATGCAGTCGACAAAGTCCCTGACCTCGTCGGCAAACGCCTTCTGACGCGGGTCCGCCACCGCCGCGTGGTCGTACACCGTCTCCCATTCCGTCGCGCCGTCGCGGACAACCCTGACTTTGTTGTACGGGTCGACCTCCATCAGACCCCGATCTCCAATGAGCTCCGCGGCGCAACTGAAACCCTTCCAGCCGGGCGGCGGAAGCGCTTCAGAGTAGATGAGGTGGGCGCTGCCGCCGTTACGGAATCCAATCATCACCATATTGGATGTGACGTCGCCGGGGACCTCGGTGCGCAGCGAATAGGACCGGGCGAATACATACTCCGCTTCGCTTTCGAACCACCAGCGCAGCCGGTCGATGTTGTGTACGCCCCACGCGATCAGGCCGCCCGGGCCGTAGAGATCCAGGTCCGTGAACCATGCCCGGCGGTGGTCGGGCCTGCGGTAGCCGGGTGTGGCCAGCGTATCCCTGCACATGAGCAGCCGTCCGATCGCGCCTTCATCCAGAAGGCGCCTGGATATGGCGCCGCCCTCCCAGTACCGGTGGCTCTGCGCGACCATGAGCTTTCGGCCCGTCCGCTCCGCGGCCCGGATGATGGCGTCACACTTTTCCAGCGTGATTTCCAGCGGTTTTTCCACGAGGACATGCTTGCCCGCCTCAAGAGCGGCAATCGCGTGATCGGCGTGAAGGGCGTGCGGCGTCGTTACGACAACGGCGTGGATATCGTCCCTGGAAACGAGAGAATCCAGGCTTTCCTCATAGTCCAGGCCGTACTCGCCGGCCAGCCCGGGGCCGACGCCGGGCAGTTTGGCCGGGTCGTTCACGGCAACGGCTTCTCCCAGAGCCACGTCTTTAAGGGCGTCGATATGGGTACGCCCCATTTTACCGGCGCCAACGATGCCAACCCGTACGCGTTCCATGGTACCCTCTCAAGTGTCAGGTCATGTAGTTGAGTGCACCAAGCTCATCACATCAGGCGTTTGCGCTTGGCCAGGTAGTTGAACAGCACGGTATCGAACGGCTTCGCGGTGTCCAGCGGGACGTAGTCAATGAGACTTTCACGACATTCGCGGCTGAATCGGCCGGTGAGGGTTTGCATGTGATCACTGTAATCGGACGCGACATGCCACGGTTCGGTGGTGACGGCGGCGCCGGTCTCGAGATCCACGAATCGGGTTTCGCTACCGAATTCGAGGTCTCGCTCTCTCGGGTCGAGGATGTGGAAGACGATCACTTCGTGCTTTCGGTGGCGGAAGTGTTTCAGTCCGGAAATCAGGGAACGGGGATCGTCCATCAGATCGGACAGAACCACGATGAGGCCGCGGCGCACGATGCGATCGGCAAGGCTGTGAAAGGTTGCCGCCAGATTGGTGTCTTCTCCCTCGGGGCCGGTAGTCCGCAGTGTTTCGAGCAGGGCGTGAAGATGCGTGCTTGCGGACTTCGGCGGCAGGTAGGATCGGATGCCCCGGTCGAAGGATACAAGACCGACGGCGTCGCGCTGGCGCAACATCAGGTACGACAGAGCGGCAGCGGTATAGGAAGCGTACTGGAACTTCGTGACGGAATTCGAGCCATAGGCCATCGACGCGCTGGCGTCCAGCAGGATATATGCCTTGAGGTTCGTTTCTTCTTCGTATTGCTTGACGTAGAGCCTGTCGGTCTTGCCGTAGACCTTCCAGTCGACGTTGCGCGGCGGGTCACCCGGTATGTACTGGCGATACTCCGAAAATTCAACCGAGAATCCGTGGTACGGACTCTGGTGCAGACCCGTAATGAATCCTTCGACCACAAGCCGGGCAATCAGGTCGAGGCCGGACAGGCGGGCGACAACTTCGGGCTGGAGATACGTGCGGAAATCGGGCATGGGCGCTGGGAATCGGGAGATCAGTCCGTGTCTTCCAGAAGGCGTTGAACGAGTTCAAGCGGCGTGACCCCTTCCGCCTCGGCGTTGAAGCTCGTGACGATGCGATGGCGAAGCACGGGAACACCGACAAACTTGACGTCTTCAATCGCGGCAGCGTACCGTCCCTCGAGGATGGCGCGCGCCTTGGCGCCCAAAACGAGGAACTGAGAGGCGCGGGGACCCGCGCCCCAGTTGACCATGCGGGACACGAAATCCGGCGCGCCATCGACTCCGGGCCGGGTCCTGCGGGCAAGGCCGACGGCATAGTCGATCACATAGTCGGCAACCGGGACCTTTCTGATCAGCTGCTGCAGCTCGACGATTTCACGAGCGTCAAATACCGGTTCGACTTCCGCCGCGTAGGCGCTGGTTGTGGTGCGAACGATCTGTTTCTCTTCTTCTTCCGTAGGATAGTCGATCCACAGGTTGAAAATGAACCGGTCGAGCTGAGCTTCCGGCAGCGGATACGTACCTTCCTGCTCGATCGGGTTCTGCGTTGCAAGCACGAAAAAGGGTTCCTCCAGGCGAAACGTCTCGCCGCCCGCGGTTACCTCGTGTTCCTGCATGGCCTGCAGCAGAGCAGCCTGGGTCTTTGGCGGGGTACGGTTGACCTCATCCGCCAGAATGATGTTCGCAAAGAGCGGACCCTTTACGAAACGGAAGGTCTTGTGGCCCGTGCGCTGGTCCTCTTCGAGTACTTCAGTACCTGTAATATCCGAGGGCATCAGGTCCGGCGTGAATTGAATACGGCTGAAGCTGAGGTTGAGCGCCCTGGCAAGCGTGCTGATGAGAAGCGTTTTTGCAAGCCCGGGAACCCCGACGAGCAGGCAGTGCCCGCCGCACAGGAGTGCGATGAGCAGCTGGTCCACGATCTCGTTCTGACCCACGATAATCTTGCCGATTTCGTCCCTGATACACGCGTGGGCGGTCTTCAGTCTTTCGACGGCTTCCAGGTCGTCCGGGGGTTGTTCGGCCATGGTTGGGCGATCCTTCGTGGGGTGGACGGTATGGTTTCCGACAACGATACCGGATGCCGTGTGCCGGCCGCCGGGGTCGCGTTCAGGTTTTGCGTTTCTGTTTCCTGGCTGCCGGGAACAGGATGTTATTCAGAATGAGGCGATATCCGGGAGAGTTCCTGCGCAATGCCAGTTCGGTGGGCGGATCTCCCACGAAATGGCGATAGTCTTCCGGGTCGTGTCCGGCATAAAACGTAAACGTGCCCCGGCCGACGTTTCCGTGGATGTATTTAACCTGGTCCGTACCGCTGACCTCGCCCATAATGGTCACGGACTTCTTGATTCGGCTCCGGCGAAATGCCGTGGTCTGGCCCAGAAAACCCCGGACAACCGGTACGTGGTTCTGAGTGAGCATTGCGGGCACGGGATCGAATTTAGCCGAGAATTCAAACAGCGTGAATGCGTCTGCGTCGGGTCCGCGGAACTGTGCCCCGGTGGTT
Organism: uncultured bacterium; assembly: GCA_964551635.1. Taxonomy (GTDB): domain Bacteria; phylum Latescibacterota; class UBA2968; order UBA2968; genus JAAXHE01. The sequence goes on along the minus strand of CAZKDZ010000271.1, from coordinate 12,666 downwards.
GGCGAGACATCGATGTCCGCGTGTTCATATTCCATGGGGTCCGTGACCAGGGAAAAGTCCTCGAAGGCGATCGTCTTCGAATAATCCAATCTGGCCTGTGCGTCGGGGTCGGGCGGGTCTCCGTCGTATACCGTATCCACAATGTCTACGCCAGTCGCGGCCAGGGCAATGTCGAAGGTGTCCGTGGCGGAACACATGGCGAACACGAACCCGCCGCTGGAAATGTATTCCAGAATGGCCCGTGCAACGGCGCCTTTTTCCACGGAGACCTTTCTGAAACCAAGGCGGTTGGCGAGGCTTTCAAACTGGGACTGCTGGCGTCGGTACCAGAGTTCGCGGCCATGGCTGCGGTAGAATTTCCCGTACTGACCGGTGAAATCTTCGTGGTGCAGATGCAGCCAGTCGTACTCGGAGAGCTTCCCCGCCAGCACTTCCTCGTCCCACAGAACGTCGTAGGGAATCTCGGCGTAAGACAGGGCCAGGGTGACGGCGTCGTCCCAGGGTTGTTTGCTGGGCGGCGTATAAACCGCGATTTTCGGCGCCTTTTCAAGTCGAACGGAGCTCATGTTTCCCTGCTCGATCTCCGCATAGATTCGGACGGCTTCGGCTCCGCCGATGCGTTCGAAATCGACGTCGCGCAGTCGTCCCTCCCCGGCCGCCGATTCCATGTAGTCCATCATAAAGGCGCCGCCCCGGTAGTTGAGCAGCCACTCCACCTCGATGTTATGCTGGAGCGCCCAGTACGCGAGCCCATAGGCCTTGAGATGATTCGCCTGCCCAAGATCCATCGGGACGAGCAGTTTGTCCGCGGCCGCTTTCGAAGAGGCACCGAAGAGGCACAGACTCAGGACCAGTGCCCTGACAAGCGGGCCGGACATCGTGCGGGGAGCGTTGTTGAAATCCAGCGCCCCGCGCGGGCACGCGACGAAATCTCCCCGGTTCAGACGGACCTGGACCTTCACCTATCCTGGCTCCTTGCGGGTGGTGTCTAGGACTCTGATCTTTTCCCGAAGCGCCCGCACCTGTTCCCGGGCCTCCGAGGCCTCAAGGCTGTGCGGATATACCGACAGGACGGATTCGTATGTTTTCAAGGCATCCTGATATTGTCCGAGTCTCAGGTTGTAGATCCTGCCCATGGTCACCATTGCCCCGGGGCACAGCGGACTCCAGGGAACCCTTTCGAGCAGGCGCCTGGACATCAAAATGGCTTCGTTGTACATCCCGAGCGTATCCAGAAGCGCGATCTGACTCGCCAGCGCCCGATCCAGAAGCCGCGACTTCGGATGGGTTGCCGTGAACGCACGGAACGCGGCCAGGGCAGCGTCCGGTTGCTGCCGGCGAACGAGCCTTGAAGCCGATGCGAAGGACTGAAGCAACGCGTCTTCTTCCTCGTCCGCCTGCTCGAGCAGGAACGAGAGCCCCAGCGCATCGTTGTATGCGAATCTGTCAGAAGAACCCGACAGCAGGCTGTCGATGACGGCGCGGGCTGCGTTGATGTCGCCGGACAGAAAATGACACTCGGCAATACCGAAACGAGCCCGGGCGGCTTCTTCCCCGTCCTGCTGTTCACGCGCGACGCGGGCGTAGACCGATCGGGCTTCCGCAAGCCGGTCCGCGACAGCCAGTATATCCGCGATCTCAAAGAGGGCGGGGTAGCGCCAGGAAGTACGCCTCTTCGCGCCGGCGACCGAGCGGAACGCGTCCAGCGCGGCCGCGGTATCCCGATAGACCCGGCGCAAGAGCAGACCCAGCCGAAAACCGGCCTCATGGGCATGGAGGGTACGGGGGAATCTGTCGATCAGGCTCCGGTAAAGAGACGCAGCCGTGTCGACCCGCGACATGCCTTCGGTCGCCCTCCCCAGACCCAGCAGCGCTTCCGGTTGACGGGCGGTCGCGTTGGCCCCGGCCAGGAGTATTTCATAGGCGTCGGCGGCCGTCGCGAAACGGCCGGCCTCGAAGGCGTGACCTGCAACGCGTAACAGGTGCGTCACGTGATGCGGGCCGATGCCAGGAAACGTCGCATAAACTCGCACCGCCCGTTCCTCAAGACCTGCCGCCAGTGCGTACTCCGTGAACAGCCTCAGGGCGATCTCGTCGCCCGGACGGTCCCGGACCTCCCGGCTGAGCGTGTCGAGGATCCGGTCCTGCCGGTCGCCCTCCTTCGCGAAACGCCTGAAGCGCAACTCGACCTGCCCGAGTGATTGCGGCTGTTGGCGGACGAAGACCAGGTACTCGGCCACGGCATCGGGATATCGCTCGAGCCGTTCGGCGATTTCAGCCATTTGTCCGGCGAACAGATGCGGGTTTTTCAGGACTTCGCGACCCCGCCGGCAAACGGACAGCGCCCGCGACGGAAGGTTGTGTCTCAGAAAGTTTCGCGCGACACGCTCGATCGTCCCCGCGTCGGCCGCGACGGCGGCGATTCGGTTCCAGTGTGCAATCGCTCCGTCCAGATTGCCCGTTTCGGACAGAATGTCCGCCAGCCGGAATCGGACAGTCGAGTCCCGCGGCCTTTCCTGAAGATGGGACTCCAGGAGGCGAACGGCTTCACTCCGGCGCCCAGTGCGGTAGAGGATGGATTCGGTGCGAAGGAGAACGTCTGTACGGTGCGGATACCTCTTCAGAAGCTTCCGATAAAGTCGCAGTGCTTCCCTCAAGTCGCCGGAGGCTTCCTTCGCGCCGGCCTGCCGGAGGGTTTCCCGGGCCGTGGCGGCGGGCAGGTCCGGCGGAGCGAACAGGAGAAAGGTCCCGATTATGAGGGCGGGTCTTGACGGGTGCCAAATCTTCATGGAGAATCTTCGCGTTTCAACGCATCCTGCATTAAAGCCTCGAAGTAGCTGCGGATGAGTCGCCGGTACTCGGCGGCGAATCCCGCATCGAGCGCATCCCGGAGTCTTCTTCGAAGCGGGTTATCCGCTTCGCCCAGATCTGACGGCAACGAGCCCGGACCCTGGTACGCGAGGTCGGTACCTCTCCCCGCGCGTCGTTCGCTGCTTCGGCCGCGTTCGCGAATCGATCGCTGCGCATCGAGCAGGCGTGACAGAATTCTGCGCTGGCGTTCAAGCGTACGGCTGCCGGCGCGGCGGTTATTCATCTCCTGAATCACGGCCTCCATCTCCGAAGCGATATGGTCCAGATCGCCGAGAAGCGCATGTCTGCGGCTGCCCATCTGCCGGCGAATTTCCCGCACCGCCTGCTGGATGGCTCTTTGTTGGGCCGCCATCTGTGCGAGGCTCATTTGCAGACCCTGCTCCCCCGGCGACCGACGCGGCGAGTCAAGCGTGGATTCACTCATTTCGTTCAGGCCGGACTGCTGGTCGGCCAACTCCTGCATGCGTTGGAGCATTTCTTCCAGGCCCACGGACGAACCGGCGGCAGAAATGTCCCTGATCGCCCTCCGGAGCGCCAACACCACTTCGTTCAGTGCGCCCATCGCGTCCTTGCCTGCGTCTGCAGCACGGGAACCGGCGCCGGCCTGGATATGACCTGCTGTCTCCCTGACCTTGTTGAGCGCACGACCCAGCGCTGCGCCGGTTTCGGGCGTCACAAAATAGGTCCTGTGAGCGGCTTCCATCAAGTGGTTCGCCTGGCGGGTCGCGCCGGCCAGTATGCGGGCCTGCTCGATCGCCAGCGGGGCCGGATCGCTTTCTCGCGAGATTTCCCCGGCCTTGCGCGCGGTCTGTTCCTGCGCGGCTGAAAGTCCCAGCAGGTTGTGCGTCATCCGGTTGAGGCGGCGTATCATTGTTTCTTTCTGACGGTTGACGAAGGCTTGCCTGGCCGCCTGGAGCTCGTTCGCAAACCTCTCGAGGTCTCCCGCTATCCGTGCGCCACGCGTTCGACCCAATCCTGGCGCTCCGCCGCGCATGTGACCACTGACGGCCCGCATGCGTCCGGGGATTCGCTGTGCTTCAAACCGGTCGGCAAGGCGTCCAAGTTCATCCGCCGCTTCGGGAAATTCACCCATTTTACCGGCAGTCTCCCCAAGTTCCTTCTCAAATGAACCGGTACGCCGTGCGATCGCGTCCTGCTGCCCTGCCAGGGGCGCAGGATCGCGCTGATCGCCGATGTTGTCAACCACGCGACGCTGCTCACGGGACAGCGCTTCCAGGGTTTGCGCCAACGCATCAAGGGTTTGTTCCGTACGCAGCTGCCGCAGCAGGGCGATCGTCCGCTCCAGTGACTTTTGGAACCCGTCCTGTTCGCCGCGAAACGCCTTCAGGGCCTCCTCTACGGCTTCGGAATCGACGCGCTGCATTGCGTCACGGAGTTCCTCCATAGCCTCCTTCAGACGCGGCGACTCGATTTCTGAGAGCAGTTCCTGAATCTGGTTCAGTTTCTGGAGGGTCTCGTCCCCCAAGAGTCCGCTCTGTTGCATCCTGTCGAGCGTTTCTTCGAGTTTCGCGCTGACTTCCTCGAGCTTCTCCGAGGCGGCGGCCTGGTCATCGATCGCCGTTTCCAGTTCCTTACCGTGTTGCCACTGCATCTCTCGTTCATTCAACAGCCGTTGTGCGATCTCTTCCAGTCGTTCCCGTACCGCCTCTCCCTCTTCCCTGATGGCAGTCATCCGTTCCAGGCCCTCTTCGTGAGCCTGTTGTGTCTGCCGGTGGATTTCCAGCAGAGACGGAAAGCGGATGGTGAATGCCGGTGTTTCCGTGATGCCCGGACCGGAAACCGTGTTGCCGTCGTACGCGCGCAGCCTGAAGACGACCCGATCGCCGGGCAGCAGGTCCAGGCCGGAGAGGTCCCACACGCGGGTCTGCGTGAGTTCTCCCGCGCCCGGGTTGTCCAGGGGAAAGGGAACGGCTTCTTCCGCCTCGCCGTCGTTGAGGCGGTAACGGATTTCGATCCTTGAAACACCGAAGTCGTCCCGGGCCTCCACGAACAGCGGAACCCGCATGTCTTCCCCCAGTTCGGTGTCTTTACCCGGTCGGAGCAGGCGAACTTCGGGAGGATGGTCCTGAAGGGCCACCACACGATATTCCACGGGATTCGCGCTTTCGATGCCGTGCGTATCGCGCAACGCGATCGTGTATCGCCGATTCCTTCCGACGGTCAGATTGAATGAAGCGATACGTCCCTCGACCTGCGCCATTGAAGCAATGCTATCGTCGAAGACGATTTCAGCCGCGCTCAACGGAAGGCTGGACCGGACGTGAAGCGCGGTCGAAGTTCCGGCGATGGCAACAATGTCACCGCCTTCGACGTCGTGAACTTCCTCAAGCCCGGTATAGGCCGGATAACGGTTGTCATGTCGAATCCGGACGGCTATCGGCCGGGGCCTGGCGGTGACGTTATATACACGGGTTACCGCATGGTTCGCGCGAAACCGGTACTGGAACGACTGTGTCACGGAGGGAATCCTGTGTGCGATCCGACCGTTGCGGACCGAAAGTTCAAGGGATGTCCACTCGTCGTCTTCCCGCAGCACGATGTGAGCGCGCAGGGGTACGAGACCGGTTAATGCGGCCGTTATCGCGAGGGGCTCGCCTGCGATGATTTCCGCGCTCCCGGGATGGACGGAAATGAACGTCTCAGGCGGTCGGACGTAGGCCGTTGCCGGCGTGGCAAGCCGGATGGCAGCCGCCGTAAGCGGACCGGGAAGAATCGCGAAAGCCACGAGAATGACCAGGCCCAACGCTCCACACAGAGCTGCCGCCCGCAGGGGTTTGGTACGGGGAACCAGGGGATCCAGATTCAGCTTTGCGAGGACCTCGTCCGCCTGAATCATGGCGGCTTCGACCATCGGAGACGAATAGCTGGCGATTTTATCGGGACATCGAAGCTGTAATGCGCTGATCAGACGTTGCTGAAGGCCGCCGAATGCGTTTTCGACCTGCAGCGCGACGTCTTGCGTTGAAGGCAAATTGAAAATCGGACGAAGACAGTACAAGACCGCAAGAAAGGCCACGGCAAGCGCGGAGGCCCCTACCACGGCCACCTTGACCGCCGGTGAGAGATACAGGGCGGATTCCAGAAGCAGCAGGACAATAAAGCATGAAAGCGCACAGCACAGTGTCAGGCCCGCACCGTACAGGCTGCGGGCGGCAACCTGCCGTTTCCGAAGCGCGGTCAGCGTGCCTGACAGGCTCCGGTATGCGTCATTCGCGGATAATCCGGACATAATTGTGGGAAACGCGCGCTAACGCCCCCATCGTCGCGCGGGGACAGTTTCGCGGAACCCGCTGTCGGGCTCCCGCCCCGGCCGTGAGGTCAGTGCGTCAGCGCCCAAACAACGACGTTTGTCCCCATCTTCAAGGCGGCATCCCGCTTTTCAGGCGGGTCGTTGTGTACCGCGGCATCGTTCCAGCCGTCCCCCAGGTCGCACTCATAATTGTAAAACACGACAAGCCGTCCCTCGTGAAAGATACCAAAGGCCTGTGGTCGTTTCCCGTCGTGTTCGTGGATCTTTGGAAGGCCGTCCGGAAACGGGAAGGGGGATTGAAAGATACCGAATGAAGGCGGCAATTCAACCAGCTCTTTATCGGGGAAGGTTCTCTTGATCTCACGACGAAACGCTCTGTCGAGTCCGTAGTCGTCGTTGGCAAAGAGGAAGCCTCCGTGTTCAAGGTACGTGCGAAGGCGCATGACCTCATCCTCGGTAAACCGGATATTTCCGTGGCCGGTGAGGTACAGAACGGGATAGGCGAAGAGGTCCTCGTCCATGATTTCGACCCTGGCTTCCCGTTCCGCCGTTTGGATCCTCGTTCGACTTCGGATAAAGGCCAGAAGGTTGGGAATCTCGGTGGGCCCGTTGTACCAGTCGCCGCCGCCGCCGAATTTAAGCCTTGCCATTGTGAACGATGCCGGAGGATCCGGCAGTTGTGCCGGACAGCGGGCCGCGCCAAACGTCAGAAGGCAGACCAGTACGCAGCCTGCTCCCCGTCGGGCGGATCGGCCGGCGGCGCCTCTGTGCTTTTCTTCCTTGTCCATATTTCCTGAGTACTGCCTCCCGATTCAGCGATACACGGGCCGGACGCGGGTGTTTCGACAAGCTCAGTTCAAGCAACACAGGCAACGCGGCGAGACCGGATGGACGTCAATAACGGTCCGGGACGGGCACGATAAGGGAAGTTCCGGGATTCCGGTCAATCGGATTCGATACGCAGCAATGGGTCGGACCGGTCCGGTACGGGCGTGGGTTTCTTTTCGAAACTGAACGTGCAATCGAATTTCACATCGGCAAGGCATCTTTCGTCGATCGGAAACGCGTTGCACTGGAGCGGCCGGTTCTCGTAGATGCTGCAGACCGAGAATCCATCGTCCTGTTTGACGAGAAAGGGACATTTGAACAGGATTTCGCAGCAGTTTCCGCACCGGTTGCACTCGCCTGCAAGCAGCGTCGCCTGCTCGGCAACATACGACTTGCGGAAGTGAACCAGGAACAGGCGGCGAACTTTCCCCGCGGCCTGTCGCGCCTTGAACGGCAATTTCATGTATGTGCTGAATTCCATCTGTCGCCACGTTGAAATCAGGGAACTTCGGGCCTGTCCCCCGATGATTCCGCAGCCCTTACACCCGCCGGCTTCTGCAGCCGGAAGAGTTGGCGGATTTCCTGCCACTCACCCGATTCAAGGAAATTCCATCCCCACAGAATGAACGGAAAGGCCAGCAACAGAATACATCGGGTGACAATGCCGGTGGGACTGGCATCGGGTGCAAATCCGGATACGCCGATATATACGATCCCGCCGGCGACGCCGACCTTGGCAAGCCTAGCGTACTCGTAGGCGACCGGATAGAATCGCCGCGTGTGGAGATACAGAAAGACGACCATGACACCGTAGGCGGCCAGTGTGCTCCAGGCGGCGCCGAGTACCCCCATACGCGGGATGAGCAAAAGGTTGAATCCCACATTGACGCCCGCGCCCACGCCCACGACAAGCGGCAGCATGCGTGAACGGCCCTCCGCGTACACGCCGGCCGTCAATATAATGTACAGGCCGGATAACAGGAAAGCAAGGGTTACGATGGGAATGACCCCCTGTGCCGGCAGGTATTCCGCGGCTCTGCTCCCGCAGCCCAGCAGGATGAGATCGCGTGCGAAGGTGGATAGCACCAGAAGCAGCGCGGTCGCTCCCGCCGTATAGTAAGTGGTCATCCGGGCAACAACTGTGCGGGCCTCGGCTCTGTCCGGAATCGACAGGACGCCCGGCGCCCACGCGGAGCGAAAAACACGCGTAAGCATCTGCATGGGGAGGCAGAACCGGAAGAGGATCTGAAGGATCCCTACGGGGTCCTTTCCAAGGAAGAACTTCAGCAGCAACCGGTCGGAAAGGTTAATCAGAAGCAGTGCCGCGGCAGAGGGGACAAAGGGCAGACCAAAGCGCAGAAGCTCGCGCAGGATCGACGTCGAATAGACGGGTTTGAGGACACGGAACCCGATTGGACAGAGCGCCAGAAAGGCAAAGGCGGAGCTGACGAGGTTGCTCCAGAATATCGCTCGTACTCCGCCGCCTTCCCAGGCGATCAGGTAGACGGTGAGGCCAAGCTGCAGCGTGTGCTGAACGAACCGTACCGACGCGTAGGTTCCGGACCTCTGCCGCACCCGGCACAACGTGAAAAAGGGCTCGGACAGGGTATCCAGCAAGAGTATGACCGCGATAAACTGAAAGATATCGGCGTAGGACGTGGAATTGAGAAAAACGACGGCCAGACGGTCCGCAGAAATCCACACCAGGAAAGACAGCACGATCCCGATTGCCGCGAGCGTCCAGTATGCGGTGCTGAACCTGAGGTGTACGTCATTGGCGCCGCGCTCGACAGAAAGGTGCCGGACGAGCGCGTTGTTCAGGCCCAGAGCGTACAGGAGGACGCTGAAACTGACAAATGCGTACGCGAGCGCCATGTCGCCGTTTTCGGATGGCGAAAGCATGCGGGCGTAGACCGGCACGAGAAGGATGCCGGTCGCCTTGCCGAGCAAGTCGCCCATTCCATAAACGGCAGTGTGTTTCGCGAGCGATTTGACGTGTCGGAAGCGCATGGGCAATACGCGGCCATCCCGCTCTGTGAGAAACGGGCGCGACGGTCGCAACTCCGGGCCCCGCCAATGTCGTGCGGAGCCGGTTGGAAGAGGTGTCTACAGCATGGAAACCGGGTCGATGTCCACGTCCAGCGTCACGGCGGCGCGGCGGCTGCGGCCGTATTCGCGCATGGCGCGGCGGGCGAGGACGTTCAGGTGTCTGGATGAAGGCGTCTTGAGCACGACCTGCCACCTGAAGTTCCTGCGGATACGTGCAAGCGGCGCCTGTGCCGGTCCCATGACGTCAACGTGCGGCAATGACATCGCGCGCAGCGCCTCGGCGCACAACCCCGCGGTACGGGCAACATCCGGCTCATGTTTTCCCTTAAAAAGCAGCAGGGCCATACGACCGTACGGCGGATAGAGTACGCTGCGTCGCCCCTCGAGTTCTCGTGCGGCAAATCGCTGAAAATCGTGGTTCCGCGCGCAACGCACGGCTTCGCCTTCCGGCAGGTACGTCTGAATGACAACCTCGCCTGGGGTATGCCCGCGACCGGCCCGGCCACTCACCTGCGTAAGCAACTGGAACGTGCGTTCTCCCGCCCTGAAGTCGGGTAGATGGATGCCCGTATCGGCCGAAATGACGCCTACGAGGGTAACCCCGGGAAAATCCAGGCCTTTGGCTACCATCTGCGTACCCAGCAGGACGTCCGCCCGCCCTTTCCTGAAAGACTCGAGGATTCGGTCGTGCGCTCCCTTTCTGCGTGTCGTATCGACGTCCATACGGAGCAGTCGCATCTCGGGGAATTGTTCGGTGAGGGCTTCTTCCACGCGTTGCGTGCCCACTCCAAGCAGCTTGAGACGGTTTCCTTCGCAGGCGCGGCATACGGTGGGAGCCGGGGTATCGAATGCGCAGTAGTGGCACACCATTCGACGGCCCGGGGCGTGGTACGTGAGCGTGACCCGGCAATTCGGGCATTGCAATCCGCCGCCGCAATCCATGCACTGCACGAAGGGCGCGTAACCTCTGCGGTTCTGCAGCAGGATAATCCGCTCTTTTTTCTCAAGACGGTCCTTCAGTTTTTCCCGCAAGACCCCCGAAAAAAGGCCGCTCTCTTTTCTCATATCCACCACGGTGACTTCGGGCAGCGGGCGGGAATCTATCCGTTCCGGCAGTGGGAGCAGATGGAATTTTTCCGTGTCGACGTTGTGAAAGGACTCGAGCGCGGGTGTCGCCGAACCCAGTACAATGGGAACATTCTCCATTTTTGCGCGCATTACCGCGACGTCGCGCGCGTTGTACCGGGGCGCCTGATCCGACTGTTTGTATGCGCTGTCGTGTTCCTCGTCCACAACGATCAGGCCCAGGTTGGATACCGGCGCGAACACCGCCGAACGAGCGCCGATGACGATGGTCCGCCGGCCCTCGCGGACGTCCCGCCAGGCATCGTAGCGCTCGCTTTCCGACAGTGCGCTGTGAATGACGGCAACCCGGTTGCCGAAATGGGATCTGAAGCGGCGTACCGTTTGAGGCGTGAGCGAAATCTCGGGCACCAGAATCAGCGCGCCGAGTCCGTACTTCAAGACGCGGTCGACGGCCCGGATGTAGACCAGCGTCTTACCGCTTCCTGTAACCCCGTGCAGGAGAAAGGAAGTGAACCTGGGGGGGATGAGCGAATTCCGGATTTCCTCCAAAGCGCGCCGCTGATGTACGGTGAGCGTGAGCCGCTCCGGCGCGGTGGACTCGACTTCCGCATAAGGATCCCTGCGCACCTCCCTGTGGTAGATTCGAACCAGCCGCCGGTCCGCCAACGACTTGAGGATGCCGGATCCGATTCCCGAGCGTGTCAGCGCTGCGGCAGGCATTACGCCGCCGCCTGCCCGGATGCGCCTGAGACACTCCGCCTGCCGGGGCGCCCGGCGTTCCAGTGCGGACCATTCCATATCGAACCACCGGGCATCGGGCACCAGTTTAACCATGCGCTCCTGCATGGGCTTGACCCTGGGGTCTTCGATGGTCTGAAAGGTCGTCAGCAGACCCCGTCGAATCAGACCGTATACAGCACCGCGCACCCCACCGCCGCGCAGGCTGCGCTGCAGTTGGCTGAGCCTGGACGGACCGCGCGAATTCAGGTGGTCGAGGATCCGTTGCTGAAAGGGGGTTATCGGACCGGAATCAACGCCATTGGACGAGGTTACGGCGATTCGCTGTCCACTGTGCGTATGGATTCCGGCGGGAAGCGCGGCCGTAAGCACTTCGGACAGCGTGCAGACATAGTAGCCCGCCATCCATCGGCACAGATTGAGAAGATCTGGCGAAACAGCAGGATACGCGTCCAGCAGGATGGCGATCGACTTGACGTTTTCCAGGTCGGTCCCGTCCTGAAAACCGACGACGATGCCGGTCGTCCACCTGGTTCCAAGCGGAACGAGCGCCCTGCTTCCCATGTGAATCCGACGCTTCAGGTCATCGGGAACCAGGTAGGTCATTTCCCGGTCGATTGGCGTGGCGAGGGGGACAATTTGCGCGTAGTTGAAATCCATTGCGGATCAACGCACGGATGGCGGCGTTGCGGATTCAATCTCTTCAACCCACACATTGCGTCGGGACATGAAGAGTCGGTGCTTCCGTCCGTGTTTTGTAGGGAAGGAAACAGGCTTGTCCTGAAAGAACATGGAGACTGCGGAGGGATCTTCAATTTCCACGCGGAACCTGTCGAGGGCGGTCCACTTCCGCTGTGTGCCGGAAAGCAGGCGGTTATTGAAGGTGGAATCACCATCGCTGAAAACACGAACACGGGTGTCCATCAGCGCGTCAATGCGCAGGACGATCTCGTCTTCCCAGATGCCCGAGTATTGCTGCGGAAGCGAATAGGCCGACACGACCCGCTCGTCGGGCGTCCGGTTCACGGCGTTGTCCGGTTCACGGGAGGCGGTACTCGGGGAGTCGGCAGCCGCTTCCTCGAAGGGACCTTCGGGTGCGACAGGAGGAACCTCGGGATCCGGCGTTGCGGAAGGCTCCGGACCGGAATCTGCCGATGGAGCTACGTACTCTGCCACCGGCGGCCCCGTCGATACCGGCGCCACAGGCGTCGGGTCACGCCCCAGGAACACCCCTGCGAGAACGGCAATAAGCGCCAGTACGCATAGGATCCCGAGGATGCGGCCCATTGGCAGCGAACGTTCCCGCACCCTGCTCGCGACGCGTTGAGCGGACGCCGGGACCGGCCTGTTTTTTTCGTACCTGGCCAGCGTCTCCTCGACGTCCAGGCCAACTTCCTGCGCGTATTTTTTGATAAACAGGCGAACATAGACTTCCGGTAGAATGTCGTAGTTGCCGGATTCGAGCGCTCGTAGATACTCGGGGTTGAGCCGCGTCCGTTCGAACAACTCTTCGAGGGACATCCCAATGGACTCGCGTTGTGCGCGTAACTCTGATGCGAATTCCAGCATGAAAGCTCCGGAATCAGTCATTGTAATGCCCGGCGGCGTACATCAATGACGACTGACCCGCCAGGCGTTCGAGGAGTGAACAGAATAGCGAAATCGGCAAACCGACAACGTTATAGAAACATCCGGAGATGGAGTGGACGAATGCGGCTGCCCTGCCCTGAACCGCATATGCGCCCGCCTTGTCCATGGGTTCGCCTGACTGTACGTATAGCCGAATTTCCTCCGGCGTGAGCGGTCTCATGGCGACCTCCGTC
>CAZKDZ010000270.1:0-16514 GCA_964551635.1 uncultured bacterium | reverse complement strand
TATGACGTCGTCGCGCGTGATCGTGTCGCGTTCATTTGTATAGATGGCCAGCTTTTCGAGTTCGCTGACGAGTTCGCCTGGATTCGGCCCAACGCCGAGGTGAAGCATGTGCGCGGCTTCGGGTTCAATCCGCTTATTCAGTGTAGCCGCCCTGCTTCGAATCCACTGCGGGAGTTGGTTTTCGTAGGGCGGCTTGAATTCCACCGAAACGGCGTTCTTTCGCAATGCGGCGGACAGTTTCTTGCGGCCGTCCAGTTTGTCCGCGGTAAACACAAGGACTGTGGTCTCAACCGGGTTTTCGATCAGGGGCAGGAATGTACGAGCGTCGGCGTCCCGCAACCTTTCCAGGCGCTTGACCACGACAACCCGCCGCTCCGCCATCATCGGAAAGGCGGTTGCCCGGCTGACGGCGTCGGCCGCGTCCATTTCCTCTCCGTGGAAGATATCCAGGTTGAATGCGCATGTCGCGGGATCGACGGCAGCGTCGAGAAGGGCTTTCAGACTTTCTTCCCTGGTGACGTTCTCAGACCCGTGCAGCAGGTACAGCGGCGCGAATTGGCCCCGTTTGATCTGCGCGGTCAGCCTCTCGTGCGAGTTGCCGGATCTGGCTTTGGAATTGGCCACGGTCGAATTCTGTCAGCCGTCGAGGTCGCGAAATTCGGCGTCCGTGACCCGATCCTTGTTGGTTTCCCATGATGGTTTCTTCCCGGTGGGGCGTGAACCGTCTTTCGTCGGAAAGATCCATCGAACCGAAGAGCGCAGAAGATCCCGAAGCACGCGGAATACAAGAACCAGCATCAGGCAGAAAAGGAAAATGCGCAGCAACATGGCATACTCCCGCTGGGGATTTTAAGACAGCTTCTATAAGATTTGAACACCTGACACCGGGTCGGTGACGATTTCACCGACGACGTAACCGTCCTCACCACTTCGATTCAAATGCTCAACTGCTTTTTCAGTCTGACATGACGGGACGACAAGCACAAGCCCCAGGCCCATATTGAACACGCGAAACATCTCGTCGGCATGAATGTCGTCGCCCAATCGCCGTAAGAGATTGAACACGGGCGGTTCGGGCCAGGTTCCCCGGAAGATATGGGCGCCAAGTCCTTCCGGAAGGGTGCGGGGCAGGTTATCCAGAATCCCTCCTCCCGTGATGTGTGCCATTCCCCGTACGGACACGGCTTCCATAAGGCCGAACACCGAAGATACGTAACTCTTGTGGGGTGCCAGCAGGGTGTCGCCAACGGTGCCGCCGAGTTCGTCTACGTGTGTGTCGACGGCCCATCCGGCGGTTTCGAAAAGGAGTCTGCGAGCCAGTGAATAACCGTTGGTATGCAGGCCGCTCGAAGGCAGTCCGATGAGCTTGTCTCCCGGTTGCGACCGGGAGCCGTCGATAATGTCTTCCCGGTTCACAATGCCGACGATCGTACCGGCCAGGTCGTATTCGCCCGCGGCGTAGAAATCAGGCATTTCCGCCATTTCGCCTCCCAGCAGTGCGCATCCGCAGGCCTTGCATCCGTTCGCGATTCCCTCGATGACGGACTCGGCCACGACGGAATCGTGTGTTCCCATGGCCAGGTAGTCCATAAAGAAGAGCGGGCGGGCACCCTGCACAAGAATGTCATTGGCGCAATGGGCGACAAGGTCGGCTCCAACCGTATTGTGGATACCGGTCAGGAATGCAATTTTCAGCTTGGTGCCAACGCCATCCGTACCGGCCACGAGGACCGGATCACGGTAAGCATCCCACTGAGGCGCATAGAGTCCGCCGAAACCACCGATGTCGGCAAGTACTTCGGGGCCAAACGTCGATCGTACGGTCGCGGCGATACCTCTTTTGGTGCGGCCTGCGCTCTCAATATTCACGCCAGCGGCCGCGTATGCGTCTGATTTTCCCGGCATCAGATTTCCTCCCGGGCGTCGCACCCGGCAAATGAGGCGGAAACGATCTGCTCAGCGACACGTACGGCCTGAACCGCCGCACCAACGTCGTGTACGCGAACGACGTGAGCGCCGGCAGCAGCGGACAGACTCACGGCAGCGAGCGTGCCGAACAGCCGCGCCTCCGGCGGAAGATCCAGCGGTGCACCGGTGAATTTCTTGCGTGACGGGCCCACCATCAACGGGCAACCCAGGCCATGAAATTCGTCCAGCCGCGCAAGAATTTCAAAATTGTGGTCAATTCGTTTACCGAATCCCAGACCCGGATCGATCAGAATGCGGCCGGGATCGATGCCCGCTTCTATGGCCGCGTTCCTGCGTTCGTAGAGAAAATCGAAAACTTCGGGGACCAGGTTACCGTACACCGGCCTGATCTGCATGGTCAGAGGCGTGCCCTTCATGTGCATGAGAACGACAGCGGCGCCCGATTGCGCGATCGTTGTGCCCATGCGAGGGTCGAATCGCATGGCGCTGATATCGTTTACGATGGATGCGCCCAGCTGCAAGGCGATTTGCGCGACACCCGCCTTGGTCGTATCGATGGAAATGATCAGGTTCGTTCTGGCCGCGATTCCTTCAATAACCCGCGCCGTACGCCGGATTTCCTCTTCCTCGGAAACGGGTTGGGCTCCCGCCCCGTAGGTTCCCGCCGGACGTGTGGACTCACCGCCCACGTCGATGATGTCCGCGCCTTCTTCAGCCATCAGAATTGCGCGTTCGATGGCCTGCTGCGGCTCCAGATAACGTCCGCCATCGGCAAACGAATCGGGAGTCACGTTGAGAATCCCCATAACGTGGGTCCGCGAGCCCAACTGAAGGATGTGTCCCCGGCAGTCGAGCCGACGGTCGGGGGATCTCATGTATTGCATGCGAACACTGGAAATGCAAAAGGGATGGCAAAATCACACGGCGTTTTACCATCCCCGGATATCACTCGAATACCGCGTTTAATCGTCGTCCTCGGAAGTTTCTTTTGATTCGGCCGTCGTTTCCTCCGGGGAGGGTGTCTCCGGTTCCTCAACGTCGTCGGCTGCATCCTGTGTGGTCCGTCCGTTCTGAGATTCGGGCGGTTCGGGCGGTTTCTGGAGCTTTTCTCCAGCAAGAATGCGATCGAGTTGGGAGTCGTCCAGTACCTCGAACTCCAGAAGCGCGTCGGCAAGAACGTGGACCTGTGCGATATTCTCCCGCAGCAGGGTTTCCGCCCGTTCTTCCGCGGTGAGGACGAAGTTGCGGATTTCATCGTCGATCACCTGCGCTACTTTTTCGCTGAAGTCCCGACGCTGGGCCATCTCGCGGCCGAGGAAGACCTCGTCCTGTCTGTTGCCGTACGAAATGGGACCCAGTTTCTCACTCATTCCCCAGTCGCACACCATACGGCGCGCCAGATCGGTGGCCATCTTGTAGTCCTGCTGCCCGCCGCTCGAGACTTCCCCGAAAACGATTTTTTCCGCCACTCTGCCACCCAATGCGTACGTGAGGACGGCGTCGCTGTAGCTCCTTGAATAGTTGTGGCGTTCGTCGATGGGCAGATACGTGGTCAGCCCCAGTGACTGCCCGCGGGGTATGATGGTTACCTTGTGAACCGGATCGGACTCCGGAACGAGCTTGGCCACCAGTGCGTGACCGATTTCGTGATATGCCGTTCGTTTCTTCTCGGAGTCGGAGATGACCAGGCTGCGCCTTTCCACACCCATGATCACTTTGTCCTTGGCGTTCTCGAAGTCCTCCATAATTACGGAGGTCCGGTCGTGTCTGGAGGCGAGTAATGCGGCCTCGTTGACCAGATTTTCAAGGTCGGCCTGGGTGAAGCCGGGCGTGGCCCGCGCAAGTACGGTCAGATCCACGTTCTTGTCCAACGGGGTATTGCGGATATGGACTTTCAGCACGCCCTCCCGGCCCTTGACATCGGGCCGGTCCACAACGACCTGACGGTCGAAGCGGCCGGGTCGCAGAAGCGCCGGATCGAGGACGTCGGGCCGGTTTGTAGCCGCGATGAGGATTACCCCCTCCTTGGAGTCGAAACCGTCCATTTCCACCAGCAACTGGTTGAGCGTCTGCTCTCGTTCGTCGTGTCCTCCGCCGATGCCTGCGCCCCGGTGCCGTCCTACAGCGTCGATTTCGTCGATAAAAATGATGCACGGCGCATTGGCCTTTCCCTGCTCGAACAGGTCACGTACGCGCGACGCGCCGACGCCCACGAACATTTCCACGAAGTCGGATCCGCTCATGCTGTAGAATGGAACGCCGGCCTCGCCGGCCACGGCTTTGGCCATGTAAGTCTTGCCCGTTCCCGGCGGTCCCACCAGAAGGACACCCTTCGGGATTCGTCCGCCGAGCCGCTGGAATTTGCGAGGGTCTTTCAGGTATTCGGTAATTTCCTGCAGTTCCTGCTTGGCCTCGTCGGATCCGGCAACGTCCTTGAACGTGACCTTCGGGCGGTCTTCAGAAACCAGCTTGGCCCGGCTCTTGCCAAAGCTGAACGCGCCTTTCGGGCCTCCCTGCATCTGTCGGAAGATGAACAGCCACAGGCCCACAAAGAGGAGCCACGGGAGAAAATTGAAGAAGACCTTCAACCAGTCGAAGGGCTTTTCCTGGAACCGAAAATCGATTTCGTATTTTTCCCAATCTGCTATTGCGTCTTCGCCGATGACGCCCAGGTTGACGACGAAGGTCCTGTATGCCTGCTGACCGCCGCGGCTGGTCGCATATTCGGGTTCAATCAACGTGCCGTGAAAATCGCTGTCTATAATGACCGCGCTTTCGATCTTGCCCTGTTTCATCAGTGTTCGGTATTCCTTGTAGCTTATCACGACGTCGCCCGAACCGGTACTGCTCCCGAAGAACCGTGTGGCAAAGAGGGCGACCAATACGAAAAAGACCCAGAATGCAAGTGTCTTCGATCGTCGCCGCCATTCACTGCCGTCGTTTTCGGGAGGGGTACCGGGCTCGCGGTTCTGCCGCGGCCGCGGTCGGTTCCGGGGCGGCTCGGGTGCGTCGCGGTCTGCGTCGGACTCAGGCTTCAACTCTGGAACGGGCGGCCGTTGCTCCTTTTGTCCGGCTTCCGGAGTCTCTTCCTGTTCTTTATGTTCTGCCATAAAAACCGCCTTGACGATTATGCCTGCGAGGAGGTGACATTCTCTCCCCAGCCACCCCTGAGGGTGACCTCCAGCACTGTTCTCGTTCGATGTGTAACGGCTTCGGACCGGGCCGTACGCAAGCCGACCACCCAGAGGATGGCCTGCCCCCCCACCAGCAGCGGGACTTCATCACGCAGCGGTCTGGGGATCTTGAGGTTGATTAACAGGTCGCTGACTTTTTGTGTTCCGGACAGGCCAAACGGCGCGAAACGATCCGCACGACGCCGGTTTCTGAGCATAAGGCGGCCGCCAATTGCATCCCGATCGAAACAGGCGCGATATGGATCCGACGACAGTTCGTCCTTTTGCACATCGCTGACCGGCCTGATTTTCGTCTCGACAAACGCGCCTATTTCCGGGACTTCGGTGATGCCCGGAACAGCAACTTCGGTCTCGAACGCCGGCGTCGGCCGACTCAGGATCAGCCATGGGCTGGAACGATGAACGGAGATATCGGCAGATACATGAACCGAGCCGGCAGGCGTCAGATACAGACCTTCGATCCGGCTGACACCCTTCTCATCGAGTCCCCGGGCGCAGCCCCAAAGCCTGAAAAATGCCGTTCTGAGTAACCTGCGCTGAAGTGCTATATGATAACCGAAAACGGCGTTTTCATCAAGGATTATTTTTCGTTTGCCCTCGTACCGCAGGGCCTCCCGGAATGCCGATTCCGCCTGCTGGCCGAGCAGTTGATCTTCACCCTGGATGATCTCCGCGGACCTTGCAAGGACCGCCTCGATCGAAGGGTTGTATTCCGATGCAATCTCCGGCAGAAGTAGATGCCGGATCCGGTTCCGGAGGAAGCGTGTTTCAGTGTTGGAATGGTCGTGACGCACGTGCAGGTTCCTGTGTTCGACATATTCCTGTATCCTTTGCCGGGAGACCCCGAGTAGCGGGCGGATCCAGATCCCGTCGCGGACCGGTCTGATTCCGCCGAGCCCGGTTGTACCGGCGCCTCGAATCAGCCGCATCAGTACGGTTTCGGCCTGATCGCTGCGGGTATGACCCAATGCGATGCGGGACGCGCCGGTGTCCCGCATTACCTCTTTCAAGAACCCAAGGCGGGCATCACGTGCTGCCGCTTCCGGTGAGCCGTCTGAGGACACGGTCGCTCTTTCCGAGAAACCCGGCAAGTCCATGGTCGCTGCGAGATCCATCACGAATTGGTGGTCCTCATCCGATGCCAAACCCCTGAGTTGATGGTTGAGGTGGGCAACGAAGAGCCGCAGGTCGAGAGATTCACGAAGCCGTGACAGCAGATCCAGAAGCGTCACCGAATCCGGCCCTCCCGATACGCCGATCACAATCCCGTCTCCCGGGCGGATCATGTCGTGCCCGTCGATGTAAGATTGTACCTCCGGAAGCAGATCGAGAGTTGTGGAAATGGCGCCAGGACTTGGTTTCATGGGTGGATTGTCCGCATTTGCATGGAACGGAGGGAATGTACCGTTTCAATCTGAAAGAGACGCGGCTGGCGGCGGCCGTCGCTGGTCATCGGTCCAGGGTAACCGGTCTGCGGGCGTACCCAAAACTGGATTCAATCTGGTTGGCGTGCAGCGATGGATACCCTTGTGCGGGTGACGGTTTTCGTGTTGCGCGATGTCGAAAATTCACGGATGACTATTGGACGCCTGAGAACTCGGCTCGGTTTCTGAAAACCGGATTCTTCTGGTCGAATTAAACGTCTGAATATCAATTATATAGTCCGTTGGTACTGAAGAAACCCGATGCGCGGCGGCCAGTCAATAAATGAAAAAACACGCCGGTTCCAGCGTGTTTTTTCTACGTCCATTTACTCAGCTTGAACTCAAGGCACGCTCTTGCCGAAGTTTTTGGCGAATTCCAGGAAGTCCGGGAAGTCGACCGTGCCGCTTCCGTCCAGGTCGAAGATCGGGTTGTCGGTGCTGAAGGCCTGCGCGAAGGCGACGAAGTCGCGGAATCCGATCTCGCCGTCATTGTCGAAGTCCGCCCGGGGATTGACGGGGACGACGACGGCCGTTCCTGAAATCGCGACGGTGACGCTGCCGTTGTCCGGGTCGTCGCTGGAAATCGTAATGGTGCCGGAAAACGGGCCGCCCTCCGTGGGCGTAAAGGTGATGTCGACGGTAGCGCTGTCGCCCGGAGCGACCGAAAGTTCCGTCAGACTGAACGTGACGCCCTCCAGGTCGGACTCCAGGTTCGTAATGCTGAGGTCCTCCCCACCGGTATTCTTCACGACGAGGGTAACGGTCCTGGTTTCGCCCGATGGAACGTCTTCGCCGAAGCTGAGCGATGTAACGGGAAGGTCGATAGCGGGCGGCTGGACGGTCAGCAATTCCCGGATGTTCGCGGCCGCGGCACCAAGACCGGAAGCACCACGCCCGATGTGACGAACGATCCCCTCACGGTCAGCGACCAGCAAAGTGTGGGTGCCGTGCGTCCTGGTAATACCGCCCGCCTGCAGCAGGAGGGGAAACGTTATCGTGGAAACCGACTGGAAATTTCTGAGCTGAGCCTGACTGCCATTGTAGATGTCAAGTCCCAGGACCGCAACTCCGTCATCCTGGAATGCCTTCCAGATCTGCTGCTCTATGGACGGTCCCGCCGCCCGGCAGGTGGGTCAGTTATGACCCAGGTAATATAGAACCAGAACACTCCCCTCGTAATTCGCGGGGGCGTAGGTTTTCTCGTCCAGCCCCTTTAGCGAAAATGCCGGTACCGCGTCACCGACGTTCTGCGCTTGCACGGGTCCCGCGGGGTAGAGTCCCAGAACCAGCAGGAACATACAGCACTTAGCGGTCAGACCCATCGCAATCCTCCTTTGAGAACGTGTATGGTCCGCGTCAGAAATAAGTTTTCAGACGGATTTCAAGTCCATTGAACGGCAATACCAGGTAGCATGTCCCGGATGTACAGGCGGCGCCGCCGCGTCGGCGGCCGGCGAACACGAAGGCTTCGTATCGTTCCAGAAAGGCGACGTTGAGATTGACTGCCAGCCAGGTGCGCGTGCCGGTCTCGATCCGGTCCGGCGTTGCGCCGTCGTCGACTTCGAACGGATCGCTGGAGCGATCAAGAATGAGGGCGGCGCCCACGCCCGAGGGATGCTGACAGGAAAACTGGGTAAAGACATCCCAAAACTCCGGCTGGTTTCGGGGCTGCCTGGCCGCGCGCCGGACCTGCAGGTCGAAACCCAGGACAGACCCCCCGGGTGTAATGGATTCGACTCCCACACCGCCGATCCGGTGCTTTCCGATCCCCTTCAGCTCGTCTTTTCCCCAATCAAAGAAGACAGTAGACGTCAAGCTGTGCCCACCGGGCTGCTGAGGCAGTTCGACGTCCACGCCCAGATACCGCTCGTTGAACGTCGTTGAAAAGCCGGGCGCCAGTTCGTTCTCCCCTTTGCTGAGGTTTGCCGTCAGCGTACCCAGCCCGAAAACCGAATACGTTCCTTCAACCTGGTATCCCGTTTCCGCATCGGCAATCAGGGCATGGGTGGACCGGTTGAGCAGGACGGCCGCGTGTTCGCGAACCAGGGACGGGGGGTCGTTGAAGCTGAAGGCGAATTTCTCATAGTCCTTGTATTCGAGGCTCAATCCAAGGTTGGAAATGCCGGCGTTTGCCGAAAGATATAGAGCGCTTCCGTTCACGTGCACGTCATTCAGTCCGGCGTATTCGGCGTATATGGTCGCATATCCGTCCGGAAAGCCCGATGCTTCGATTGCGGGCGTGACGTCGAGTTCGAGAAATCCCGACCACGTTCGCGTGGAGTCAAACCTGGCGGCGTGATGGCTGACGCCCGTAATGCCGGCCTTGATCCCATTGGCCGGCCGCAGCGAGACCTCGCCTCCAAGAAGCCAGTTGTCGCGCCGCGGTACGTCCCGAAGCGGATTGCCCACCCGCACCGCGGGCGGAATTTCGCTCAATACAGGGCGGCCGATCAGAGCTCTTGCCTCGGCCCGTGGACCCGCCCAGGCGGCCATGCCGCCCTCGAGGTCCCGTGACGGCGAATAGCGGCGCCGGTACTGGCCGCTCTCCAGTATGACTCCCGGCAGATCGAAGGCCCTGAGCGTGATGCCGCGGCCCAGGATGGCGTAGTAGTTGCCCGCTACCAGTTCGAAAGGACCCTGAGTCCAGCGCAGGTGTTTCTGGGACACATGCACGACCTGGTAATTAACCAGAGAGAGCGGAGAGCCGGGAGCGGTGTTGCGCCATGCATTGAAGACTTCCGCGCGCAGTCCTGCCTGCAGACCGTGGCGTGTGTAATCGATGTCGAGCTGCTCATAGAGTGACGAAACCGCAAGCGAGTCCGAGCCAGGTACGCGTCCCCGCTGGATTTCGGTCAGGCTGGATGCGGTCACCTGCGCACCGGCAGGCGTCGACGTCCCCAGCGGAAGGAGCAATACCAGGCTATTGATCAGCGCTCGCATCGGCGTTCGCCCCGTCGTCGTGGACGGTATCGGGAAAAAGCGTCGCTACGGCAGCCAGCAGCTCATCGGCGTTCTTCGAATTGTATCCGACCTGCCGGAGCGCGATCTCCCCGTCAGGCGTGATCAGAAGCGTCGTCGGCAGGACGTTCACCTGCATTCGCCGCATCACCGCGCTGTCAGAGTCCAGGGCGATGGGGAAGTTGACCTTACGCGCCCTGAGAAAGGGCTTGATCCGGTTCTGCCCGCGCGGTCCATCCACGTTGACGCCAAGAACCGTGAGCCCTGATTTTCCGTATTTTTCGTGAATCTTCTGGAGTTTGGGCATCGCCTTTACACAGGGTTTGCAGTAGGTCGCCCAGAAATCCAGAAGCACCGGACCCCTTGCCAGCAGGTTCTTGAGATTGACGCGTTCGCCCTGCAGGTCCCGGAGGTTGAAGTCGGGGGCTGAGGCGGCGTTCAATGTTGCCGCGGCCAGGGCGATGGAGGCTGCAATGGCCAGCGATTGAATGATCGTTTTCATCCGTGGAGTCTCTCCCCGTTGCGTCGTTTACTGGCCTGTGTCGGCCCCTAATTGCAAAACGCCTGGCGACTATACATGGTTCCAGACCGCACGTCGCATGCAGGATCCGCACCGGGTGGATTGCGGATCGATAAACGATAAACGATAAATTCCGCTTCATCAAGGGCTTTTTTACGTTGAAATCAAAGATGCCCTCTGCATTTCAAAGCGGCCTCGTGTCTGACGAAACCGATGGTGAAACAGAGGCCTGACTGCCAACGCCCGGTTTCCGCTTGCTGCGCATCTCGGGTCATTCTATATTGGTGTCGACATTGTCTCTGCCTGCATTTCGTGGCGCGCTCGACGGGTTCAATGTGTCGCCCGTGTCGCACCAGGCCCCGCAGTGAAGGCCTCAGCCGCGCGAAGACCTCCGGGATTATTAAACCAGCTTCTATCGGAAGGGTCGCCATGGTACACATCGGCATCATCGGAATCGGATTTATGGGAATGACGCACTATCGCGGCGCCCGCAGGGTGAACGGCGGTAAGGTGGCGGCCGTCTGCACGAGGGACGAAAAGAAACTTCTGGGAGACTGGAGGGGTATCCACGGAAACTTCGGCGAGCCCGGCGGGATCGAGGATCTGGCCGATATACGTACATACCGGAAGATCGACGATCTGCTGGCCGACCCCGGGATCGATCTCGTTAACGTCTGTCTGCCTTCGGCGATGCACAAAGACGTGACAATCGCGGCCTTGCGGGCCGGTAAGCATGTATTGCTCGAAAAGCCCATCGCGCTGAATCCGAAGGACGCTGACCGGATGGTTAAGGAGGCGGCAACCGCCGGGCGCGCTCTGATGGTGGCGCACGTACTGCCTTTTTTCCCGGAGTTCGCCTATGCACGGAAGGTCGTCACGGGCGGCGAATACGGCGCGCTGCTGGGTGCTCATTTCAAGCGTATCATCTCGCAACCCGACTGGTCATCGGAATTCAGCGACGTCGAACGAAGCGGCGGGCCTGGTGTCGACCTGCACATCCACGATGCCCACTACATACTGCTGCTTTGCGGCGTACCCGACCGCGTATCGTCCACCGGTCGACTGGTGAACGACCGCTACGCGGAATACCTGTGTACGAGCTACAGGTATCTTGATCGGCCGGACGTAAGCATAACCTGTGCTTCGGGTGCGATTTCACAACCCGGTCGCGCGTTTGCCCATGGCTTCGAAATTTACCTGGAGAAGGCGACGTTGATTTACGAATTTGCCACGCTGGGCGGCGAGCCGGTCCTGTCCACCCCACTAACGCTCCTCACCAACGACGGGAAGGTCCGCAAGCCCAGGCTGGGTTCCGGGGACCCGGTCGTGGCGT
Source organism: uncultured bacterium (assembly GCA_964551635.1). Lineage (GTDB taxonomy): Bacteria > Latescibacterota > UBA2968 > UBA2968 > JAAXHE01. The sequence continues at coordinate 5,156 of CAZKDZ010000270.1, read as the reverse complement.
TTACGCGCGAGATTCAGGCCGCGGTGGATGAAGTGGCGAAAGGGGTCCCCTCGGAGGAGTTGTCCGGGATTCGGGCGGCGGACGCGCTCCGGCTCTGCTTCAAGGAAGTCCAGTCCGTGCGTCAAGGTCGGGCGGTGCGGGTAAAATGAAAAACAGACGAGGACCGTACGGAAACGGGCGGGCGGCGCAGAATGAGCCGTCCGCCCGTTTTCATGGTAGAAACGGGGCGGGTCCGACTGGAAATTCCGCGGGAACGCCGGGACCCGACAGGGCCCGTTTAGTTGCGGAACGCGAAATCCAGCGGTCTGCCCTGCGCGAACTCCGCTTCGATATTGCCCAACCCGAAAAGGGTCGCGGAAAGATCTCGCGGAGAGAGGGGTTCGGCTACGGCAAGGCCAGCTGGCATATCGGGTCCCACGAGCAGCGCACGGCCGGCGCCGGCGTCCAGTACTGCCAGGGTCGTGCGATTCCTGTATCGGTGGTGTTCCTTGACGATTTTTCGAAGTTGCTCGATCGTCCTGCGGCTGTCGGGGCCGTCGGTCAGCTGGAGAAACATCAGGTCGGGCTGCGCCCTCTGCAGGCACACGATAGCCAGAGATGCCAGAAAGGCGTTCTTCAGTTTCAGATTCCTGTCGGACGATACCAGGGTTCTGACGATCAGGCGGGAAAGGACTTTGTGCTTAACGGCCTTGGTGATTTTGAGCTTTTTCGGGTCCAGCGTCGGGTACACGACGTTCTCGATGAACGCCTGCGATCTGCCCTCCGAACGGGCTTCGTCCAGTGCCTGCCGGACGGTTTCCGCCGCCCGGGTCAACGACGAAGCCCGCACGGCCAGCGGCCCGAATTTCCGGTATTTCTTGTGAGAACTCCGCTCAGGCGGAGCGCTCTCGTCCAGGTAGAACGCCAGCGTGCGCACGCGTGTCTTGTCCTTAATCGCGCGATTGTGATATTCGAACAGAGTCGGGTGTACAAGCTTGTTGCCCTGAAGCGCGTCGTCGCGTCCCGTCAGCAACGTGGCCAGCCATCGCATTGAAGGCCTGGGGGCCGGCGCCGTCTGTAACAGGGTTCCCTTAGAGAGCATGCTTTCGTTGAACGTTGAATCGGATGTTCCGGTGTTCCCCGGCATGATCGCGATTGCCACAAGCGCCGGGGGGAAGTCCATGTCCCTGTAGATGAACCGATTGAACGCTGTTTCGATTCTCGCCCTCTGTTCGGGCAGAATTTGAACGTCCGGGCTTTGACGCCTCCCTTGAGCCGGATCGCCGCGTTGACCTGTTCCACCTCGCCGGCCTGCACCCTGTCGCCGCCCCACATCCTGCCGGCCTCCCGTGTCGCGACGTTGCCGGGGACCCATTCGCGATGCGAAGATGCCCGCGATCGCCTCGCCGAAAGCCTCCCGCAGGTCCCCATCCGACACTTCGCCGGCCCTTGCGAAAAAGAGCCTGAATCGTTCCTTTTCACGAGGAAAGAAATCATCCCATGCAGCCAGCGATTTCAGTACATAGGACCTTATGGGCAACGGCAACCGGTGGAACGTCTCTTCGTTTCCCTTCACGAGGTCGTACGCGCCCGAGGGTAATTCGGAATACCGGTCGTTTCGAATCGGGCTGAGGTCGACGCCGCCGCCTCCGCCTCGTCTGCGGCCGCCTCCCCTCCCCTGTGCGAGTGCGTCCTCACAGACGACCGCCAGGACGAGAATTGTCGCCGCGATCGATACGATCCCGTGTGAGGACTTTTGAAAAACCGGCATTTTTCCTCCATGAGCGAATTTCATCGACTGACGAACCGTTTTGAAACCGGCGCGCAGATTGAATCGCCCTCGGTTCCGCCGCGTTCGTGAACCCTCTCCGCCGGCGCGATGGAAGTCGATACGGTCGCCAAAACGGGCCTGCAAGGGTCGTTCAGAGGTGTGTTCGCAGCCACAGAAGGATTTCAGACCGGGCGCCCGGATTGTCCAGTAGCGCCAGACCGTTGGCCGTGCCCTGATATCCGCTGACCTGGACGGGTTCCAGGGTTCCCCGTGCCAGAAGTTCTGACGACGTAAAGGTATATCCGTCGCCGTGTGAGGCCATAAACAGTATCGACCTGGGCTTGAAATCCGCAACGTTGCCGCCCAGCAATATGTCCTGTCGGAGACGTGTGATGAGGGAGATAACGACCGACGTCCCGACGTCCGGATTGGTGCCGGAACTGACGTACGCGATATTGGCGCCAAGCGCCGCGCCCACGAGTCCGATGCGTGCGACATCGACGTCGGACCGGCTCTTCAGCCAGCCGATTGCGCCTTCGACGTCGAGCGGCATACTGTTGAAGTCTTCGATCTGAAACCGGCTTCGAGGAAAGTAGACCTCATTCTGAAACGTGCTCAGGCCGTGACCTCGGACGTCGTAAGCCAGCACGTGGTATCCTGCGTCGGTCAGGTCCGGCACGAAGGGTACCCAGATGCCGAGATTCTGATCGTACGGATGGATGAGGACGACGGCGGGCCGTCGCCCGGCCTGGCGGTTGGAGGTGAACCAGGCCCCGAAGATTGTGAAGCCGTCCGGGGTCTTGAACGAAACCGTCTCGCCGGTAACCAGTTCCGCCGGAGTCGAGACCTCGCTGTCCGTCGGCTGTCGGCCGCATTGCATCGTTAGCAGCGCAACTGTCAGGACCGCCAGATATGTGCGTGGCGCCATGCGCGTTTTTCCCCGTGGCCAATACGATTCATCCACTCCTTATCTTGTTAAATTAACGACATCATGTGTGCAAAAACAAGCACGTAGTGAGAGCCGTTCGACGGCGCTGCGGCGTCATGGGATTGTCCCGAGTCCGGACGAAGTCTTCACAGAGTGGGCATTTCCCCTTGCGGTTACGTGGATTAGACAATAACTTAGTGTGATTCGTTCCGAACAGCGTGTGCCCCGGTGCGTCATCAAGCCGTCGGAATTCTTCAACTGCATTGGTTAAGAAGCTGTCTTAAAATTCCCAGCGGTCTTCACGCGGCTGCAAAAGCGCCGGTCGGCGTTGGTCAAACCCACCCGTATAGACAAATAGGGGCGGATTTCCCGTCGGCGCTGCGCGCCCCTCGCGCCTCATAACCGCCACTTTTTCGCTCGCGCTCGGGAACGCACCGGTAATTTTAAAACAGCTTCTAAGGGAGATCCCAGATGTATAGATTCAGCTTTTACTGGAAGGTCGCAATCCTGCTGGTTGCGGCAATAACGGTCACGGATGGAAGCGCCGCCGCGAGAAAGGCTTCCACCCGGCGCAACAGTGTTGGAATGGAGTTCATCCTGATTCCGGCAGGGGCGTTTCGCATGGGTTCCACGGGTGACGACGCCGGAGAGAACGAGAATCCGGTAACGGAAGTGAGCATCAGCCGGGCCTTCTACCTTGGAAAGTACGAAGTCACGCAGAAGCAGTGGGAGAAGGTGATGGGGACCAACCCGTCGGACTTCAAGGACTGCCAGGACTGTCCGGTCGAACAGGTCTCCTGGAATGACGCGCAGGCGTTTATACGGACGCTGAACGCGATGGAGGACTCGAAGCGGTACCGGCTGCCTACGGAGGCCGAGTGGGAGTACGCCGCACGGGGCGGAACCGACGGAGACCGATACAGCGCGGATATTGACGCGATTGCGTGGTACGACAAGAACTGCAACGAGCGTACGCACAAGGTCGGGAAAAAGAAGCCGAACGGTTACGGTCTGCATGACATGCTGGGAAACGTCTACGAGTGGGTCCAGGACTGGAAGGGGCCGTACGCCGGGGGAAGGGCAACCGATCCAACGGGCCCGGCCCGCGGAAAGTTCAGGATGATCCGCGGCGGAAGCTGGGAAACCGGCGCGACGAGTTGCAGGGCCCCCCATCGCCTCGACGCGACACCCGGATTCCGGATCCACGCGGTGGGCTTCCGCGTGCTGATGGAGAACAAGTAGCTTGAAAGCGGCGCGCGGGCCACGTCGACGTTTGCGGCCTGTGATCGAATGCGGTCATCCAATTGAATGCCGATTGGCGTTGCCTTGGGTCGAAACCGTGCGGATTGCCCAAAGAAAGCTTCCGAAAACACGGGGCAGCCGCGTTCCTGGTTTCGAGACCCGTGTCTGACGGCGTTTTCATGGAAAAGCCAAAAAAGACTTGACATCGATATGCCGTTTGTCTAAATTTGGAGACTTCCGCGAAAAGTAAGTCTGCGGAGTTTCGCCGTTCTTTGACAATCGAATAACGTGCATGAGTTTGCCTGACTGGTATACCCAGGTCTTGTACCTGGATCTAACGGTGTGAAAACCCCGTTTTCGGGGTCTGATATTTTTTTCACGGAGAGTTTGATCCTGGCTCAGAACTAACGCTGGTGGCGTGTCTTAGTCATGCAAGTCGAACGAGAAAGCGTCCTTCGGGGCGCGAGTACAGTGGCGAACGGGTGAGTAATACGTGGGTAACCTGCCTCCGAGTGGGGGACAACTCCTTTAACGAGGGGCTAATACCGCATAACACGGCTGTTTCGCATGGAATTGCCGTCAAAGGTGGCCTCTACTTGAAAGCTGCCGCTTGGAGATGGGCCCGCGGTCCATTAGCTTGTTGGTGAGGTAACGGCTCACCAAGGCGATGATGGATAGCCGGCCTGAGAGGGTGATCGGCCACACTGGAACTGAGACAAGGTCCAGTCCCTTACGGGGGCCAGCAGTCTAGAAATTTGGGCAATGGGGGAAACCCTGACCCAGCGACGCCATGTGGAGGATGAAGCCCCTAGGGGTGTAAACTCCTGTCAGAGGGGAAGAACGTGAAGAGGTCAATACCCTCTTCATCTGACGGTACCCTCAGAGGAAGCTCCGGCTGACGTCGTGCCAGCAGCCGCGGTAATACGAAGGGAGCAAGCGTTGTTCGGATTTACTGGGCGTAAAGGGCGTGTAGGCGGATCGATAAGTTGAACGTGAAAACTGCGGGCTCAACCTGCAGATTGCGTTCAAAACTGTCGATCTTGAGTCCAGGAGAGGAAAGCGGAATCGACAGTGTAGCGGTGAAATGTGTAGATATTGTCGAGAACACCGGTGGCGAAGGCGGCTTTCTGGCCTGGTACTGACGCTGAGACGCGAAAGCTAGGGGAGCGAACGGGATTAGATACCCCGGTAGTCCTAGCCGTAAACGATGGGCACTAGGTGTTGGAGGTATTGACC
>CAZKDZ010000269.1:0-3291 GCA_964551635.1 uncultured bacterium | reverse complement strand
GTCATCGAAGCGGCGAAAAGCGATCCGGAAGGCGGCTTCGTGGAGTATTACTTTGACGATCCCAATGACGACACCGATAGCGCCGATATCCCCAAGGTGGGATACGCACGCGAGTTCAAAACGCTAACCGAGTTAGGCGGAAGGGTCGTCCCGTACAACTTCATCATTGGGTCGGGTTTTTACGGACGCGCAGCCGAAATTGTCACGACGGAGCCCAGCACGGTCGTGGAGGCCACGGTGCTGGGTGAGTCCGTCGAGGGGTTGGACGTGGCGTTTTCCCGCGCCATCGCGGGGCGCGGGTCCGACTACGCATGGAGCACCCTCACCGATGCTGCCGGCCTTCTGTCGCTGACCATCTCCAGCGCGGATGGCGTGAGTGGTTACTATCGGGCCCGGGCCACCAGCGCAGATGGCGAGGTTGTTGGTCAATGGAGCAGCATACCTCTGAACGAAGGCCGGCGCCAGACCCTGGAATTGACGCTTGGTGGTGGCGCCAGAGTCGTTCGCGTCCGGGAACTCGCTACAGCCGGACCCGTGTCCGCGGCCAAGCCGGCGTTCGCCGCCGAGTCCGCTCCGGAAGCCAGCGGTCTGTCGCCGAATGTGCCGAACCCATTCAACAGCGCCACGCTGATCACGTACCATCTGTCCGGTGCGGGTCCGGTAGAGCTGGTGATCTACAACGTGCTGGGGCAGCCCGTACGGAAGCTGGTGGATGAATCTCGCGCCGCGGGCAGCTATCAGGTCAGGTGGGATGCGCGCGACGAAGGCGGCGTATTGCTGTCGACGGGGGTGTATATCGCCCGTCTGAGCTATGCTGGCGGTGTGCACACGCAACGGCTGCTATACCTCAAGTAGCGCGACACGATTGTGTGCAGGACGTATTCTCCTGAGAACCCGTCCGGAAACACCTGATACGCCTTGATCATATGGCTTGTGGGGTTTTCAGACGGGTTCTTTTTTCAAGGGGAATATACACGGACAAAGCCAGATACCCACCTGGGCCTGTTTGACAACAGGCTCTTTTTATTCTGGCGGCCTGGCACCTTCCGTGTTCTCAAACCGGCGGCAGGCGGGCCGACCCACATGTGAACGGCATCGGCCGCTCCCTTGCCGTGATCCAACTGTCGCGATTTTCTACACGAACGCTAGAGTATGCTTGGCCTGGACAATTCAGGAATTGCGAAAAATCGATTGTAATGAGTTGGTAACCCGTGTTTCGGCAAGGGTCTTTTTACAGGGATGTTTCTCGATTTTCCACCAAGCCCTTGTCTGATCTGTTTATCCCTGTGTTCCAGTTCGCTTCTTCAGGAAGCAATGCGTGTCGGCACGTACCGGTTCCCCAACGTCTGGCGTAACCGGCCCCAAAGTCGCAGGTTTTCCTTGATTTTGCAGGTCCGTTTTGGTAGTATTAGATTCCTTTGAATCCATTTTCCGGAGAGGTGCTGGAGCTGGCTGAACAGGGCGGCCTGCTAAGCCGTTGTAGGGTTAATTCTCTACCGAGGGTTCGAATCCCTCCCTCTCCGCCAAGAAAACTAGCGGCACTGAGAAAGAAGAAGGAAAAAGGAAGAACGAAGAAGGAAGAAGGCCACACCCCTCGCCCCAATGGTCTGGCGACTCTTCTTGTGTGCTATTTCTCGCGTCAGACTGCCGACCGCGGGACGTTCCTGGCCACCGTTTCAGCGCCGGCACGTGGGCGATTCGCAGAACGCTCACTACCAGTACAACATTGGCGTGGACATCGCTGTTCTCGTCTCACGTCTTACCTCTCACGTCTCACTGATTCTTAATGTCCGATCCCGTTCTTCGATTCGCGCCGTCGCCCACTGGCGGATTTCACGTGGGCAACGCCCGTACCGCGCTCTTCAACTTTCTCTACGTCCGGCACTACGGGGGGCGGCTGCATCTGCGAATTGAAGATACGGATCGGGACCGGTCCACGGACGCGGCTCTCAGGACCATACAGCAAGGACTGGACTGGCTGGGGATTGCTTTTCACGGCCAGCCGATCTTCCAGTCCGATAACGCCGATACCCACCGCAAAACGGTTGACCGGCTGCTGGAATCCGGACACGCGTATTACGCCTACGAAACACCGGAGGAAGTGCGGGCTCTGCAGCAGCAGGCGCAGGCGGAGGGCCGGCGGGTTCGGTACAACCGGGACCTGACACCGGAACAACAGGCTGCTTTCGAAGCCGAGGGGCGGCCAAAGACGGTGCGCTTCAGAGTACCTGAAGGCGAAACGGTCTGGCAGGATCCCATCAGGGGCACGCAACGATGGGACAACGTCGAGGTGGAGGACTTCATTGTCCTGCGCGCGGACGGGTCCCCGATTTACCACCTGGCTGTGGTCGTCGATGATCACGATCTGGGTGTGACGCTGGTGGTCCGGGGCGCGGAACACCTCTCCAATACGCCCAAGCAGGTGATGCTCTTTCAAGCGCTGGGTTGGGCGGTTCCGGCATACGCGCATACGACATTGCTGATGGGACCGGATGGGAGAAAGCTGAGCAAACGCCTTGGCGCGACGACGGTCACTGAATACCGGCAGCAAGGCATCCTGCCCGAGGCGCTGTTCAATTTTCTGGCGCTTCAGGGCTGGTCTCCCGGAAACGACCGGGAGGTCTTCACGAGAGACGAACTGGTAGAGGCGTTTTCCGTTGACGGAATGCTCAGGAAAAACGCGGTGTTCGACGAGAGAAAGCTGGCGTGGCTGAACGGCGAACACCTGAGGTTGAAACCGGCTTCCGAACTCCTGCCGGCGGCGGTGAATCTGTGGATTGACGCCGGATGGATAACGGCCGAAGACGCGGAGATCCGACGGACAGACCTGCTCAGGGCCGTAAGACTGATGCAGCCGCGCATCCGGACCGTGCGGGATTTTCTGAATTTCGAGTACATCTTCAACGATCCGATGTCATACGAGGAAAAGGCACGAAAAAAACACTGGAAGGTGGACAGCCCGTCCAGGCTTGAGTTACTGATCGAAAGGCTGGAAGCGCTGTCCGACTTCAGCGAACGGGAAATCGAAGGCGCCACGCGCACGCTGTCCGGACAACTGGGTATCTCCACCGGAAAGCTGATCCATCCCACCCGCCTCGCGCTCAGCGGGACGAACATGGGACCGGGACTCTTCGAAATGATGGATGTTCTTGGACAGGAAACCTGTATCCGGCGGATGAAGAGGGGCCTGGAACGACTGGGACGAAGGGAGACCATTTCACGATAGACCAAAAATAGTAAAACGAATATGGCTGCCCCCTCGTCTAATGGCAAGACATGCGGCTCTGGACC
>CAZKDZ010000268.1:0-45890 GCA_964551635.1 uncultured bacterium | reverse complement strand
GCCTTCTGGAGCGCGATGCTGGCGGCGTTCTCCGGGAACGCCGCGCCCTGAAGGGTCCAGATTCCCTCGCGCTCTGACGCGTCGACGAGTTCCGCCATCAGTGCCTTGCCAACCCTTCTTCCCCTGAAGCGGGATCCCACGTACACGCTGACTTCCGCGACGCCCGAGTGGATGCACCGGCTCGATACCGGACTCAGGGCGGCCCAACCCGCAATCTCGCCGTCGACCCGGGCGACAAACCGGCATGCCTCGAGATGGCTTCTGTCCCAGGCGTCCCATTCGGGGACTTCCGTGTCGAACGACGCGTGTCCCGTGGCGATGCCTCCCTCGAGAATCCGGCGCACTGTCTGCCAGTCTTCAGGTATCATTGGCGTGACGACAGGATTCATCGGCGGGTTTCCCGTTGCGCGATGATTAGAGGCGGGCGGGTAAGTACCTGAAGAGATGCGTCTGCCACTGCGACAGGGGGCTCCTGCCCGTCCGCTGGTAAAACGCCAGGGAATCCCGCGCATTCATGGCCTGATAGCGACGTACCGGATTGCAGAATTCGTACTCCAATCCTCCACTGGATTCTTCTCTCGCGTACACCTTTAAGCAGTTCAGAAGGTCGGTTCGTCCCAGATCAAAAGGGACGCATTGGCTTCTGGCCAGGATACCCTCGTGAAAAAACCCGGGGACGTCGCGTTCCAGCCCCGCAATCCGCAGTCTGCCATATTGATATGAAATGCTCAGGAAGACCCGGCCGCCGCCGCGCAGAAATTCCCTGGCGCCCCGCAGGACCGTCCGTCTATATCCGAATCCGTCATCGTCGTCGCTCGAGATCGGGTTGGCGATCAGGAAATCCGCGCCACCCTTCAAGGCATCGAGCGAACGCCGGTCACCATCTGCGAACGGCGCATAGGAATCTGACTGCATGAATTCTACTTTTCCTTCGACGCCGTTCAGCCTGGCGTTCCTCCGGGCGACGGAAACGTTGGCTTCGTCGATTTCCAGCCCGACAACGCGGGTTACCCCGGGTGTCCGCGCGGCCATGATGGACAGGCAGCCGCCGCCGCTTCCCCAGTCGATGCCGACTCCCTCGATCAGGTGTCCGTGGCCGGCGATCGCTTCAACGGAAATCATGCTGGCCGGCGTGATGGGCGTGGTACCCGGTGGATGCATGAGCGTGATCTCGCCAAGACCACGGGTGACCTCATCGCCCAGCGTTGTCTCATCGCGCTTTCGCAGAATGGAACCATCGCTGCCGGAGGCCGTTCGTTCGTTTCTCCTGCGCTTCGCCATCGGCTTCATCCTCCTACACAATACGTCCTGGTAATTGAACGTAACGCCTATCCACAGGTACCGTCGTCTCGCCGATGGATGCAGAGCAGGTTTCCCCAGGGGTCCCTGATCCATGCCATCCGACAGCTACCGCTGTCGGCCGGCTCCATCACGATTTCCACGTCCTTCTCACGGAGCTCCTCCACCGCCTCGTCCACGTCGTCCACCGCGAGCGCGATCCCTGGACGTCCCGCCTCCTCGTCCCAGCGGACCAGCGCCAGGCTGACCGGACGAGTATCGAATTCCGTCCACGTGTCCTGCCTTCCGTCCCCCTCGATCATCCCGTCGTCGATGAAGTCCTGATCGATCCCCAGCACGTCCAGGTAGAAACGAACCGCCTCCCTGGTATCTGTCACGTGGGAAATCACGAAGTCGATCGCTTTGACTTTCACGGATCGCACCCTCCTCCGCTGTCGGGTCTCACAGGGCCCCGACGTTCCTCGGCTCTCAAGCTTTTTCTCCATCGTAATCACGTCCCGCACGATCCCGCAGGACAGCCGTTCCGGAGACCGGCCCGCCTCCGTATATCCCCGGGCGCGGTAGAAGCGGGGCGCCGCAACGTTGTATTCCGTATAACACAGCCGCGCGGCGCGATGACCGGCGAACTGGATCTCCTCTTCGGCAAGCTGCAACAGCGAACTCCCGATTCCACGTCTCTGAAAGGACGGATGGACCCACAGATCGGCGACTTCGCGGCCGTCTGTGCTTGTCAGACCCAGGATTCGTGTCCTGTGTTCCGCAACTGTGACCTGCGGCCAGATTTCCGGAAACCGCGTCCGTTCGTAATCACCCTCGATCCAATCGCGCACAGCCGCGATCGGCGCCAGTTCGCAATTACCCGAAAGCCAGGACCGCTGCGCCAGATCAATAAGCGCCGGTACGTCCGCCTCAACCGCACGGCGTGTTGTAATTGCCAATCTCATTGCGTCTATTTCCAGAGGGATGAAAATAAGGAAACTTCCACACCGGTGCCACGTGCCACATGACAGGGTCTGGATTCGCACCCTTACACGAACGCAGACATCACCGCAAGTTTCGTCTCGATACGAGGAAAGAGGAAAGGATCAGGCGTCGCGGCATGAAGTTGACGCATCGGCGATGAGGCGTGCTTTGGCGGCTTTGAGCACAGCTACTGCCGCCTCTCGAGAAACGGAGGGAAAGTCGTCCGGAAAGTCATTGAGGGAAGAGGCACCCTCAAGGTAATCGAATAAGTTTTGTACCGGTACCCGGGTACCCTTGAAACAGAGTGCCCCACTCATGATCTCCGAGTCGCGACTGACGTAAATCCCTTCCATTAGTACCTCCAAACTCGGAATCTCTTCAGGTCCGCAAAGACACCGGACAAGAATGCCAAAACGAAACGAAACACATATCAAAATCAAATATCGAAACGTGGTTCGATCTGACCTGTCGCCGGGCTGATAGAGATGAACGACCCAAGTTCCGGTTAGCAATGCCTTACAGTGGTATTAAGTTGTCCGATTCGAATGCGTTATCGTGTATTCGCTTTATTGAGTCAAAGATAAAATTGTAGCGTGGTTGCCGCCAAGTCAATTCACACAGACGCTGTCGTAAATTCCGATCCCCACCGACGTGACGAGGGATTGATCGGCTTCATCAGGATTGTCCAAAGACCCTGAATGCCGAGTACTTCGGCGTTTTTCGGAAATACTCTCATCGGCCGTAGCTCTGAAATTTCGAAAAATTCCTGCAGTATGTCTTGGAGTCTTTCTTCTGTATAACCGATGCCCGGGGGCATCTTTCCGGCTTCGTATATTTCCCAATCTTCGAGGGGTTGACCGCCCGACGTGTCGAAGCAGGCCATGCCAAAGAATCCATTCGGCTTCAGCACCCGTCGAACCAGGGCGAGATAAAACGGCCTGCGATGCGGTGGAAGATGATGGAACAGACCGGAGTCGTACGCAACGTCGTAGTGGCTTTCCCGCAATGGTACGTCAAAGACCGACCCGATGATGAAGTTGACGTGGACACATCCTTTCTTTGCAAGAAGATGACCTCTCTCGATCGCGGTCCGCGACAGATCGATGGCGTCAACCTGGAAACCTGCATTCGCCAGATAGATCGCGTTCCGGCCGATTCCGCACCCAAGGTCGATGGCGCATCCGGACTCGAGACGCTCCTGCTCCACGAATCCGACCAGATTTTCGTCGGGGACGTTCCTTAGAAAAGGCGGCGTCCGCGTACCCTCCGCGTAGAAGCACTCCCAGTCAACCACAGCGGGCAGGTCACGATCGAATAACCCTGCTTCTTCCGAAGTAAGAATCGGTTTCCGTGGGATCTCTGCCATTCGCGGCACTTCGGATCTGGTGGTTCTGTTCCCTATACTTCAAGTCCAATGTGACGTGGCTCGATCGCATCAATCTCCTGAGCTTCAGATCGGGCGGAATGGTACAGGTCCCAGCGAAGTTGGAGATTCAACCAATACGCCGGTGACACATCGAAATATCTCGCCAGGCGCAGGGCTGTGCTGGGAGTTACACCGCGTCGACCGTTTACCAATTCGTTGACCCGTTGATAAGGGACTTTGATGGCGGCAGCCAGTTCGCGCTGCGTCAAACCCATTGGGCCTAGGTACTCCTCCAGCAGCATTGTACCCGGATGAGTCGGAACACGATCTGTTGGCACACGTACCATGGATCGACCCCTCTCTTCAAGCTAATGATAATCGATGATCTCGACGTCCCGCGGACCAGCGTCCGACCACACAAAGCAAATCCGATATTGGTCATTGATGCGAACACTGTGTTGACCGGTTCGCGCGCCACGCAATGCTTCGAGATGATTGCCGGGTGGACTGCGCAGATCGCACAACTCGTCTGCGGAGTCCACCTGCTCAAGTCTTCGTGCAGCTACAGTCCATAATGCCGATGGACATACACGGCGTGCGCCACGTGTGTCCCTTCCATTGAAGATGTCCTCGGTGCCTTTACCGCAGAACGATTGAATCATGATAGCATAATAACACGGAATCTATGCTATGTCAATATGCCTGCCCTTAAATCCGTCTGATGCTGTGAGATGACTACGTACCCCGCCCACGGAAAGACATCCGGGGCTGCGCAATGGCAGATTCCAAACTGCCCCTGTCACGCAGCCCCGGTACTCCACGGTTTCGACCTCTACGTCCGAACGAAAGTAGCGCCTGAAGCCTACCGGGATATCCTCATCGAGAAGCACCCGCATTCTGCATCCTCAAGTGATCCAGTCCCTCAGCCGAGAGTTCGAGGTATGATTCGATCTGCCATCGCTGCACCGAAGGAAATTCCTTGAGATATCCCTCAATAGAATACCCCCCTTTGAGATAACTCACAAGGCTGTCTACCGGAACACGGGTACCTGCGAAAACGAGGTCTCCACTGTGAATTTCAGGATCTCGCGAAACAACCTTTTGCAAATCTATCGTGTTTCGTTCTCGATCCGCCATCGCGTAGTCTCCAATTTTAGTCAACTCAATTGTGAGACGTCTGAATTGCCCTGAAAATATACGGTCCGTCGAATCAAGATTCAAGGGTCCAGGGAAATTATCCGAGAGGAATTCCGTTCCCCACTCAAAAGACGTGCGGCTACCAGTGCGAATCTCCCAGATGCCCCTTCATTGCCAGACCAAGCGCATCGGCGATTCTACCGGCGAAGGCGCGTACACCCGGCAGTTCGGTATAGTTGTGCGAGTACACAAGTACGTTTACCTCTCGAAATTTCGCGTATTCGAGCAGGAAGAGACTCGTTTCACCGGTGACGTAGAGGTCGATATCGTAACTCAGCGCGTCTCTCAGAAAGTTTGTATAGAAACCGGCGCCGGTTACGGTGGCTGTTCTCCTCACCGCCCGGCCCGCATCGTGTACCCGGCATGGCTCCTCCGATAACAACTCGGTCAGTCTCTCCCGCACCGCGCTCAGTGATGTGGTTTCGGGGAGTTCGCCCACCCTTCCTTCCGCGTGCTGCAGAACCGCGACAGGCGCAAAGCCCAGTTCCGACAGCAGCGTTGCAGATGTCCCGAAGTCCGCCAGGTCCAGCGGAAGATGCGCCCACACGTGCGTGAGTCCGTATTCCTTCAACAGGGACTGGACCTCGTCCCGCTGCTCGAACATGAAACCCCAAGCGTCGTGGTGCGTCACGATGAGGTCCACATTCAGGCCGATGGCCGTCCGGATCGTCTCCGGCGTAATCGTCGTCGCATACCCAACCGCGGCTGGATGGCCGCAATGGGCGCTTATACCCCACTCATCCGGATGGGCGTCAAGCAGTTCCCTGCTGAACAGACCATCCAGGATTTCGCGAATCACAAGCCCTCCTCGTGTCTTATGGGTTCATCACACTCAGCCCGCGTACTGAATTGGACCCCGGCAGTCGAACCTGACCGGCGCAACACGCACACAAGTGTGTGTAGGCTCGATAATTCCCTTTTTTTCATAGCACCATCCACACGCCCGCCACGCACAACACCACACCCGCCACCAGAGGCAGTGTCAGCTTCTCCTTGAGTAAGAACACCGACATCAGCATCCCCAAAACGGGAGACACCGACGCCAGAGTCGCCATCTTCGCCGGCCCGATCCGTGCAATCGCCATCACGTACAGCAACGACCCGGCGCCCACGCCCACAATCCCGCTTGCGGCCACGACCAGCAGCGCCCGCCGGTCGACGTCACGGATGCGCATCACCGGGCCCGCCCACGCCCGGGCGAGAAAGAGAACAGCGGCCGTGAGTGGCACGCGGACGCTGTTGGCCTGTACCGACGTCATATGCGCGATCGCCGGTTTGAGCATCACCGTACTCAGGCCCCACAGCAGGCAGGCGAACAGTGCGAGGGATACGCCAAGGACGAGCCGGTCGGGCCGCTCGCGCTCGGGCTGACGAGGCCGGCTCGACAGAAAGATGACGCCCAGGGCAACGAGGCAGATCCCGAGGAAGAAGCGCCGGCTGAACGGATTGTCGAGAAGGGCCCACTCGAAGAAGAACGTGGACAGCGGGAAGGTCCCCGACAGCGCCATGGCGCGGGATACGCCGATTTCCCTGATCGCCGCGAGGTACATCGTTTCGCCCACGGCCATTCCGATCAGCAGACCGCCAACCAGAAGCGCCCACTCCGTTCCCGTTACCAGCGAATAGCTGGAAAGCGGCGGCCCGAACGGAAGCAGCATCCAGAAGAAGACCGTGGCCACGGCGCAACGGATGCCGTTCATCATCGCCGGCGGAATGGCCTGAGACTGCGTGCGCACCATCAGGCTGTTCACCGCCCAGACCAGCGAACACGACAGGCCGAAGATCTCGCCTGCAGAGATTGAGAACCCCAACGTGATTCCTCATGCGTATTCAGAGGTTCAATACAATGACTGTCGGGGGAGGTAATTCGGCGATCCGATCACAGGCGCCGGAAGATCGACCCGTACGGCGCAATCGCGGAAAACGCGGGGAGGGGATGCGCGCGCCGGTTACACCTCGTACTTGCGGGTCGTATCGGGGCCGCCGGGCTCGTTGGCGATAACGTAGAAGACCAGGTCTTCGGAGTCGCTCCCGTTTCGGATCCGGTGCCGGGTGCCCGCCTGCTGCATGAAGCAGTCTCCGGCCACGGCTTCGGTGGATTCTCCTTCACGATCGACCACCGCGCGGCCGGATACGACAATGAAGAACTCCCACATCCGGGCGTGCGAATGCACCGGACAGGGGCGCGCGCCGGGTGGAAGACGCGTCAGTTCCACGTCGAACGGATGCAGCGCTTCCTGGGTGTTTCCCAGAGCAACCGAGACATGGCGACGATAGCGTTCGTAGCTTCCAGTACTCCAGGTCCACTTCTGATGTTCTTCCGGCACGTCGTCCAGATTGATCTTCCACGGCGTCATGAGTCGCGTACCTCCTGGTGTGGTTTGTGGCGAAAACGTGTATCGCTGGGCGCAGGCCTGCCGTCGGATTTTCCCGGGAGACAACGCTTCGATACCGTCAGGCCGCGAGGCCTGAGTAGTTCCGCGACGGCGAGTGCGAAATTTCCTGCGGGGATGAAGTTGATGACGTTACTGCGTGCGGAGGGTGGGCCGGTAGCAGATACTCTGGGGACGTATCAGCCCGTGGCGATGAGGTGGTGGCATCGATTGGGATTTTTAACCTTCGGTCTATTCCGGATGACCAACGTTTTCTACTCGCTTTGGTGGTAAGGAATTAAACTCCCTTCCGCTCGATTTTTCCCGCTCCTTAATGTCTCTATATATGGCCTGTAGATCATAGTTAAATTTCCTCGCATGCGCCTCGCGTATCTTCCTGACCTCCTCGACAATCGGATCTCGCCACATCACGTCATTCCTCCAGAGGTGCCCGGCCTCGGATCTTTGCTTCCCTGACTCCCGCTCGAGTGCGAACTCAGGATCGAAACATTATCCGCGGCTGCGCTCATCGTTCCATAATGCAAATATGCCTGATCTCATTGCTGAGTTTATCCAATCGTCTTTTTGCCAACAGAATGGAGCGAATGTCCTGAGTCAGTCCACTCTGCGGCGGACTCTAAAGGTCTTCCAGCCGACTCAGGAAATCATGTGGCGTGAGAATCTCTATGCCACGAAAGGGACTCAATGTCAATAGATCGTCATCACCACTGATGACATGAGCTGCTGCTCCACTTATTGCAAGTTCGAGGAACTTATCATCTTTGGGATCTCGGCAAATCCTGATTTGGGCAGCTGGCTCAATGAACCTTGCACGTCCGACTAACGCTTGAAGGAACTCGTCCCGATCCTCTGCGGTCACATATCGCCCAAGCTTCTCCCGACTCATCACTTCGGCTGTTTCCTCCAATACTGGCAGGGATAGCAATACCTGACCGTTTTGAAGCGCATACCGAAACGCTTGACCCGGCTTCGATTCTTCAAAAATGAGCGCGCTGACAAGAACATTGGTGTCGAAAACATAGCGGGCATTACTGTTCATTCAGGATGGACTCCAGAATCTCTGTCGTCATGCCTCGCTCCTGTGCCTTGCGGCTGATCTCGCCCATAACCGTTTCCAGCGGCCGTTGCGCCCGTCCCACGTCGCTGAGCTTGAGGCTGAGCAGGGCATTTAACTTACACTGCTCCGCTTCGCTCGCTGTCTCGTAGGTCTGAGCCGCTTCAGTGCTGACTCGAATTTGAATTACCCTTGTTTCCATATCGTTCTCCATTTCAATTTCGACTGGTCGAATCTCAACAAACACAGTTCAAATTTACCTCTACGCTCGCCGATCAACAAGGCAAATTCCGAGCCAACGGATTTTTCCGGTCCATCCAACTCCCGACTACCTGACTCCGGCAAAGGGCGCATTTGCACAGACTCACTCAACGGTTTGCAAAATTCGGATATGAGAAAACAAAGTGACGTGCCGCAGTCAGGTACGCAGGCGTCAGCCAGAATGGACCTTTGAGGACTGACTTCTGTTTAATTCAGTAAGTGACATCCTCCCAACAGGGTTCCGATACAGCCACGCCCGCATGTTCTTCCTGACCTCGGGCCACTCGCTGTCCAGCAGCGCGTACCAGGCTGTGTCCCGGTTTCGTCCCTTGATAATCATGTGCTGCCGGAAGATCCCCTCAAACCGGAAGCCAAGACGGATCGCCGCTTTTCGGGAGCGCTCGTTCAGCGAATCGCACTTCCATTCGACCCGTCTGTATTTCAGCCTGTCGAATGCCTCACTAAGCATCAGGTACACAGCCTCGGTGTTGACACTCGACCGCTGGGAATCCGGCGAATACCAGATATGGCCCAGCTCCAGACGTCGCATGTCGGACGCGATGTTCAGGAAACTCGCCATCCCGACCCGCCGGCCGGACTCACGATGGTGGACGGTAAAGAAGAGCGGATCGTTCGACCCCACCCCGTCCTCGAGCCACGCTCGCATGGCTTGCACGTTGTCAAATGGACCGTACCCCATGTAGGTCCATATCTGCTCACACATTTCGGACCCGTGGGAGCCCTCGAAGAGTTCCCGGGCGTCGGCCTGCGGGCTGACCGGCGACAGGGTGACAAACTTGCCCTCGTAATGAGTCCGTCGGGGCATTTCGTCGCCGGATTCGGGTTCCACGAAATCTCCTCTGGCGAGAGACGGCATTGCGCTTCCTTGATATGCTGGGGGTTTTATGACGACGTCCGTCGCAGGACTGCTGATTGCGGGCAACGGGCGCTGCGAATTTTCAATCTGACTGCTCCGAAAACGTATCCTCGCCCCGTTCCCTTTGTTTCCGCCTGAGCTCAGCGACTTTTTCCTTTGTCAGACGCTCGTGGTCCGATACGATCGTCTTTTCGATGAATTCCAGCTTCAACTTGCGCCCTGTGAGCCACTCTCAGCCATCGGCATTCGCCGGATGGGGGTGTGGATAGATATCCTCAGGCCCGATTCCCTCGGAAACAGTATAGAGAAATCCGGGCGTGACGCCATTGTGTTTCACCCGACATTTGTCGGACAGGAACTCGTCCGCGAAAGACCTGCTAACAAGCGAGGGCCTGTGAGAAAACGCCTTCGCAAGGTCGCGGATCTGCGTGATCGAACTTCCAACGCGAAGTTCGGTCAACTTCTGCTGGGAACCATGGTACCAGGTAAGATCGAAATCGCACTCCGGCATGTCAATCCTGACATCGTGATCGTGGAACCGAAAGCGCCGGCTATCCCCACGTCCCGTCCTTTCGCCGGTGAATGAAGATCGGATTCCCTCCGGGATCGGCGATCATAGCTACGCGGCAGTTGGAGAGCTCGTGCGGACCCCACTCAATCGGCACGCGCCTCCACGTCCTTCCGCATCAGGAAGCCCGCATCCCGCGGATCACGTCGATAGGTCGTACGGTAAAGAATCCTGAAGCCCGCCGCGGTCAGTTCCTTTCGATAACCCCTCAGGCTCTGCGAACGCCCCATCAAGTAGACCTTCTTCCCATCTACATCCATCCACTTATTTCCTAAGCATTTCTGAAGGGTGACGCCCGAGGTGTTGGCGCCCGTCTTCCTGCGGAATTCGGCGAACGAGCCAACCGGGCCCTCGTATGCCTCCGGGTCGTGCGAGCCGAACAGGATGAAATACCCTCCGTCCCGCAGTGCCCGTCTGACGTTTCTCAGATAAATCTTGCGGTGAGCGTCCACCACCAGCATATGGAAGCACGAGCAGTCGAGAACGATGTCGGCCCCGCCGGCTGGAAACGACTCCGGCTCCAGTGCATTCGCCGCGCGGAATCCCGCGTCTGTGCCGGCTTCGACACAACGCTGTCTCGCGCGTTCGATGGCAGCCTCCGAGACGTCGATACCCAGGTAACGGTATCCCAGCCGGGCCAGGAAGATTCCAACGGTTCCGTCACCGCATCCCAGATCCAGTATCTCTTTTTGCGTCGGTGAATGCGGGATTCTTCCTAGCATTCCCTTCAGGCGCCGAAGTACCCCCTGCGATCCCCCTTCACCAAGAAACGCCAGGCCTTCGCCATACGCGACGCGATAGTTGTGATCGTATGCCTTATAGTACGACCTGTCGTCGAATTCCATATGACATTCCGTTTCCAACAGGCCAGCGTACGGAACTCACCCGGTTCTTTCTATCCGCGAATATGAGGTGGACGTGCTCCTGTTCCCGATGATCGCTGACAGGATTCCAAGGAACAGGGCCAGCTTCAGGGATGCGAACCACGAGATTTCGCCCGCGATAAGTCCCTGTTCAACCGCACCGGGGAACAGATCGGGAATCGTCCACGCCCAGAGGATCTTGATGAGAAACAGGGCGGCGAAGATGAGCCCTGCCGCCAGGAGAAGAAATCCCTGAAGCGCTGCCGCGAGGCCTGCCGCAAGCCATCCTTTTTTCATATTCGTCTCCGTTTGAAATGAGATCTGCCGACATTTGCGACGTGACTTCAATGCAAAAGCGACCTCGACGTGAGGCCGCTTTAAAATCTTTCGCAATCCGGTGTATCCGACTGGGGCAACGAGGACCGATGGCGCGCCGTTTCTCCCCGATACCGCGCCGCGCGAAGACCGCCGGGAATTTTAAGACAGCTTCTACAGCTCGACGGGTTTCAGGGAATGGGTGCGCGCTTCAAACTCACATCCGGTGAGCAGCCGGGAAAGCGTGTTGGTCATCCGGACGACAACTCGGTTTTTGCCCGGTTTCAGCCACTCCGTCCTGGCCGTCCACTTGAACGGCGCCCATGCCCTCGTCCCGAGGGAGCGACCGTTGATGGCCACCTCAACAATATCGGTTACATCCTTGAGTTCCTCCTCGAGCGAGAAGAGGAACTGCTCTGACTCGGGAAGCTCGGCAAACGTCATATCCTTCGTATAAACAACCGTTCCCGCATAATACGGCATCTTCTGGTCGTCGAGCTCACCCGGGAAACCACGGTCGACCGGAGCGACCATTCGCAGGTATTGGCTGAGCCAGCGCCGGACGCCGAATTTTCCGAAGAGATAGAAGGCGTCGACCAGACCCTGATTGAGATCGTCGAGCTCCACCCGGATTGCAAGTACGTTTCTGCCGGTGTTCACGCGGCGTACAACCGCGCAGGTAACGTTGTTGTGGTCGTAGCGAAACGTGGGTCGGAATGCTTTTCCCGGAAGGCGGACACCGTTCAGATAGATCTGATAATTTCCCAGAATCGCGCTTCGGTCCATCACCAGGGAGAGCTTGGACGGAACAACGTCAGCTGAAAACGCCGTCCTGAACCAGCAGACCAGCGGAAACTCGATGCCCGGACCTGCGGCCTTGCCCGGGCCGGCGCTATTGAACGTAAAGGGCAGGCCGGAAAGGGACGGTAGATCACCAATCTGTTCAACCACCGGTTTGGGGGTTACGGACGTCCAGCGGTTGTCCCTGTAGCCGGGTTTGTGCCAACCCTGCTCGAGCCCCTTGTTCTGCGGATCGAGCTGCATCTGGAACCTGTCCATACGAAGACAGTTGTCTTCTTCGGCATCGACTTTCCACGCTCCATTCATATCGGGACGCAAAACGGCCGCCGATTCCGATTCCGGAAGCGGTTGAGGTTTGTCTTCCGTTACGACGATAAGGTGGGACTGCAGGCGATCGAAGTCGAGGTTGAACCTTATCCGATCGGAGTCCCGCTCCGCCGTCAGCGGGGCCCGGCGGCCGGTTTCCAGGTCCCACCGTTCCACCTTTCGCCGATGAGACGGCACCCGTACCGTGACCCGGGAAGTGAACGCGTTTTGATCGGTATTCGTAAAGAAAAACAGATCCTCGTTTGACGTTTCCCTTCTCTGCGCCATAACCGCCGACCCGTTCTTCTTATCGGTCTCCACGATCACGTCGGGAGGAAGGATTCGATGGAGAAGATCCGCAAGCATTCGCGCACCGCGGTTTTTTTCGACGGAACCCCCCGTACGGATGAAGTAGAGGTCGCCTCTCTGTATAAGATGTACGCCCAGTTCGTGGCCAATATAGTCGCGCCTCATTCTGCCGGGTTCCATGTCGGTCAGTCGGGAGAATGCCTCCACGACCGAGGGACCCTCCTGGATGTCTTCTATCGGAAGCAGGCCGAGACAGATGACTTTGCCGCCAGCATTGATGAATTGCCGGATGCGCTCGAACGCGTCTCGCTCCAGGTTTGTCATCGGCGGCAGGATGAGTACGTCATAGCTGGCTCCCTCGGTCTGAAGCCGGCTTCCGGCGACGTCGGCCGCCGCGAGGGTTTCCGGATCCAGGGAGTCGAATTCGCGCTGCATCTGCCAAAGGGACTCGATGAGATACGCCCAATCCGACGCGAGACGCCCCGTAAGCTTGGCCTCATCCTCATCGTAACCGATATATTCCCATCCGAGGCCCGGACTGCCGAGGTGCGCCCAAAGGCTCGTAACCGGATCGAGAAGGGCGAGATTGGCTCTTCGGTGTCCCTGGCTGAGGGCGTAGGAGAGACGGCCGGCGTAGTCCGCCAGCAGCCGGAAATGTTTCCAGTAGGGGTTCTGGTGGAAAATGGACGGCGGGCTGTGGTGCTTGCGCAGCCCGTCCAGCGTGTATGACAGTCCCCGTGCGTGAAACAGGTTGGCGCCAAGCGCGCCCATCCGGTCGATCGTCCACTTCATATCCTGAAGCGTCAGCGACCACCCGGTATTGTTGAAGCACGTGTTGAACGCGCGGCCGCCGTCGTGGACGGATACGGAGAACCTCGGGTTGCGGCGGTAAGCGGCGGCATGCGCGTCCCGGTCGTTGAATCCGCCAACCTTTTCCCCGCCTCCGCAGGTGCCGGGAATATGGACGTGTCGCCTGTGGGCGTTTCTGAAGACCGTCACGTCAGACGCGTGCAGCACGTTGTGTTTCGCGCACCACGTCTCGAATGCCTTATGAAAATTATCTCTGAGCATCTCGCTCAGCGTCTGGAAGTAATCGTACCGGATCCGGGCCGTATTCGGACCGAAATAGGTCATCAGCGCCGGCAGACAGTTGAGGAGGTCATACTGGTTGCGTTCCCGGAATACCCGGGGCAATGTCGGGGACCAGGGCCATCTGCCCGGGATGGATAACGCCTCGGTGGTCAGAATGCCCTGGATCGCGCCGCCGAAGCTGTCCGACAGCCCGTCGGCGTAACGTCCGTGGGTGGTCTCGAGATAACAGGCTACGGCTTCGGCGTTGAATGGATCGAAGTGGATTCCATGGGGTTCTTCCGCATCGCATTCCCTCTGGATGAAGACAATCACTCTCCAGCGTCCCGGCGGCGCCTTCCAGAAAAGTCGATGCATGAGATGGCGGGCGAGAAATCTCTTGTTGTGGTATCCTGCGTCGTCGGCTTGTTCCCTGTAGATTTCATGACTCTGGTTTGCGCCTATATATCCTCCGATGTCCTCCACACTCTCCCACAGGCACCGATCCCGTTTGAGCGGCACTGCGAGTGCGCGCAATACAGTGCCCCACGGCAGTTCCATGTCGACCTGCTGACCTCCCTGAACCGTGATCTCGTCGAATGTGAGGTGCTGGCCGCGATACTGGGGATGGCCCAACGACACCTGGCCGCCGCTGATGCCGTGAGGGTGGGGAAATTCATCGTGCAGCCAGACCTGAAGTCCACACTCACTGGCGGTTTCCACCGCGAGCCGAACCCGATCGAACCAGACTCTGGAAAGGTACGGGATTCTGAGCCCCGGACCCGCGGAGAGACAGAAACCCCCAAGGCCCTTTTCGCTCATCTCCCTGATCTGGCGCACGATCTCTCCCTCCTCGATCGTGCTGTTCCATTCCCAGGAAGGCAGGACCCGATATGGCGCCGGTGGATTCAGGAATGTGCTGGTGTCCATCATGCGGCTGTCCGGTTGCTGAAGCGTACGGCGGTGAGGACCGCCTGCGCAGGAAAACCGGCGGGATTCCCCTGCGGATTACCCACCGTCCGATTTGTGTGTACATTCGTCCATATCAGGTCGCTGACACGCAGGAATCACACAGATACGTTACGGTTCGATAACGTTCCGCGAGGCGGGTGAGTTTGATCCGGCCCTCCTTCTCTCCGCAGCGCTCACAGGGGCGCTCCAGGCGGGTTTTCGACCCGGCCGCAGGCGCCGCCTCGCAGACTTCGCAACGATAAGTGACCTGTTTCTCGCCGTTCAGGACCCGGGTGGAGACCCGTGTGGCGGTACGCGTTTCACACGTTTCACAGAGCACCTGAAATGGCTTCTCCCGAAGCTAACGTTGCCTGACACTCGTCACTGTCAGTATTTTAAAGAAATGTAATGTACCATTTAATGCAGAAAAGTCAAGTCAAAGCGTAGTTTAACGGGTTTAATTATTTGTTTTTAAATTTTTTATGCGTGATCGGATTTCGTTCTTGCGGATCCGCGCCCGTGTCCCCGTCACGGGTGCGTACTTCCTGTCCCCGGACCTCTGAATTCCCTTGACTGCAGCGTTAAGTGTTTGTTTTTTAACGTGGAGCATCCTCCTGTGACCGCATTTGCGGACGCAGGTCGGAAGTTGTGGTCTCACCCGCCTTTTTTTGTTATACTTGACGTCCAAATGAAAAAACGCATCTGCGCCCTGGTGCCGGCTGCCGGAATGTCGGCACGCATGGGGTCTCCCAAACAGCTGTTGCCCTTTGGCGAAAAGACTGTACTTCAGACCGTGGTCGATACGCTGCTGGAAGCCAATCTGGATGGAATTCTGGTCGTGCTTGGCCACCGGGCGGACGCCGTGCGGGACAGTCTGGTTGGGCGCCCGGTAACATTTCATTTGAATCCCGACTATCGCAAGGGGATGTTTTCGAGTATCCTGAGCGGGCTTTCCGTCCTGGAAGAGTCGGCGAATGCCGCTCTGATCGCCCTGGGGGATCAGCCGAACGTCCGGGCGAGCGTGGTCAGGAAGGTGGCTGCGGCGTATCGAAACGGCAATAAGGGAATCGTCGTTCCGGTTTACCGTGGAAGACGAGGGCATCCGGCGCTGGTGGATCTGGGTCGATATTATTGCGAGATCCGGTCTCTATCCGGCGAGGAGGGGCTCAAACCCGTCATGCGGGGGCACCCGGGCGACACGCAGGAGGTGGAGGTAAAGGACGAAGGTGTGCTGAGGGATATCGATACGCCGGAGGAATATCGTGAGGAACTGGACCGGCTCTAGTGGAAGACGCCTCTTGTGCCGTCCCGAACCGGTCTAGGCGGGCGAAGGCTGCGCTCCGCCGTCAACACGCAGGATCTGGCCGCTCACGAAGCTGGCCAGTGGCGAAACGAAGAACTGCACGGCGCGAGCGATCTCATCGGGATAAGCGTATCGGATCAGCGTGGGCCGGCTCATCGCTTTCATAAAATCCGGGTCTGCCTGACCCGTGGCAAGAAAACGACCGCTGGGGGAGTCACCCGGCGCAACCATGTTCACGGTGATGTTGTGCTGGCGGAGTTGGGCGGCCAGGCAGCGGGTATAGTGGGTCTGTGCCGCCTTGGCCGTAGCGTACACCGGGCCGCCCCCGGGCTCGCCGGTAAAGCTGTCTACCGAACCAATGTTGACAATCCTGCCTCCCCCGCGTTGAATCATGCCCGGAACGACTGCGCGGCAGCAGTGTAGGGTTGTGTCGAAATTTCTCTTGAACACGGCCTCGATGTCTTCCAGCGGGATACCGATCGTATCGTTAGGGTTCGGTTTGCCGCCCGCCGCGGCAATGTCACCCCCGGCGTTGTTGACCAGAATGTCGATCGGACCGAGTTCGGATTCGATGCGTTCAACAGTTGCTTCGACCTGCAGCGGATCCGATACGTCGGCAAATACGGTGATCACCGCGTTGCCGGTTTGTGCGATTTCCCTTGCCACGTGAGTCGTGGAGGGGGCTTCGTCGAACTCGGCCGCTGTCCGGTCGGATCTTGCGTGAACAGCGATCGAAGCGCCGCAGCAGGAAAGCCGTTGCGCGATCGCCCGGCCAAGGCCCCGCGCCGACGCCGTGACCCAGGCAACCTTGCCGGCCAGAAGTTCGGGATGTACGTATTCCATACAGTTGTGACCTCCGTGTACGACAGCGAGTCGTGGAGCTCGGATGTATCTTGCTCATATTCTGATCGCACGCTCCGGTTCTACGGAAAACTGAACGACCGGAAAAGATACACCGCCGGTGTTTATCGGACAAGCGCGGATGAATCGGCGGTCGAATGGCGAGGGATTTTCGGGACCGGAAGCTGGTTTCCGGGACAGAACAATCCTCCGGGAGGATTCGATTATGGGTAGTCGGACTATCGGTTTTGCAATGATCGGATGCGGCGTGGTGGCGGACTATCACATCGGCGCCGTGAAGGATACCGACGGGGCGGAACTGGTCGCCGTATACAGCCGAAGCGAATCGCGCGCCAGGAGTACTGGAGAAGCGCACGGCGTGCCCTGGTTTACCGATCACGAAGCCATTCTCCGCCAGCCGGAAGTGGACGTGGTCTGTGTCTGCACGCCCAGCGGCGTCCGCATTCCGATCGTGACGGACGCGGCGGATGCGGGAAGGCACCTGATCGTGGAAAAGCCTCTGGATGTATCCATAGAGAATATGGATCGGATCATCCGGGCCGCGGCGGCCGGGGGCGTGAAGCTGATGGGGGTGTTCCAACTGCGGTATGGGCAGTCCGTCAGCAGAGTGCGTGACGCTGTTCAATCCGGCGCTCTCGGTAAAATGGTGCTGGCCGACGCCTATATCAAGTGGTTCCGGCCCCAGGCTTACTACGATGCGGATGACTGGCGGGGCAATTGGGCGATGGAGGGCGGCGGAGCGCTGATGACGCAGGGGAGCCACACGGTGGACCTGCTCCAGTGGATTATGGGCCCCGTTAAACGGGTCTATGCCAGAATGGGCACATTGATCCACGATATCGAGGTGGAAGATACGGTGGTTGCCACGCTGGAATACGAGAGCGGGGCGCTGGGTGTGATTGAAGCGTCTTCCGCGGCGTTTCCCGGGTTGCCGGCGCGGATGGAGTTTTCCGGAGACCGGGGAACGGTTGTGGTGGAAGCGGACCAGATAACCAGATGGGACGTCGAGGGCGAGAGCGTGGAGGCGTCTGCGGCGGACACGACAGACGTGGCCAGGGCGGCATCGGATTCGAAGACCTTCGGAACGGAAGGGCACAAGGCGCAGATCGCGGAGATGGTACGTATTCTGAACGAAGGCGGTGAACCGGAAATCGACGGGCCGGAGTCGAAACGGGCGATCGAAATCATCCTGGCGATATACGAGTCCGCCAGGTCAGGCAATCCCGTGACGCTGCCATTCAGCGGGTGAACCGGGAATTTGTATTCTTTCGGGAGCGTTTTATGGATCCGATCAAGATTGTGGTGACCGACTATATCGAGCCCGACCTGAAATGGGAAGAGGAGGAACTCGGGAAGTACGGACACGTCACCTTCGAGTATCATCAGCTCAAGTTCAGGCCGGAATCCGAACTGATCGAAAAGATCGTCGACGCGGATATGATTCTGGTGAATATGGTAAAGATGACCGCCGGCGTGATCGATCAGCTGGAAAGGTGCAAGCTGATCCTGAGGCACGGCGTCGGATACGACAACGTGGACGTGGACGCCGCGACGAAGAAGGGAATACGCGTTGCCTACGAGCCGGACTATTGTTCGGACGAGGTGGCTGAACACGCGATTTCGCTTATGTTGTCCGGGTGGCGGAAGCTGAACGTGGGACGGAAGATTCTGGATGCATCCAGTCGGAACGGGATCTGGGACTTCACCGAGGTCTATCCCGTCTATTCCGTCAAGGGCAAGACCGTTGGCATCATCGGTTG
This sequence comes from uncultured bacterium, assembly GCA_964551635.1. Lineage (GTDB taxonomy): Bacteria > Latescibacterota > UBA2968 > UBA2968 > JAAXHE01. The sequence continues at coordinate 27,375 of CAZKDZ010000268.1, read as the reverse complement.
CGGCCGCATCGGGAGCCTGACGCTTCGGAAACTGGCCGGGTTCGAGGTGAATATCCTGGTTTGCGATCCGTACCTGCCCGAAGAACGCCGGAAGGAACTGGGTGTGCAGGTGGTGGACCTGGACACGTTATTGAGAGAGTCGGACATGATTACGGTTCACGCGTCGCTCGACGAGGAATCGTACCATCTCATCGGAGCAAGAGAACTCCGGGCGATGAAATCCCACGCCTATCTTGTGAATACGGCCAGGGGCGGTCTGGTGGACGCGGATGCGCTTGCCCGGGCCCTGAGGGAGGGCTGGATCGCCGGGGCTGCCGTCGACGTATACGAGCAGGAGCCGCCCGATCCGGAAATGGACCTGTTCAATCTGGAGAATGCGCTCCTGGCGCCCCATCTCGCGTGGTATTCTGAGGAAGCGAACTGGAGCATGCGCGAAAAGGTTATGGAGGACTTTGTACGTTTCATTGAAGGGCGGCCGCCGCGTTTCCTGATCAATAAGGAACTCGCATAGGCCGAAACCGTTATCAACCTGTCGGGAGATCCGAAATGGCGCTGGTGGCGAACGAGATGACATTGGAGAAGCGAGAGATTCCGGGACCCCGCTCCGCCGAATTGCTTGAAGTTTCCAGGGAATACGAGCCGCCCTGTATGGCCGATCAGGTCCCTGTGGTTTGGGACCGCGGCGAGGGCGTCTGGGTGTGGGACGTGGACGGCAACCGGTTTCTGGACTTTACTTCCGGTGTCCTGGTAACCAATCTCGGTCACTCGCACCCTCGGCACGTGGAGAGCATCCGGGAACAGGCCGGACGGCTGATGAACTGTTATTCGTTCCCTACGCCGGAGCGGGTGACCCTGTCAAAACGACTGACCGATCTGCTTCCCGACAATATCGATCAGACGTTTCTGTTGACAACAGGCGCCGAGGCCACCGAGGCGGCCATCCGCATTGCCAAACGGTTCACGGGCAAACACGAAGTGCTGTCGTTTTACGGGGGCTTTCACGGACGCACGTACGGACCGATGAGCGTTGCTGGAAATATGAACACGAAACGAGCATTCGGACCCCAGTTGCCGGGTGGTATCCTGGCGCCGTTTCCCTATTTCTATCGGGATTTCTACAAGAGCGAAACCGAAGAGGAATGCGCACGGCGCTGCCTCGAAAACCTGGACCGGATTATCGATTCCACGTCCACCGGCGATGTGGGCGCCGTGATCACAGAACCCTACCAGGGAGGCGCGGGTTTCATTTTTCCGCCTGCCGGGTGGCTGAAGGGGCTCGAAGCGTGGGCGCGGGAGCGCGGGATGGTCTTCATTCTGGACGAGGTGCAATCGTCGTTCGGGCGAACCGGAAAACTGTTCGCGCTCGAGTGGGAGGACCTGCAGCCGAATATGGTCTGTCTGGGCAAGGGCATCGGCAGCGGAATGCCGGCTTCGGCGCTTGCCGGCGAAAGTCGCATTTTCGAGTGTATGGGTACCGGAGAGATGTCCAGCACGTGCGGGGGGAATCCGCTGGCCAGCGCCGCGTCCCATGCTGTACTGGACGTCATGGAAGACGAAAGGCTGCCGGAGAATGCGCAGCGCGTGGGCGACTACATGATGGCGCGGTTTCAGGCCATGAAGGCGAAATACCCGATGCTGGGCGACGTGCGCGGGCAGGGCCTCGTGATCGGACTGGAATTCGTGCAGGACCCCGAAGAGAAAACCCCCGCGCCGGAACTCACCTCCGATCTGCTGCTGCGGGCGGGAGAGCACGGTCTCCTGCTCGGTAAGGTGGGGTTGTACGGAAACGTCGTAAGGATCGCGCCTCCACTGGTTATCACCGAAGCGGAAGCGGGATTGGGCATCGACATCCTCGACCGTGCGCTGGAAGAACTCGCCGGATGACCCGGCCGTAGCCCGGAAGAGCTTTTTCAACGGGCTGCTTACGGTGGATCCGGAGTCACACACCGCTACGGATCCCGGGAGTGCGCTTTTGGATAACCGGCTATTGAAGTCCGCAATCGAGACCCACAAGGAAGATGCGGTGGAGCTGCTTTGCGATCTGATCCGCATCCCGTCCGTGCGTGGCAACGAAGGTCAGGCGATGCGCACGTTGCACGCCCGGATGGAAAGGGTTGTCGACGAACGTGAGCTTGTACCCATTCCGGATACGATACAGGAAGACCCCGACTATTCGTTCAGGCTGCCGGATCTCAGCTATGCCGATCGGCCGAATCTGAGGGTGGTGAAAAAGGGTACCGGCGGCGGTCGCTCGTTAATCGTGAATACCCACCTCGACGTCGTTCCCGCGTCGTCGGACCAGGACCGTCCGTTCGACGGGCGCGTGGAAAACGGGGTCGTCTTCGGCCGCGGCGCTTGTGACTGCAAGGGACAGGCGGCCATGCTCTACCTTGCGCTCGCCGCCCTGAAAGAGACGGGAGTAGCGCTCAAGGGAGACCTGATCGGGCACCTGGTGATCGAGGAGGAATGCGGAGGCAACGGAACGCTCGCGTTCGTGCGCGGAAACGACCGGGCCGATGCCGCGCTGGTCCTGGAGCCATCCGAATTGAAGATCCTGCCGTCGATACGCGGCGCAGTCTGGTTCACGGTAAACGTCTACGGACGGGCGGGTCACAGCGGGCAGGCGGGGCGTACGGTGAGCGCGCTGAAGGAGGCTATGGGCGCAATCGAGATTCTGGAGGGATATCACGGAAGGCTGCTGGCGGAATCCAAAGGACATCCGCTTTACGATGCGTATGAAAACCCGATGCCCATCACGTTCGGCACGCTGGAGGCAGGGGACTGGCCCGCGATGGCGCCAAGAGAGGCGACATTCAAGGGCGTTCTGGGATTTCTGCCGAACAGGAACAAGGAAGACGTGATGCGCGAGATGGAGGGTGCGCTGAAGGCTGAGGGAGGAGACTGGCTCCCCGACCATTTCGACGTGGATTTCATGTACCGCCATGACTGCAACGAGGTGCCCCCGGATCATCCGATCGTAAGGACATTGCAACAGGCCTGCCTTGCAAGCGGACAGGCCGCCGATGTGGCGGCGATGCCCGCGTCGTGCGATGCTTGGTTTTATTCCAATCTGATCGGCGTCCCCGCCGTCGTGATCGGCGCGGGAACGCTGGGCGTGGCACACTCAAGCCAGGAACAAATCCCCGTACACAGTCTGGCAGAGGGTGCGGAAGTTCTCGCACGCGCCATCGCGGATTGGTGCGGATGAATCGGCAGTCGAATGGTGAGGGATTTTTGGGACAGGACACGAAAGGAGAATGCGATTCGATGGAGAGGCTCGGGGTCGGGATAATCGGATTTCATCACCTTCATTCCCTGGATTACCTTCCACATTTCGATGCAATCGCCAGAACAGAGGTGCGGGCAGTTGCGGAAGCGGATCCGGCGTATCTGGAGCGGGTTTGCAGGCAGACCGGGATCGACGGACACGAGGACTACAACGCACTTCTATCGCGGGAGGACATCGGCCTCGTGGTGATCCTGCTGCCGCACGCGGAGTGCCCGGACGCGGTGGAACGGGCGGCGTCCGCCGGTAAGCACGTGATTGTCGAGAAGCCAATGGCGGATACCTCCAGGGGCATCCGGCGCATGATTGCCGCCACGGACAAGGCGGGCGTGACGCTGTCATCGCCCTATTGCTGGCGTGCGCATCCGGCGTCCAGAAAAATCAAGGAGCTTGTCGACCGCGGCATACTGGGGCAAATCGTCGCGCTCGAGGGGCGGTGCGCGGCGGGTTCGCCGTTGCGCTACCTGGAGGACGGGATTTCACCGTGGCTGAACAAGAAGGCAGTTGCGGGCGGCGGCCCGATGCACAATCTGGGGACGCACTGGATCGATCTGTTCAGGTGGATCCTGAAGGACGAAGTCCAGCAGGCGACAGGCATGGTAAGCCACCTGCAACACCGGCTGGATATCGAAGACAACAGTTTCGGCATCGTGAAATTCAGAGGCGGCGCGACAGCCACGCTGGATATCAGTTACTCCGTACCAAAGGCCTTTCCCGCCGGCAGGGATCTCTTCATCGGGCTTCGAGGCAGCCTGGGTACGGCGTCGTGGAGCCCGGCATGGGGGGGAACCGCCGACGAAGTCTCTGTTGTCAGCGACCATCCCGACTTCGCGGACGGACCCGGGAAGACGCTGAGAATCGCTTCCGAAGCGGCAGACGGTTACGGCGGTGTTTCCGGCAGGGTGTATCTGAGCGAAACGGTCAGCGCCATCCTGGACGGGAAACGTCCCGGAATTTCGGGCGATGACGGGCTGAGAGCAGTGGAAGTGGTGGAAGCGATCTATGCCGCCGCCGAAACGGGAAAGGTTGTGACCGTTGAAGACAGCGGCACCTGAATGCGCCGGATGTCAGAAGAAACAGAAAGGAACAGCCGCACGAGAAACCGGCTGTTCCTTTTTGTTTTGCTTGCCGGGAAGCCGTCTACCAGGCGTCCATTACGACTTCCCGTCCGGTCCGTGCGGATTCGTAGATGGCCAGGATCAGGTCTACGGACTTTCTCGCGGACTCGCCCGGGATGCAGGGCTCACGGTCTTCCAATACGGCGCGGGTGATGTCGTTTACAAGAAAGCCATGGCCGGGCGCAACGGCGCTGGCGGCGCCCACGTTTCCCGCCGCGGCGATCTGCCGTGGGGGAAACGCGTCTTCCGCGCGTCCGTCTTCCTCGGTTGTGGTTGCCCATCGCGTGATCTGTGTGCCGCTCATGGTGATGGTCCCGGAATTGCCATGAAGTTCGATGCGAGACGCCTCCCCCGGGTTGCAGGACGTGGTGCCGATCAGCGTCCCGAAGGCGCCGCTCCTGTATTTGATCGTGGCGACGGCGGTGTCTTCCACTTCGATGTCGCGGACTTTGTTTTCTGCGCGCGCGAACACGGATTCGACGTCGTCATCGATCAGCCACAGCAGCAGGTCCACCCCGTGTACACCCTGGTTCATCAGCGCGCCGCCGCCATCGTCCTTCCACGTACCGCGCCATCCCGCGCTGTTGTAATACTCCTGGGAGCGGTAGTTCTTCATCAGGGCATCGGCAAGCACCAGCTTGCCGAGTTCTCCGTTCCGGATGGCGTTCCGAACCTTTATGGCTTCATCGCTGGTTCGGCTTTGAAAAATACAGCCGAGCTTGACGCCTGCATCGCGGCAGGCATGGATCATCCGGTTCATTTTCTCGCGTGTGACGTCCAGCGGTTTTTCACAAAGCGAGTGTACGCCCGCTCTGGCGGCCGCAATCACATTGTCGGCGTGCATGCCGGAAGGGGTACAGATACCGGCGATGTGTACATCCGGATCCGCGACCAGGTCCTGATAGTTCCTGTAATATTTGACTCCTCCGGACTCGGCGGCGAATTTCCTTCCCTTTTCTTCGTTGTAATTGCATACCGCGACCAGTTCCGCGTCGGGACACGCTTCGATGCCGGATCGGAAATGGCCGGCGATCATGCCGGCGCCAATGATGCCCCAACCGAGTTTGCTGTTCTTCGCCATTTTTACGTCATCCCTTTTTGGGTGTTGGAGAGCGGGATACCGTGTTGCAGCCGCATGGGGTCAGGTTGAGTGCCGCACCTCGACTTCCTTTCCCGATCGGGCGGACTCGTAGATCGCCAGAATCAGGTCGACGGCGCCGCGGGCGGACTCGCCTGTAACGTACGGGTCGCGGTCTTCATGGATTGCCCGGACAAGATCATCGACCAGGAATACGTGGCCCGAACTGCCAATGTCCGTCGGGTCGGCAACCGCGCCTTCAATTTCGATTTCCCTCGGCGGCTCGCCGTCTTCTGCGCGGCCGTCTTCCTCGACGGTGGTCGCCCAGCGCGTTACCGAACTGCCGCTGACCGTGATCGTGCCGCGGGCGCCGTGCAATTCGATGCGGCGGGCTTCTCCGGGGTTGCACGAAGTGGTGCCGATGAGCGCGCCGTACGCGCCGTTCCTGAACTTCAGATTGGCCACGGCCGTATCTTCGACTTCAATGTCGCGCACCTTATGTTCGGCGCGCGCGAACACGGAAACAACCGGGCTTCCCATTAGCCACAGAAGAAGGTCCACGCCGTGAACGCCCTGGTTCATGAGGGCGCCGCCCCCGTCCAGCGCCCAGGTGCCCCGCCAGCCCGCGCTGCGGTAATAGGCCTGGGAGCGGTAGTCCTTGAGAAAGGCGTCGGCCAGAACCATCCAGCCCAAAAGGCCGTCCTGAATGGCTCCGCGGGCCCTGATCATGTCCGGACTGGTGCGGCTCTGAAAGACGCAGCCGAGCTTCACCTCCGCATCGCGGCAGGCCGTCGTCATTTCCGTCATTCGGCCGGCGTCGATCTCAAGGGGCTTCTCGCACAGCACGTGCTTGCCGGCCCGGGCGGCCGCGGTCACACCCTCGCAATGAAGGCCGGAAGGCGTACAGATGCTGACGATGTCCACCCCGGGGTCCTGAACCAGATCTCTGTAGTCTGAATACGTGCGAATGCCGTCCGCGCCCCCATCCATGCCGGCAAGAAACGACCTGACCTGTTTTTCGTCGGTATCGCAGACCGCCACCAGTTCGGCGCCGTCGCAAGCCTCGATCGCCAGGCGATGTGTGGGCGCGATCACGCCGCAGCCTACGATGCCGAAACCGAATTTCCCTTCCTTCATCCGCTGCCTCCGTATCCAGAAGCGGTCTGTAAATTCCCGGCGGTCTTCGCACGGCTGCAAAAAGCGCCGGTCGGCGTTGGTCAAACCCACCCGTCCTACGAGATCGAGGCTGCGCTTGCTCGTCTCTCATAGCCGGACTTGCCCGTCGGCGCTGCACGCCCTTCGCGCCTCACAACCGCCGCTTTTTCGCTCGCGCTCGGGAACTCACCGGTAATTTTTAAACAGCTTCTCGGGGAATCCCGGCGGACGCAACGGGTGGTTGCTGCACCGAGCCGCGCCGGGAAGATTTCGAGCAGTGTGCAATGTAGGATATGCCCATCTGGATGTCAACGGGCATTTTACGCTTTTCAGCAATCGGGCCGTGCATATATTAGGCGGTCGGTGAATCGCCGTCCGTTTGGGGACTCAGATATGAAAGACAAGAAGCCACCCGGCACGAAAATGCAGAGAATCGGTCTGTTCGCCGGGCCCCTTCTGGCGATCGCGCTTCTCCTGTTCTTCGATCTGGAGCCGGGCCGGCCGGTCGTAACCAGGACGGCTGCCGTGGCCTTGCTGATGGCCGTCTGGTGGATGACCGAAGCCGTACCGCTCGCGGCAACCGCTCTGCTCCCGGTCGTGCTGTTCCCGCTGCTGGGGATCATGGACGGAAAGAAAGTTGCGCCCATCTATTTCAACCACGTCATCTTTCTCTTTGTGGGCGGCTTTATGGTGGCACTGGCCATGCAGCGTTGGAATCTGCACCGGCGGATCGCGTTGCGCGTACTCCTCTGGTGCGGCGTTCGACCTCGCCGGATTCTGCTGGGATTCATGGTTTCTACGGCGTTTTTGTCGATGTGGATCTCCAATACGGCCACCACGATGATGATGGTGCCAATCGTACTGGCTGTGGTCCTGAAGCTGGAGGAAGGAGCGGCGCAGGGCAGACTTGCTACAGGGTTGTTTCTGGGTGTGGCTTACGGCGCATCGATCGGCGGCGTGGCAACTCTGGTGGGCACGCCGCCGAATCTCTCGTTCGCCCGGATTCTGAATATCCATTTCCCCCACGCGCCGGAGATCTCGTTCGCGAGCTGGTTCCTGTTTGCATTCCCTGTTTCCCTGCTGTTCCTGGTTCTGGCGTGGTTCCTGTTGAGCTACCTCCACGCGGGCGACCGGCAGGAGAGGACCTTTGACCAGAGTATTCTTCGAGATCAGTACAGAGCGCTGGGGCCGCTCTCGTACGCGGAGGCGGTGGTTCTGGCGGATTTCGTTCTGCTCGCGTTTCTCTGGCTGTTCCGGAACGAGATCCGGGTCGGCGCCGCGGTAATACCTGGATGGTCGGGGCTGTTTCCAGGCGGTGCGTATCTGAACGACGGCTCTGTCGCAATGGGAATGGCGCTTCTGCTTTTTCTGATCCCGGCGCGCAGCGGTTCCGCGGAGAAGATTCTGGACCGGAAGACCGTTGGGAAACTGCCCTGGCACATCATACTGCTCTTCGGCGGAGGCTTCGCCCTGGCGACAGGATTCATGGAATCGGGTCTGTCCATGTGGTTCGGACGTCGCCTGGCGGGGCTCAGCGCGGTACATCCCCTGCTTCTGGTGGCCATCCTCTGCCTGATGATTACATTTCTCACCGAATTGACGTCGAACACCGCCACGGCCGAGATGTTCCTGCCCATTCTGGCGGCGTTGGGCGTCGCGATTCAGGTGAATCCCCTCTTCTTGATGATTCCGGCCACGCTTTCCTGTTCATTCGCATTCATGCTGCCCGTCGCCACGCCGCCGAACGCAATCGTGTTCGGAACGGACCGCGTCCGGATGACGGATATGGTGCGCGTGGGGCTGATATTGAATCTGACGGGGGTAGCCATCGTCGCCGGCGCCATCTATCTGCTGGGTGGGTCGGCTTTTGGAATCGAGATGACGGGCTTGCCCGAGTGGGCGAATTAGCGCCCGCGCGGAAACGTGCGACCCAACGGGCCGAGGGGCCCGGGTATCCGTTATCCATAATGAGGAATGCGATGTACGAACCCATTGACACGATCAGACTGAAGTCCGGCGAACGCGTGGAAGCCGGAGTTGTGAAAGGGCCGGACCCGGATTGGGCGGAACGGATCGAAGCGCTTCTGGAGCACAAGGGGGAGACCTGGCGCTGGGGAAACACGATGGTGCTCCGCGAACGCCTGGACGTCGATGCGTACTTTTATATCCTGCACCGCGGCGGGATTCCATTTGCCAATATGAGCACGGTCGAAACGCGGGGTGTGGGAATTTTCGGACATGTGTATACGAGGCCGGAGGACAGGCGGAATCGGGCGGCGATGGAGCTGATGCGCCTGATGATGGATCATTTCAGACGACGGGGCGGACGGGCGCTCTACCTCGGGACGGGTTACGACTCGCATCCCTATCACATATATAAGGCACACGGATTCGCAGGCCTGGAACCTCGCAGCGGCTATATGGATTACTATACGACTTCAAGGAATGCGTTCGAGGCGGGTTATTTTGCGAAAGGAACGGCGGAAGTAGCCGCTCTGGACTGGCGGGACTGGCCGGCGTCGACAGCCCTGTTTGCCGGGGATTTCCCTGGAGTGACGCGGTGCGCCGGTATGCGAATTTTCGGGCGGAAGTCTACCGAGAGCCCGCTTTTGCCCTTCATTCGGGACGCGTCGGCACGCAGGGCGGATGGACGAAGCGCGCGGGTGAAGGTGCTGCGGCAGGGGGAGACCACGGCGGTGACGGGCCTGGCGATGTGGTCGTCCGACAGTCTGTGGCCGGGAAGCTGTGTGGTGGACGTGTATTGCCATCCGCACTTCTGGGACCGCTCGCGAGAACTGCTGGGCGCGCTGGCGCTTCCGGATGCGGAAAGGTACCTGGCATATTGCGACGCCGGATTCGAACCGAAGGCGGAGGCGCTGTCCCGGGCCGGATTCCGACCGTCCGTCACGTACGGACGCCGGGTCGCCCGCGACTGCGCGCGAACGGGATACATCGACGTGACGGCGTGGGAGAAATGAGCGCGAACCGGCCGGGCAGCGGCGACCGAGAGGGGGGCGTTCCGATGGACCGTCCCCGTTTTTTTTAGTCGGCCGCGTTTTCCCGGGCCTGAGGAATACGCCAGCCACGCGAAATCTCCTGTGTACGCACCATTCTGGCGTAGAGACCATCCTGAGCCATAAGGTCCTCGTGGGCGCCCGCCTCAACAATGTGTCCGTCATTGCAGACGAGAATCTTGTCGGCATTGCGCACCGTGGACAGCCGGTGCGCGATCACAATCGTCGTACGGTGGCGCGTAAGGCGTGCGATTGCTTCCTGGATAAGGATTTCGGTCTCGGCGTCCACAGAGGAGGTGGCTTCATCCAGAATCAGGATCGGGGCGTCTTTCAACACCGCGCGGGCGATGGACAGCCGCTGCTTCTGGCCGCCGGAAAGCAGGATGCCCCGCTCTCCGACCAGTGTGTCGTAGCCTTCAGGCAGACCCAGGATGAAGGCCTCCGCGTTGGCCGTCCTGGCTGCTTCCCGGACCTCCCGGTCCGTCGCCTCGGGACGACCGACGAGCAGGTTCTCGCGTACCGTCGCGTGAAACAGAAAAACATCCTGGAAAACGGTCGCGATCCGTGAGCGCAGGTGCCCCAGCCGCAGCGTGCGGACGTTGTGCCCGCCAACGAAGACTCCGCCGCGCTGAGGGTCGTAAAAGCGTGGTATCAGACTTGCAACCGTAGTTTTGCCGGCGCCGGTAGGACCGACGAGGGCGACGATTTCGCCGGCCTCAACGTCGAATTCAACCCCATGGAGTACGGGATTTTCCGGGTCGTAACCGAATGTGACGTTCCGGAACCGGATGTCCCAATCCATGGATTTCGGCGCGACGGCGTCGGGGGCGTCATTGATATCCGACTCGACTGCGAGGAGTTGGAAGACGCGGTCCGTGCTGGCCACGGCTTTTTGAAGGATGTCGTTGAAAGAGGCGAGTTGGAGGAAGGGCTGGTAGATGTGACCCATGTAGACGATGAAAACAAAGAGGTCCGCAACCGAAATGACGCCTTCCAGCGCCATATTGCCGCCGCTCCAGATCACCAGGACAATGCCGATACCGCCGGCGGCTTCAATGATTCCCGCGGGAAGAAGGGATATGCGGTTGGCGGTCACGCTGCTGTCACGGAACTTGCGGCTCCGGGCCTCGATCAGGCGGACGCGCCGTGTTTCCTGCGCAAAGGACTTGATAACCGGGATGCCCGAGAAGCTGTCCTGGACCAGGGCGACGAGATCGGCCAGATGCGCGCGCACGGCGCTCCAGAGGGCGCGGACCTTCGAGACGTAACGGTAAATCAGAAAGGTCGTCAACGGAATGGGGATCAGGGTAATGAGTGCGAGTTCGGGGTTCAGCGTAAACAGCACGACAATCATCGAAACGGGTATGATCGCAGCCAATGCCGTCTCCGGGATGCCGTGGGCGACAAAGTCCTCAAGCGCTTCAACGTCGTTGATTGAACGGGAAATGAGATTGCCGGTCCGCTGCTTGTTGAAGAAGCGATGGGGCAGGCTCTGCAGGTGTCGATAGATCCTCACCATCAGGTCGTGCATCACGCGATAGGCGGCAATATGGGAAAAGTAACCGTATCCGTATCTGGTTGCGCCGCGAAAGAGGTAGACCCCGGCAAGAAGCAGACTGATCCGAATCAGATCGGCGCCGGTTGCGCCTTCCGTCAACCAGCGGATGAGTTCCCTGATCAGTAAAGGCGGCAGGAGGTTTGCGGCGGCAAAGAGGAGCCCGCAGGCGACGGTGAGGGCGACAAGCAGGTGTTTGCCCTTCAGAATGCTGTAGAGTTGACCGGGAAAACTCATGGACAAACACGATTCCTGCAGCAAAGAGTGGTTCGTTGTTCGTGAGGGGTCGGATGCAGGTCTGACGGGGTACGGCACGGGACTTGAGCGGACTGCTAAACCTAGGTTTCTCCGGGAGTAAAGTCAACTCCTTTGGCGACGGGGGAGTATGCACTCGAATTTTCGGTTGTGTAAGAAGGACTTACATTCTATATTGTTGTACAGCGTACGAAAATTTAGTGTTTTTAATATCTGCGCACGCGGTTTTAAAATACATGCTTATGGAATCCCGGTCGCGGAAGCGAGGGACTTCGCACCCGGTGCACGGGCGTCACTGCAGTCGCAGGCTGGAAGCTGTGGCGTCACCGGACGAAAATCCCGCACGACGGCCAATCTATCCGTCTTACGGGGCGCGTGCGGTGTCCACAACTTAAGGGAGCGGCGATGGAGACGTCGAAGTTCAGCATTGATTCAATAGAGACCGAAACCGCGCTTGTCGATCGGATGACCGAACCGGTTCCCGAGGTGAGGGATGCGGTTTCCGGAATCAACGGCGAGATTATGATTCTCGGCATCGCCGGCAAGATGGGGTTGACGCTGGGCGAACTCCTGGTGCGTTCCGGCGCCAATGGCGTCATCGGGGTCTCGCGTTTCTCCAGTCCGGGTGATCGGGAAACCCTTGAAGCGAAGGGCGTACGGACAGTTCGGTGCGACCTGATCGACGACGACTCGCTTCGCGCCCTGCCCGACGTTGGCCATATTATCCTTCTTGCAGGGCACAAGTTCGGCTCAACCGGAAACGAACCCCTCACATGGGCAATGAACGCGATGCTTCCCGGCAAGGTGATGCAGCGGTTTCCGGATTCACGAATCGTCTATGTTTCTTCGGGAAACGTCTACCGGTTCGTTTCACCGGAATCCGGTGGTTCGGTCGAGTCATCTCCTCTGGGACCGGTCGGTGAATACGCGCAATCCCGCCTTGGAGGCGAGCGGCTGGCAGCCTACTACGCCGAACGGAACGGTACTCCGCTGGCAATTATCCGGTTGTTCTACGCAACGGAACTGCGCTACGGCGTGTTTCTGGATATCGCTCAAAGGGTCTGGGCAGGACAACCGATCGATCTGAGCATGGGATATGTAAACCAGATCTGGCAGGGAGATGCGAACGCCTATCTCGCGCGGAGCTTTCCGTTCTGTGAAAGCCCGGCACGGATTCTCAACATGACAGGGTCCGATCAGCTGGAGATCCGCGACATCGCATTGAAGCTGGGCGTGCTGATGGGGCGGACACCTGTCTTTGAAGGCGAAGAGAGCCACACGGCCCTGCTGGGCAATGCCAGCGCCCTGTTCAACCTCCTGGGACCGCCCCGGGTCTCGTCCGGGGAGATGATGGAATGGGTGGCCGCCTGGGTGATGAACGAGGGACCGACGCTGGGCAAGCCCACCAAGTACGAATCCAGGAACGGGCAATTTTAATATCCGGCCCATGATTGTCGGTCTGATCGAGGGAGTTGGGAGATTCCGGTGATGGGCGAACTGAAGGCCGGCGTTGCAGAGGTCACGATCACACCGCCAGTCGGCACTTCCCTTTGCGGGTTCGGAAACAGGAAAGGGCCGGCGGAAACTGTATACGACGATCTGTTCGCTCGCGCGCTGGTATTGGACGACGGTCGGACGCGGTTGGCAATCGTTACATCGGATCTCATCTCATTCGCGACCGACCTGGTTCAGCGGTTGCGGAATCTGGTCGAACGCGATGCCGGAGTACCGGGCGAGGGTCTGTTGCTGAACGGATCGCACTCTCATTCCGGACCCACGGTGATGTCGTTCCGCAGCATGGGATCGCGCGACGTCGCGTACGAAGACGTCCTGTGCCGGCTGGTCGCCGGCGCCGTCCGGATGGCGGTGGACCGGCTGGAGCCCGTATCGATTCTGATCGGCCGGGCTCCCGTCAGGATCGCCCATAACCGTCGCGCCCGCCGTAACGGACGGATGACGATCGGTCATAACCCCGAAGGCGCCGAAGCTCCCTGGGTGGACGTGCTACGCATCGACGACCGGTCCGGTTCTCCGCTCGGACTTCTGTATACGACGGCGGCCCACCCGGTCAATCTTCGTGGCCTGGCGTTCAGCGCGGAATTTCCCGGATACGCGGCGCAAACAATCCGGCGTGAACTCGGAGGCGCGCTGCCGATGTTCGCGCAGGGCTGTTGCGGAGACATCAACTGCACGCCGATGGACGGCACCCTGAAGACAACCGTTCGGCAAGGCGAACTGCTGGGTGGGGCTGCCGTAAACGCCGCCCGTCACGCGGAGCCGCTGCAATCGAACGTCTTAGGTGTGGCGCGCCAGGAGATTTACCTTCCCACGAGAATCCCTACCGTGGATGAGGCGGAACGCGCCCTGGAGGATCAGAAAACGCGAGTGCGGGAAACCGGGCGGGACCCCGAAGCGACCGACTATCTCGTCTGCCAGTACCGGGGACAGATCGAGTGGGCTGAAGATTATCTCCGTGCGGCGCAAAGCCGCCGTCCCCGGCCCGAAGCGTTCGAGATCCAGGCAATGAGAATCGGAGAGGCGGCGCTGGTGGCGTACCCGGGCGAGATGTTCGTGGATTATCAACTGGAAATGGAACACGCGTCGCCGTTCAAAAAGACATTCACTCTCGCATACAGCAACGGATGTATCGGATATGTGCCAACGGCGAAGGCATTTCCCGAGGGGGGTTACGAAGTTGACCACGCATACCGTTACTATGGTACGTTAATGATTACATCGGCCTGTGAACGGATGATCAAGTCCGCGACCGTCGAAATGCTGAATGGATTGAAATGCGACAACTGATGCCGGGCATGTTTATGCGCTTACTGCTCTTGTGCGGGTTGTTGTGCGTCCTGACAACACCATGCGAAGGTGCAAACATAAAGAAAGAGTCATTCGCCGAAGGGACGAATTCTGCGGACGAGGCGTTTGCGAGGTATCGCCCCAAAAGGATCGGGCTCATGGTTTTGGCGTCGGACCGGGACCCTGATCCCGGTCTCCAGTACGCGGGTCGGGTTCACCTGGGATTCACGCGGCAGTTGCAGGGGGACCCGTTTCGGATGCCGCCCAGGTACGAACTCCGCCTATACGAAGCCATCCGATCTGCGCTGCAGGCCAGGGGATACGAGGTCAGGCACCTGGGCAATTGGAATGGATTGCGACTCGGAGAGGTGATTGACCGGTCAACCGACGTGGATGTGGTGTGTGCCGCCCATTATTATATAAAGCGCAATCACGCCATCGGCGAGTTCGACGGCTTCAGATGGTCGTCTCCTTTCGAGGGAATGCATCTCTTTCTCAGCGCCAGATTCTACCATGTCGCAGGCAGGGAGTCGTTTTACGGACTGGAAGCAACGGCGCTCGGCACCGAGGAACTATATGAAAATCTGGGAAAAATCGTAGTAGAGGAACCGCTCTATCCGGACGGCTACGACGAGCACGGGAGCCCAAATGCCTACAAGATAGCGGTGTATCAGACCTCACTGCGTGACTTGAAGCTTGCCGAACATCCGGTCCCGATTATACGGACGGCGGAAGGGTCGCTCGACATCACGTACGACGGCGGATGGATCAATAAGGGTCGGGTTCGGATGAAGAACGTGATGCGACGGCTCAATATTCCCATTCCGGTGGAAGTCGCCAGACGCAACAGCGTACTTGCGCGGATGCTCGAGTACGTACCTTTCCGCCCGGAAGACGACGACAGAGAATATTTCGATCTGCTGGGTGTCAGCAGACTCGGGCGCATCATTCAACAGAGAATTCCCGATCAACGTCCGTAAGAAGCTGTCTTAAAATTCCCAGCGGTCTTCGCACGGCTGCAAAAGCGCCGGTCGGCGTTGGTCAAACCCACCCGTATAGACAAATATGGGCGGGTTTTCCCGCCTTGACCGACACTTTTTCGCTCGCGCTCGGGAACGCACCGGTAATTTTAAATCAGCTTCTAAGGAACGGAATCGGAGGGCGGTGCGTCAGTGTTAGGTGATCGCGGGAGCAGCGTCCGGCCGTTCGGTCTTCAGAAGCAAAGGATACGAGTCCATGGCTAAATTCAAACTGGATGAGTTGGAACTTGCGCCGGACATTACCGGAATAAAGCTGGACACCGATTGTTTCTCGATGGTTGTTGTTCCGGAATTGGGCGGAAAGATTACCTCTCTTGTCAATAAGGCGACCGGACGCGAGTTTCTTTCGCGCACCAATATCCCCTACAGGAGGCGAACCTACGCGGACCGTTTCGAGAATTACGAACGTGACGGCGCAGACGAATGTTTTCCCACTGTCGAAGATTGTCCATATCCCGCCTTCCCGTGGGAGGGGGTGCCGGTTCCCGACCACGGAGAAGTCTGGACGCTTCCGTGGCAGTATGAAGTCAAGCAGGGACGCCTGCAGATGTGGGTGAACGGCGTGCGGTTTCCATATGTGTTTCAACGGGACATCCGATTCGAGACCCTGGCGCGTGGAGAAAAGCCCTACATCCGGCTTTCTTACACCGTTCGGAATGAAAGCCCGTTTGAATTGCCGTTCGTATATGCGTTCCACCCGCTTTTTAAAGTGGAAACCCGGGCACGGATCCTGATGCCTTCCGGTACGGATGTGGTTTCCTACATGAGTACGGAAGACCGCCTGGGGCCGCCAATGACAAGACATGCCTGGCCCAAAGTGACGGATTTGACGCTCGACAAGGCCTATAACCGGTCCTCGATCCGATCCAGTCGTACCAAGGAAGCGGAGAAGATCTACTCCACGCGTCTTGAGCAGGGCCGCTGCGCGCTGGTTTACCCGAACGGTGAGTTTATCGGCTTTCTGTTTCCGGCGAAAAAGCTCCCTCATCTGGGCTTGTGGATTAACGAGGGCGGTTGGAACAACCTCCACCACGCGGCGCTTGAGCCCTCCACGTCGCAGGTCGACCGCCTGGATACCGCTTGGGGGCTCAAAGCGTGCGGGGTCGTACCGGCCAACGGCCAGTACGAATGGGATATCAGCCTGATTCTGGGCGAAGGCGAAGAACGTCAGGAATTGCTCGGGGAATTTTGAGGTGCAATATCTATGGATCGCGGTCCTGATCGCATTCACTCCGTCGGCGGCACCCGCCCAATCCCCCGGAGATGAAATGGTCCTGGTACAGTCCGGCCAGGAACGGTTCTACATGAGCAGGCACGAGGTGACGGTCGAACAGTTCAAGGCGTTCGATCCGGATTATCATCCGGCGTACACCTATTTCGACGATTCCAATATGCCTGCCACCGCGATTACATTCACGCAGGCGAAAGCGTACTGCGAAGCGCAGGACAGCCGTCTGCCAACGTCCGATGAATGGGTGGTTGCGTGCGGCGGCCTGGAGGGTACAGCCTATGCCTACGGAAACAACTACGACCCGAACCACGCGCGTACGGGACGAAAGAACTGGACCGACGGCCCCAGGGCAGTGATGAGCTACGGGAAAAACAAAGCGGGCCTGTACGATATGTCGGGAAACGTGTGGGAGTGGGTTGAAGACGGCGGCGGAGAAGGCGGGATGCAAAAGGTGTACGGCGGATCCTGGACGGATGGTCCCAGGCTGACCCGGTGCGGTTCCGCGAGGCGGGCGAAAGTGGACCTGAAATCGCTGAACTACGGTTTCCGATGCGCCCGCTCCCTTACGGAGGCCGACCGGAACCGCCTGGCCAGGGCGGAGGAAGAGGCGCGACGCAGAATTCAGGCGCGTGTCCGCAGGGAAGCCGCCCGCCGGAAGGCCGCGATCAAAGCCGAAGAGGCCGCCCGGAAGGAGATAATAGACGCACAGGCGAAAACGGCGAGGGAGGCCGAACTTGCCGAAGAACAGGCCAGGGCCGCCGCGGCGGAGCAAAAAGCCGCGGCCTTTGCCAAAAAAGTTGAAGGCATGCTGAGAATAGAAACCTCCGCTTTCCAGGCTTTTTACATCGATCCGCACGAAGTCAGCGTTGAAGCGTATGGGGATTATGACAACACGTACAGGCCGGATGAATTTTCTGGCGGACCTCGAATGCCGGCCACCGGAATTACTCACGAACAGGCGCGGGAATACTGTGGTTCCCTCGGCAAGAGGCTGCCTACATCGGAGGAATGGGTCGCGGCCTGTCTGGGTGAATCGGGTGACATCTATTCCTACGGTAAGCGCTACGATCCGGCCAGGGCCCGGACCGGTCTGGCCTGGAGTGCCGGGGCAGGGGAAGTGGCCGGGGGCGACCCCAACGTCTATGGCGCCAGGGATATGGTGGGCAATGTCTGGGAGTGGGTGGACGGTTGGTATGGAAACAACAGGAAGCTCCGTGCAATTTACGGCGGCTCATGGCTTGACAACGAAAAGCGGGCGAAATGCACTGGCGCAGGTTGGGCGGAACCCGACGATAGACGGTCGGACGTAGGGTTTCGATGTGCGGTGGGAGCCGAATAGGAATGCGTGACTCAAATTGCAGACGGCCGCGTGCCGTCTGGCGGTCTGCCTGGTTCATTCTGATCTGCGTCGGCGCCTGGAGCTGCGGCGTCAGTCGGCAGGAAGTGGAGTTGGCCGAAAGAGACGCGTTGAATGCCGTACTGGGCCTCGTTCACAACGGCGAATTGGACGGCGCCCTCGTTGCGGAGGCTGTATCGGTCCTGGGGGGTCTGGATGGCTCTGATGTTCGATCCGCGTTCCTGACCCTGCTGGAACATCCTGACGAAATCGTCGTGCTGCGGGCGGTGGAAGCGCTTGGAAAACACGATGGACCCGGTGCGGTCGATGCACTCAGAAGCGTGTTCGAAAAGACCGAAAGCGCTTTCGTTAAAGTGGAAATTGCGGCGGCGCTGGAGCGTCTGAACGCCGGGACAATGGCTCCCTGGTTGGCGGAAACGCTCGGAAACGGCCAGATGGCCATGGTTCGATCCAAGGCCGCCGCCGCATTCGGTCAGCTGGAGAACCCGGCGGCTGTCCCTGCGCTCAGGCGGGCGTTCGGAGAAGACCCGGATCCGGTTGTGCGATCTTCCGCGGCATTGGCGCTTGCCAGGCTGGCGGATCTTCAGAGTCTGCCCGTCATCGCCGATACCCTGCTGAATACCCGGCAGCTTTCCACGTCGCTGGTCATGGTAGAGGCTCTGGAGGAGATTGGTACCGCCGAGGCGATCCGTCATCTTGAGATTGTAGCGAAACAGACAACGTGGCAACATTCACTGCGAATCCGCTGCCTGGAAGCGCTGGGAGGACTGTCCGCCAGGACGATTGGCGTCTACCTCAAGAATCAGCTGCTGGAAGAAGGACACCCGATGAACCGGCTGCTGGCAGTGGATGGGTTGGGTTGGATTCAGGACTCAACGGCGGTGGAACTCCTGCGATCAGCCTTCTTCGGCCCCGGGAATCAGCCGCTCCGGCTAAGTGCGGCGTGGTCCCTGGCCCGGCTCGGCCACGGGTTGGAGATTTCTGAGGAACTGGAAGACGATCTGAAGAGTAAGCACATACCGTTTCGAAGGCGTGCCGCGGAGATCCTGGGAATCATTGCAGATGAACGGCGGATCCCGGCCTTGAGGGACGCGTTCTCGGAAAACAGGGAATTTTCCGTTCGTCTGGCGGTTGTGCAGGCTCTGGGTAAAATCAACAGTGCCGGTTCGGTCGAGGCACTTGCATGGGCGTATCATCAGGACGCGTCGCTGGAAATCAGGGAGTCCATCATTGACGCGCTTGGACAGATTGCGCTGGCCAATGCTACCGATGCGCTGAACGAACTCCTTGCGGAGAACGAGGAAGCGGTCCTTCAGGCGGCGGCATTGCGAGGATTGGCGCGGTCCGGCGACCTGCGACAGTTGAAGACGCTTCGCACATACATCGGAAACGCCGAACCGGGCTTGCGCCTGGAAGCCGCCAGAGGAGTCTTCGAGCTCGCCCGCGGAAAGAAAAGTCGGGTTGACCCGTGAGTCATTCTATCCACGAATATTGCGGCCATATTGTTGTGAAGGCAAGATGAGCTTACGCCTGAAAATTCAGGTCTGGTTGTACGCTTTCGGTATCCTTATATCGACCGCATTGGCGCAGACCACTCCCGATATCGACTTCGACGGCAACGATGTAATCGATTTCGGGGATTACGTTCTCCTGGCGCAGGCATTCGGATCCGGGGACACACGGTTTGACCTCAACGGCGATGGTGCCGTTGATCTTCAGGATTTTCTGATCTTCGCTCGCCTTTACGACAGGGCTCAACACACGGTGGTGCATTCTCACGTAGACGAGGAACTCGCCGTCGGTTCCGTCGATGTGTACACCGTACCAACTCTCGGAAGCCAGCCAGGGGATATCGTGGTCGACGCCGTTGGCCGCGTCTGGTTTGCACAGACGGGCGCAAACCAGATCGGCCGTTTCGATCCCTCAACCGAGACATTTGTCGAATATCCGTTACCAACCCCTGGCGGCCGGCCGGAGCGGCTTGCCGTTGACGGCCGCGGGATCGTCTGGTTCTCGGACATTGTTGCGAATGCAATCGGGCGGCTTGATCCGATTTCCGAAGAAATCCGGATGTATGCCGTTCCCACCCCGGGAAGCCGGCCCAGCGGGCTGGTTTTCGACCGTCGGGGTTACCTCTGGTTCACGCAGGAATCCGGAAACCAGATCGGTCGACTCGATCCCGATCGCGGCACGTTTGAAGAGTACCCTGTGTTCACTCCCTCGGCCGGTCTGGACCAGATACTGGTCGATAGCGAGGGAATACTGGTGTTTTCGGAACGAGCCGTCGGGAAATTCGGCCGGATGAATCCGGAAACGAAGGAGATTGCGGAGATCGAGATTCCCATCCGGAATCTGACCACAAAACAGTTCGTGCTGGATGCCGGAAATCAGGTCTGGTTTGCCGCGAATTCCTTTCAGCTGCACATGTGGGACCTTCTGGCCACCGGGACCTTCACGAGCTACATCCTGCCTGAAGACGGGCCAAATCCTTCCTCGCTGTCCGTGGATCTTAACGGACGAATCTGGTACGCGGCCGATCAATCCAGATATTTCGCCAGATTCGATCCGGAGACTTCCAGCATCAGGATACTCGAACTGCCGTATTCGGTTTCAGGAGTGGGAGGGCTGACAAGGGATCGGCTTGGAAGGATCTGGTTTACCGATCCTTCCGGAAACCGGATCGGACGCGTGGAGGACATCGGGCCCTGAATCTTCTGCCTGATCGCCTGGCGAGTACGTCTCAATCTTCAGGATTGCGGCGTTTTTTTGTGCGACGACAGAAAGAAATTGACACGTTCGGGTGGCGTCGGTACCATTCCTGCCGTCGTCGCATGGGTGAAGTCAACATCCGGGTTGAAACGAATGGACCGTCCATGAAGCTCCGAATTCCGGCTTTGTTCTGCTTTTGCATGCTCATTCCGGTCGCAACTCCGGCTGCAACAGATCGCCTGGTTCTGATCTCACCGCATCCGGACGGAGTGCAGAGTGAGTTTGAAACGGCCTTTAAATCGCACTATTCCCGGCTGACGGGCAGGAAGGTTGTCCTGGAATGGCTTGACGTCGGCGGTGGCACGAGCTCGATTCTGAGATACGTCAAATCGGAATTCCGTCGTGCGCCCGACGGAATCGGTATCGACGTCTTCTTCGGCGGTGGCATGGACCCGTTTATGGAAATCGCCGATATGGGCCTCTGTTCGGCTCATCGCCTGCCTGAGGCGCTGCTGGATCGATTGCCACGAAGAATCGGGGGCATACCTCTGTACGATCCGGACTATCGCTGGTACGGCGCCACCCTGGCGGGTTTCGGAATCGTGTACAACCGGGCCGTTCTCGACCTTGTGAACCTGCCGGCCCCACGGACCTGGGCCGACCTTGGAGATCCGAAGCTGTTTTCGTGGGTCGGTTCGGGAGATCCCAGAAGCAGCGGCAGTGTACACATGGCCTATGAGTTGATCCTGCAGGCATATGGCTGGGAGCGAGGCTGGGAGGTCATCACGACACTGGGGGCCAATGTCCGCAATTTTACCTCAGGCGGCTCACAGGCGCCCAAGGACGTCGCCGCCGGTGAGGTGGCTTACGGTCTGTCCATCGACTTTTATGCCTGGGCCCAGGCCAGCCAGGTGGGAGAAGATTATATCGGATTCACGATGCCCGACAATCTGACCATTGTCAATCCAGACGGGGTGGCCATCCTGAAAGGCGCAACCAACCTGGGGGCGGCACGGAGTTTCATCGAATTCGTTATGTCGGACTCGGGGCAGAAACTCTGGTTTCTGAAGAAGGGTGTGTCAGGCGGCCCCCGGGTAACCGCACTGAACCGGTTTACGGTTTTGCCCGATCTCTACCGGACGTACCGCGGTGATGCCGCCGTTGCGCTGAACCCGTTCGAGTGGAAGTCGGACCTCGTCTATGACTCGGAGAAGGCGTCGACCCGATGGCGCGTGTTGAACGACCTGATCGGCGTGATGGTGATCGATTCCCACCAGCAGCTGCAAGGCGCATGGAAAACGGCGATTACGGAAGGAATTACACCCGAGCGTGTTCGACGGCTCGCGAAAGTACCCGTCAGCGAAGAAGCCTGCGGCCGCCTGGGCGGCCGTTGGCGGGATGCGGAACTGCGCAACAGGACCCTGGCGTCATGGACGGAATTCGCACGGAACAAATACGGAGGTTCAAAGCCGCCGTTTCGAAGGCGTCTTCTGGACAGGCTGACGCTCCTGTTCCCGCTGGGCCTCGCAGGCGCCATGGTGATTTACCTGGCAAAGACATCGCTTCCCTTGTTGCGAAGGTAACTCGTCCCCGGCGCCCCGGAAGCAGGGAGACGGGAAGAGGGTAAAGATTACCTGCCTTGTGAGGATTTTTTTCGATTTGAGGCTGAAAAACAGCCTCGAGAGACATGAGGATGTACCATGGTTCGTGTTCGTCTGCAGGATGTCACAAAGCGATTTGGCAGCGTCGTTGCTGTTGAATGCGTCAATCTCGAAATCGAGAAGGGTGAATTCTACTTTTTGCTGGGACCATCCGGATGCGGCAAGACCACGTTGTTGAGGACGGTCGCCGGCTTCTACAGGCCGGAACGCGGGCGCGTGTTTTTTGACGATCGGGACGTTACCGGAGTCCCGCCGGAAAGACGAAACACGGGAATGGTCTTTCAGAACTACGCTCTCTGGCCACATATGACGGTCTGGCAGAACGTGGAGTACGGCCTTTCCCTTCGCGACGTCGCGCCGCGTCAACGTGCTGACCGGATCCGGCAGGCGTTACAGATGGTGAGAATGGAAGCCTACCGGGACCGGACCCCCAACCAATTGTCCGGTGGGCAGCAGCAGCGGGTGGCGCTGGCGCGGGCCCTGGTGATCGAGCCCGACGTGGTACTGCTGGACGAACCGCTCTCCAATCTCGACGCACGTCTGCGGCTGGAGATGAGGGAACAGATCCAGGCGCTGCACCAGAGCCTCGGGATTACCATGATCTATGTCACCCACGACCAGAAAGAAGCGCTGGCAATGGCCAGCCGCGTCGCCGTGATGCAGGCGGGGCGGGTCGTGCAGTCCGGTTCCCCCAGGACGTTGTATTCGAAGCCGGCCAACCGGTTTGTCGCGGACTTCATCGGTGAAATCAACCTGATTTCGGGCAAGGTCGTCCTGCTGGACGGGAACATCGGTGCGGAAACGGGTGTGGGAGTCCTGTACGGAAGGCCGGGCTACGACGGTATCCGAAAAGGAGACCGCGTACTGTGCGCCGTCCGCCCCGAAGCCATGGAGTTCCTCACGGGCAGTCCGGGGGAATCGGACCATGTCGTCACCGGGACGGTCCGCAACGCGATATACCTGGGCGAAATGGAACAGTTCGTTGTGGACCTTCCGGACGGAACGCAGGTGAAGCTCGTTGAGAGCCATCCGCTGGTTCAGAGAGCATTTCCGGGCGATCGCATGAGCATCCGGTTTAATCGGGACGCGGTAACAATTCTACCGGACGAAGGTGAAAACGCTGCTTGATCGATACGACCTGAACGGGTCCAGGATCCTCTTTCTGGCGGGTCTGTCTGCCTTTTTTGTGTTTTTTCTGTTCTATCCGCTCTGGTACGCCGTTGTGCGAGCCCTGTGGGTAAACGGAGAATTCTCGCTCGTCTTCTTTGAGCTGATGGCAGGAAATCCGGTCTACACGGAGATGATTCTGAACAGTTTCCGTCTTGGAATGTTCACGACAATCGCGACGACACTGCTGAGTCTTCCCGTCGCATTCCTGCTGGTACGGTATGACTTCAGGGGCAAGAACGTCCTCAACGGTCTGATTCTGGTGCCCATGGTCCTCCCGCCGTTCGTGGGCGCGATCGGGATGAAACAGATGTTCGCCCGCTTCGGATCCATCAACCTTCTGCTGCTCGAGCTGGGTATCGTCGACCAGCCGATCGACTGGTTCGGGGGCGGGTTTACCGGTGTGGTCGTTCTGCAGGTGTTGCACCTCTATCCCATCATGTTCCTGAACGTGGCTGCGGCGCTGGCGAACATCGACCCCAGCCTCGAAGAGGCCGCACGCAACATGGGGGCCCGCGGTTTCAGGCTGTTTCGAAGCGTGACCTTTCCGCTGATGTTGCCAGGCTATTTCGCGGGTGCGATCATTGTCTTCATCTGGGCGTTTACGGACCTTGGAACACCGCTGATCTTCAACTATCGCCAGGTGGTGATGGTCGAGATATTCAATGCAATATCAGATATCAACGAAAACCCCATGGCGTATGCGCTCGTGGTCTTTCTGTTACTGTTGACCGTGCTGTTTTTCTACCTGTCCAAGCTGTTGCTGGGTAAACGGCGGTACGAAATGGTTGCGCGTGGACACGTGGGATCGGCAGTGCGCCGTGCTACGCCTGGGATGACCGCGCTTATCTACGGAGTCATGATCTCACTGACAGCCATCGCGCTGATCCCTCACCTGAGCGTATTCCTGACCTCGATCTCCGAGCGCTGGTTCATGTCGATCTGGCCGCAGGAAATCACAGGCAGGTACTATCCGCTCGTATATCGGCACCCGATCGCGGGCCCCAGTGTCACCATGAGTCTGATGCTGAGTTCTTTAAGTACGATTTGCGACGTGGTACTCGGCATATCCATAGCCTATCTGCTTGCCCGCACCCGGGTCCCGTTTCGAAGCGCGCTGGATGCGGTTGCAATGCTGCCCCTGGCCCTGCCGGGCCCGGTGCTGGCTTTTGGGTATCTGGCCGGGTATTCCGGCACCTTTCTGGACGCGAGACACAATCCCGTACCACTGCTGGTTATCGCATACGCGGTGAGACGACTGCCGTATATGGTCAGGTCTGCCTACGCCGGATTTCAGCAAAGCAGTGTCGCCCTTGAAGAAGCGGCCAGGAATCTGGGTGCTTCTCCACTGCGCACGACTTTGCAGATCACCTTCCCGCTCATTCTCGCGAATCTGGTCGCGGGTGCCATTCTCTGTTTTTCCTTTGCCATGCTGGAAGTCAGCGACAGCCTGATACTCGCGTTGAAGACCCAGTATTACCCCATCACCAAGGCCATCTACGCGCTGATGGGCAGGATTGCGGACGGGCCATACATCGCAAGCGCGATGGGCATGCTGGGCATGCTGCTTCTCATGCTAAGCCTCTTCCTGGCCGGACGGTTCCTGGGCCGGCGCATGGGAGAGCTGTTCCGCGCGTAGGAAAAGGAGAACGCCTGAGATGGTCTATATCGCTGTGATTGTCCTGTTCATGCTCGCGGTTATCTTCGCTCTGACGCGTGAACGGGGAACGCGAGGCAATGAGGTTCCGGCAGGAGACGATGCGCTGGCCGCGGACATGGCGGACCTGGTGGTCGAAGGCCGGAAGGAATACCTGCCGGCTGTAAGCCATCCGATATTGGGCAGTGCGCTTCGCGAATTGCTGGACCGTCTGGGGATAGAAGCGGAGCAGGTACTGGTCAATCGTGGCTTTGCACGAGCCGGTGGGGCGATACGCACGGAGGACGAGAAGACCCGGAATCTGAAGCTTTTCGATCCCGCGGAAGACATGATCCAGGTTGTAGAGCGGGCATTGCTCGTGGGGATTCAGTTGGCGCGCGCCGACGATGACTACGCCGGAGTGGGCGATGATCACCTGGACCTTGAGGCGCTGGTGCGCAAAGCCGAAGCCATTGAAATGGATCTGTTCGGCGACGGGAAGCGCGATCGTTACGTGTTCTACGGGAAGGCGGCGCTGGCGCTGCAGGATATGCTTCAGGATGAAAAAGAAGCCGCGCGACGGGAAGTCCTGCGAGGGCTGCTGGAGATGGTGGACGCAGAGATCAATGCCTTCCAGGAGGAGCTGGACCGGTCGATGGCGCACGTCCCCGAGCCGGATACGTTGAGGTGGGGCGACCGGAGGGATCGGCAGTTGTACTATTTCAAGATGGGCGTAACGAATTCACTGAGACGAAGCGGGCAGCTGGACAGCCTCGGACATCTCTACCGGTACCGGGGGGTAAATTACGACGTCCTGGAAGCGTATGACCTGGCGGCGCAGGAATGTCCGCAACTCTTCGCGGCCGATGTAATCGGGATCGACGGATTGCTGCGACTGGCGTCCGGAGAGGTCAGGGCGCTGGCGCGGCAGGCTCTGCCTGAGGGCGGAAGGCGCTAGCGTGCTGAATCGGAGCAGAATGAGCGAAGCCGCCACGCTTACGTGGCGGCTCCTGTTTTTCTATTTTGCCTTTTGGGCATTTTCGTAATAGGGACGCACGCGTTCGATGACCTCCGTGTCCAGTTTGCATTCAGACACGATTCGCGTGAATTCCTCTGCCGGCAAGCCGAGTTCCTCCAGGAACTTCTGGTCGGCCGGTCAGGGGTAGACGTAGTCTCCGATGTTGTTCCGCAGCATCGCCCGGGCCTTGTCCGTAATCCGCGGCAGCCAGGGAATGCCGCCCATGGCAAGTGTTCTGCCTCGAGGGCGGAATTCGATGGAATCGTGCATGGGATCCATCTGTTCGGCTCCTTTCCGAATGGGTGTCCAACAAACAAAGAATACGGACTACGGCGACCAAAATCAAGTTGATATTGGGAAACGGTCCGGAATCTGAAGTTTACCCGGCTCGGCACGTGGTGTTGTAGATGGATAGCGAAGTGCCGCCGTAGGTCTTCCTGACGCACAGCGAAAGATGTTTTACAGTCACGGGCGCGTCAAGGTCTGCAGCATGTTGAACGAGGATTTGGGCGGACGGAGGAACCAGGGCCGATCCGCTCAGACGGGAAAGCATAGCGAGTGCGAAAGGAACGCCGTTCAATTGCAGTTGGTACGGAGGGTCAACGTATATCACATCGAAAGGCCGCTGCTCAGACTCCAGGAGCGGCAGGAGTCTTTCCGCGCGATGGTTCGTGAGGCGGACCTGTTGTTCAGCCCCCCATTCCTTCAGCAGTCTCGAAATGAAGCGGTGCCTTCTGCGTTCCGGTTCGTTCAGAAGCACCCGGGCCCCGCGGCTGTACGCCTCGAGGCCGATCTGGCCTGAGCAGGAAAACAGGTCGAGAAAATGAAGGTGATCAAGCCTGGCGCCCAGAATGTTGAATGCGGCCTCTTTGATCCTTGCCGGCGTAACGCGGGCGTTATCGTGTTTTCCGACGTCAAAGGGGATGGTCCGGCCTTTAAGTTTGCCGGTGATGATACGCATAAGAAAGACGCCTTCCGATGGCTCAAAGGCAGTCCGTTGATAAAGTCGCTCTGCAGGCGAGGCCGAGCCAATGTGGTCGAAGACAAGGCGCGCGACCGAGTCCCATCCTGTGATTCGGCGAGGGAGCGCAACGCAGTATTTCGACCGCAAGGGCCGGCCGCAGCCCGGATGGTCTTTTTCAACGGGCTGCTAGTGTTTTGTCCCTAAAATAACTTGACTATTTATTGGGCCTGTCCTATGTTCTCTCTACACGCTTCTCACACCCATCGTGAAAGGAGAGAACCATGGGGCGCGGTCGTCCTCGGAAGCCCATTGTGTTGTCTGACCAG
>CAZKDZ010000267.1:0-17593 GCA_964551635.1 uncultured bacterium | reverse complement strand
AGTCGCTCTGCAGGCGAGGCCGAGCCATTGTGGTCGAAGACAAGGCGCGCAACCGAGTCCCATCCTGCGATTCGGCGAGGGCGCGCAACGCAGTATTCGACCGCAAGGGCCGGCCGTAGCCCGGATGGACTTTTTCAACGGGCTGCTATGGTCCCGCTCTGCCTGGTTGTCGCAAGAAGGGCATTGGCCACAAAAGGCACAAAAACACAAAAGGTCACATCCGTCCGGAATCATCTATTCCCATTCATCCCGGACAGCAGTGACTATTTATCAAATATGACGCCAACCGTCAAGCGCTTCGGCAAGCGGCGACTGACTGACGATCAGGCCGATACCCACGCTCCGAAGCCCCTGGCTATCCGGTCCCGGCGGTCGAAATTACGCTTGCGGATTTGACCCGATTTCAAAATACTGTTGGGCCGATCATCGACGCCCGCGCTCGGGAACTCACCGGTCATTTTAAAACAGTTGTCATGCCCCGTATGGGGCGCCCATAATGATGAAAATCGTTGCATTGTCAGGCTGACGTGCAACATTGTGGTTTTGGGCCTCTTGTGACAATTGATCTCAGACGCCGAAATACGAGAATACGAAGATACGAGAATACGAAAAAACCATAAGACGAATGATGTATTCCCGCTCTTTCGTAGTCTCGTCTATTCGTAGTTTCGTTTTCTCGTTGTCTCTTCTATTCGCGTTTATTGGTGTAATTTCGTAGTTTCGCCTATTCGTAGTCTCGTAGTTTCGCCTACTCGTAGTCTCGTAGTTTCGTAGTCTCGTAGTTTCGCCTATTCGTAGTCTCGTAGTCTCGTCTTTTCGTCGTCTCGCAGTTTACCGTGTTACTTTCCAGGCAGTTTCAAAGGAGCCCAGGTGAATCTCTACACACAGGAACGGATCGAGCTTGCCCGGCAGCGCGCGGCGGATGACCCCGACGCCCGGAAAGTCGCCGGGCGTATCTTTGCCCAGGCGGACCCGTGGCTGGACCGCGATCGGGACTGCATCCGCGCGCTGATGCCCGGCGCTGATGTGCCGCGCAGCTGGACCATCAACTTCGTCAGCGGTTGTCCGGTCCACGGCAGCGGCCCGAGCGGGTACGGCGGATACGCGCAGGGCGGATGGATACACGATCCCTTCAAGGACAAATGGCGCGTCACCTGCGCGGTTGGCGGCGAGTCCTATCCCAGCAATGACTTTGAGGCATTCTACCAGAGTGGCATGGAAGACCGCAGCCTGCTCACCGGCCCTTATGCCGACGACGGATGGGGCTGGCAGGGCGAGGGTCCGTTCCGCCACTGGTTCATCGCCTACTGCTGCTGCAGTACGTGGAATGCGGTCGTTGCCGGCCTCACGGCCCTTGCACAGGCCTATCTGCTGGGCGGAGACCGCCGATTCGCGCACAAGGCGCTCGTCATTCTGGACCGACTGGCCGAAGTCTATCCGCACATGGACTACAGCAGGCAATCCATGTACGCCCTGGAATTCTCTCCAGGCTACACCGGAAAGATGAACGACCTCATTTCCGAATCCGGGACCGTACGACAGCTCTGCCACGCGCTGGACGCCGTTCGCGACGCCATCCCCGGCGACCCGGTCTTCGGTTCAGACGCCGATGGATTCAGGCGGAAGATCGAAGCGGGCATCATCGGGGCAAGCCTCGACGGAATCTACCGGGGCCACGTCCGGAGCAACTATGGCGGCCACCAGGAAGCCCTGCTGATCGCCGCACTCGCCACAGGGGACCGGAATGAGATTTCGAGAGCCGTGGAGTGGACGTTGAACAATACGGGGGAGGCAACGGAACTGAAAGAGATGCTCACCCACTTCGACGGGTACATCTTTCGTGACAAGGCCGCCCACGCCGAAGGGATCAACTTTGCCCTGGACAACCTGATCTTCCGCGAGGGCATGGGGTGGGAGAGTTCCCCCAGCTATAACAGCAGCTGGGTCACGCACCTCACCGTCATCGCCCGGCTTCTGGAAGAGCAGGGCGTAAGGATCTGGGACAGGCCCAAATTCCGGCGCATGTACCGCTGGGCCGAGGAAATGACGTGTCTGGACCGCTTCACTCCGTGCATCGGCGATGCCGGGACGACAACCGGGGGCCACGTATCCCTCGGCGCCGAGACCCTGCGGGTTGCCTACCGGGCCACGGGAGACGCCTTCATCGGCGAGCTTCTACGACGGCAGTCGAACGGTTTCAACAGCTTCGAGTCGCTGCTGGAGGAACCGATTGAACCGCCGCCGATTTCGGACGGCGCCGCCGAACTGAAGGAGTTGGTCACCGAAAGCCGGCTGATGGGCGGCTTCGGTCTGGCCCTGCTGCGGTCGGGACGTGGCCGCGAACGTACGGCTCTGGCGTTATATTATGGTCGGGCGGCCACAGAGCATGCGCATTTCGACAGCCTCAACATCGAGCTCTTCGCGTACGGCCGAAAGCTCATTCCCGACCTCGGCTACGGCGAACACGCCGCGGAGGGAGACCGTCCCGCAGTTTGGACGAAGAACACGCTGGCGCACGCCACGGTCGTCGTGGACGGCCGCCGGCAGGATACGCAGGGCACCGGCAGACTGGAGCAATTCGTGAAGGCGCGAGGCCTGACCTGGGTGCAGGTTGACGCCCCGGAGACCTATGCCCATACATCCGAATACCGGCGGACGCTTGCGCTGGTCGAAGTCGCAAAGGGCGCCCGTTACGTCCTCGACTGCTTCCGCGTGGCGGGTGGTACGCAGCACGACTACAGCCTGCACGGGTTCGAAGGCGAGTTTTCCGCCGATGAAATCACGCTTGCCCCACCGCAGAAGCAGGGGACCCTTGCAGGCCGGGATGTGCCCTTCGGCGCCATTTACGACGACGACGGTCTCACGGACCCGCTCAGAAAGGGCCGTTCGTACTACACGTACCGGGGGGGCGGCTACTCCTACCTGTACGATGCGCGGCGCGGGAATCCGACTTCGGCGTGGACTTCATCCTGGCGTGACCTGAAAGGCGGCATCGGCCTGAATACCACCTTCCTGCCCTCTGACGAGGTTGTTGTCGCCCACGGAGATCCCCCCAGGAAGCCGGGGAACCCGAAGCAACTGACATACGTGCTGCTCCGCAACGCGAGCAACGGTGCGGCCAGCCGGTTCGTGGCCGTGCACGAGCCTTATAAGGGAACAAAGAAGGTCCACGCGGTAGAGCAACTGGATGCCGGCGGCGAGGAACTCGCGCTGCGGGTCAGCCATCAATACGGCGAAGATACGATCCGCCACGCACTCGGGCCGTGCGGCAGCAGTCTGGGTATGGCGCGCCACGACGCTGAGGGGGAGCTCGTCTCCCTGCACCAGTCCGGTCAGGGAAGCATCAGCGCAGACGGTCACACCCTGTCCATTCCCGGACCTCTTCTCGGGAGGGTCGCGGAAGTCGATCCTTCGTCGTCCACCATTCACGTTGAACGCGATCGTGACAGCCTGCCGTTCCGCGCAGCGGCGCTTAAGGGTGACGTCGCCCGCATTGGAAACGACCGCCGTCGGTCGGCGTACAACATCACTGCCGTGGAAGGCGGGGGCAGGCGCTATCGCATCCGGTTCGGCGACGACAGCTTCCGGGTCGGCCGCTTCGTGATTACGGGCGTAAGCCCGGATGGAACCGGCCTCTCGACGAAGACCAACCTGTACATGGCGGCGCAGGGCTATTACCGGGGCGCGTGGCTCACGGACCGGGACCACACGCGCTGGCTCCCCGTTGACGACGTGGAACTCGCCCCGCACGCGCCCGGCGTCCGCCGGGATGCGGGCATCCGGCTGGTTGGCAGACACGACCTCTCCACCGGGTTCAGGATTGGCGAAATCGCCTATCTCTACGACGTCGGCCCGGGAGATACGGTAGAGGTCACGCCATCAGCCACAGCGTCCCGGCAACAGGACGGGCGATTCCGGATCCGGGCGAATTGCAGGGCCGTCCTGGACTGAGACGTCCGCCTGCACGGATTAGAGAAAGGGCGGCCCGTTCGCGGGCCGCCCTTAACTTTATGTCGGTTCGATCGACCTTTATTCCGCGTTCCGCAGCGCCGTGAAAAACCGCACGTCCGCCCTCGCCAGATCGATGACCGTGTCCACCGGTTCACCGCTGTATTCGCTGTGGAAGCTCAGGGGACCGTCGAAGTTGACCGCGCTGAACGCGCGCAGCAGAGCCGGCCAGTCTCCAAATCCCTCACCGAGCCGGACAACCCGTGTGCGCCAGGTTGTCCCACTCTTTTGCGCAAGCGGTTGGCGGATCAGGTCCTTCAACGCGACGACCGACAGGTGCGACCGGACGATGTTCAGCGCCAGTTCAATCGGTTCTCCACAGATGGAGAGGTGTCCCGGATCGGCGAACACGCCGATATGGAGCGGATCGAAGCCTTTGACCACATTCATGGCCGCACAGGAGTTGAGCCCCATCGAGAGACCGGAGTGGTTGTGCACCACGGTCTGGACCCCGTGTTTCTCGGACAGGCTCTGGAATCCTTCCAGGCGACCGCGCACCGCGTCCAGCTCTTCCCAGTAGTCCATTCCCGCCGACCAGTGCCAGTATCCCAGTTTGACATGCCTCACGCCGGCTTCGCCGCAGGCCGCATACAGTCGGTCCGCGTAGTCCATCCCCGGTTCGATGAAGTCACCCGGTGTGGTTACGAGCGGTATGGATAGCCCTTCATCGGCAAACAGCCTGGCCGCGTCCGGCAGGGCCGTTTCGACATTCTCCGGATGTACCGGATATCCCGGGCGCACGCAGAGGTCGGCGCCTTCCACGCCAACCGATTTCAACGCGGCAACAATACCGGGCACATCCAGGCCTTCCAGATGTTTCGTGAACATGATGTATTTCATTTCAATGCTCTCCATTGGTAAAGGCGTCTTGTCCGGTTCCGGAAACTGGTTGTCTGAATCAGAAAAAGCAGCTGTCAGCTATCGGCCATCAGCCAAGAGCGGTGACAGCGAAGAAGGTAGACCGTACATAAGACCGGTTGTCAGTCTGTCCAATACCGGTTCAGCCTGAATAACACACAAGAACGCCGGGATGGGCATGATCTGTCGGTGAAACAATCAATCGCAATGATGGTAGCACGAACCTCCATTCAACACTTCACAGGGTGGAGCGGACATTCCTGTCTGCTCACATTCATCAAACCAATAGCACCCACACAGTGGAAAGACTCAGACTTGCCGCAAACGTCCGATGCCGCCTTTCGGCAGTTGGACAGCGAGGCAGGCAGACAGGAATGTCCGCCCCACCCTCTGATGTTTGGGCTTATTTCTCGACGAGGTCACGCAGTGGTCGTCCCTCTGCATCTCTCCAGACCCTTAGCCCACTCCTGCTTGCAGCCAAAAGAAAAGAGGCCGCACCGGACGAAGTATTGAAGGTCTGATCCGACGTCAGCCTAAGCGTGGCACCCTCGTCCGTCAGGATTCCCTGGTCCATCAAGGCCTTCCTCATCGCGCCGTACTGTTCCGGCATGGACGGTTGTTCGTCTTTCACGGCTTGCGATCCATTCAGCACGACAAAGCTGCCTTCGCCGTCATAGCGCGCTCTGGCCTGTACGCCCTTGGAGTTCATCAACAGATGCAACGGGTAATCCACATCGTCCAGAGCCTCATCGGCGTCCGCCTCCTCCGTCGCAGCTTCGTCTGCCAGTTCATTGCCACGTTCCAAAGCGGACTTCAGTCGAGCGTCGATCAAGTCTTTTACAAACTGGGCAAACGCCTGTTGTACCAGAGGAGTGAACTGCTCAATTCTCTGCTTTGTCTTGGTTCCGGGATACTCGATTCGGGTAAGGATCAATCGTACAAAGTCTTCGCAAGGCTTCCTCATCTCCTCGGTGAGAGCACGTTTGATCTCGTTGGTGTATTTCAGTTTTCGTGCAGTCTCCACAGTTTCCATAGGGTCGAAATTATCCTTGTGGAACTGCTTGAGTTGGCCGACCTGCAAGTCTGTGAATTCCAACATGTCGAACTCGAAGAACGGCCTTTTGTCCATATTTCCTGAATCGTCGAGGTCCGAGTAGAAGCGATAGACGATGCCGTCGGTTAGAATGCCAAACCGGGCGGAGGTAGCAGAAAAGTAGCGGAAGAGTTGTGACTCCTGCTCCACCCTCAGGTTAGCCCCGTGCCTCTTTGCTTCTATGAGCACGATTGGTTCGCCGTCCAACATGAGGGCATAGTCCACCTTCTCGTTCTTCTTATTGCCAAAGTCCGCCGTATACTCAGGAATGACCTCGGTTGGATCGAAGATGTTGTAGCCAAGCATCTGAATGAAAGGCATAACGAGCGCGGTTTTTGTGGCCTCTTCCGTATTCAAGTGCTCGAGCCGGGACTCAAATCTGCTCGACCTTGTCCGCACATCGTCTATGAAGTCCATTGCCAACTCCTTCCGAGATAAAGTCAGCTGAACAGTGTCCCGCCAAGATGAATTCGTATTATATCTGCGACTGATAGATGCTGTCCACGAGTTCCATGGTCTTCACCGCATCTTCGAAGCATGTCTCCGGCTGTTTCCCGTCTCTCACGCAGTTGATGAAGTGGCGGTTGATATCGTAAGCGCCGTAAGCGCGCCACGTGTCGTCCCCGCCGCCGAGCTGGAAAGGATCGAGCTCTTCTACGGGTTCATCCCGGTTATCCGCGAATACCCGCCCGCCTTCTTCCGGGTCCCCGAAGACCGAGATGCCTGGGGAATGGATTTCCACGGAGAAGATGCGTCGCCCCGTCATCCAGTTGGTGAGCAGCACGCCGGTTGCGCCGGAACTGAACTTCACCAGCGCGAGGTATATGTTGGTATGTGTTGCGCCTTCCCGGCGGACGTCGCTGGCCACGGATTCCACCTCGCCGCCGCACAGATAGCGCAGCGTGTCTACCGCATGAATGGCATCGGACGTGAGGATATCGATGGCTCCCCTGTAGTACGGCGCGCCGCCTACGGCATTCTTGTAGAACGTGGCCACCGCGCTGTGGACGGCCCCGCGTTTTTCGCAGAGTTCCTTCCCGTACCGGATGACGGGCGCGAACCGCCTCTGGAAGGTCACGCCGGTGAGCACCTCGTGCTTCTGCGCAATCAGCGCCATCTGCCGGGTCTGTTCGGTTGTCATCGCGGGGGGTTTCTCAATAAACAGATGGCAACCCGTCTCCATCACCGTTGCCGCGATATCGTACAGGTGATGGGGCGGCATGATGGCGTAGACGGCGTCCGGTTTTTCTATCTCGATCATCTGCCTGTAGTCCGGATACTGCCCCGGAATGCCAAACCGTGCGGCCGCATCGGCCATCCTCTGTTCGCTCAGTTCCGATACGGCCACCATCTCAACGCCGTTCAAGGCCTTGAGCGAGGGGTAATGCGCGCTGGTTGCGCGCCCTCCTGCCCCGATCATCGCCACGCGAACGGTTCCCTTCCGCGCGTCCTCTCTCGCGTTCACTTCTTCCCGTCGCTTTGCCATTCTCGCCTCCAGTGAAGCCCGTCAGGGTCCGGACGCCGATCGACTATCGATATACCGCCTGGATCAACGCCCGCATATACCCGACGGCAAACGCGCGCCCCGCCCAGAACGTGGAATCCGTGTTCGGAAACCCAGGCGTATGGTCCATCATGAACGGCCCCTCGAATCCCACTTCCTTATAGGTCTGCATCGCCTCGTACATATCCTGGTCTCCCTCGTCCACGAAGACCTCCTGGAAACTCCTGGGACCGCCCCGGATATTCCGGAAATGCACGTAGACGATCTTGTCGCGGCCCCCGATGTCCCGGATGGCGTCGCACACGTTCACGCCCATCTCCGCGACGCAGCCCTGGCAGAACAACATGGCGTTGCTGCGGCTGGGCACCATATCGAAGATGTGATGATACTGTTCGAGGGTGGACACGATCCTGGCGGCGCCGGCCAGGGGTTCCGGAATGGGCGGATCGTCGGGATGCAGCGCCATGCGAACGTTGTTCTCTTCCGCCACCGGGATGACGCGTTCCAGGAAGTATTGGATATTCTCCAGGATCTTCTCTTCGGATATGGCCTTGTCCGGATAGTACGGCGGGTCCTCCATCATCTTTTCGTAATCGAACGTACTGTATCTGGCGCCGCCTCTGCCCGGGGGTACGGATGCGGTTCGAAAATTCCCCGCCGGCTTGAAATTGTACCCCAGCGTGGGAACGCCGACCTCGCCCATGCTCCGCAGAAGCTGGCACCATGCGTCGATCTTTTCGTCGCGGTCGTCCAGCGCGAGCGATATTTCGTCCCAACCCGTTGCCGCCAGGTTCGTCAACTTCAAACCGTGCGACTCGGCCAACGCCTTCACGTCCCGCCAGAGTTCCGTGCGATCCGTGCCCTCACGCACATCGTGAGGGATGCCGTTCACCGTGAGATAGTCCACACCGATCGCCTTGAAGAAACTCAGCGTATCGTCGTTGATCTGGTCCCACGGAAGCTGTTCCTGTATGTACATGTAAATGTCCTCCCATTTAGGTATCGGAGAAACCCCGCCACCCCCAAACGTCCCCGGTTCCCTTGCTAATTTTCCAGAGGCGGTGAGACGGTAGAGGGTAGACGGGAGAAGAAGCCCTTGTCAGATATTCTGTTCCTTCTTGCCTCCGGCAGGTGAAGAAACCTCACAAGGCGAGCAATCTCTCCCCTCTCACGTCTAACGTCTCCCCGGTGATCCGGCGCCCACGAGGGACGCCCCTACAAGACCAGATATCCGCGAATTGATATCGCCATGTCCTTCTACCCATAGACCGCCTGTATCAGCGCGCGAATGTACCCCACGGCATACGCGTGCCCGGCCCTGGACTTCTCGTCGCCGGGGATACCCGGCGTATGATCCATCATGAATGGCCCGTTGAACCCGATCTCCTTGTACACCTCCATCGCCCTGCGCATATTCACGTCGCCTTCATCCAGGAACACCTCCTGGAAGCGGGGCAGGGTCCCGCGCACGTTCCTGAAGTGTACGAATACGATCTTGTTGCGACTGCCCATTTCGCGGATGGTCTCGTACACATCCACGCCCATTTCGGTCACGCAACCCTGGCAAAACAGCATACCGTTGCTGTCTCCCGGCGCAGCCGCGAAGATTCGCCGATATTGATCCAGCGTGGACACGATCTGGGCAACGCCTCCGAGCGGCTCCGGGATGGGCGGATCGTCCGGATGAAGCGCCATCTTCACGCCCGCCTCCTCCGCCACCGGAACCACGCACTCCAGAAAGTGCTTCATATTCGCCCAGATCTCCGCCTCGGCTACCGGAGGATCGTGCGGTTCGGGCCTGTTCCTCGAAAACGCCTCGTAATCGAACGTGCTGTACGTGGATCCGCCCCGGCCCGGGGGCGTCGAGGCCGTGCGGAAGTTGCCCATGGGTTTGAAGTTGTAGCCCAGCGCGGGTATTCCCGCCTCGCCCAGACAGCGCAACATGCTTCGCCACGCCTCGAGCTTTTCATCGCGGTCGGGAAGGCCGAAAGCCAGTTCGTCCCATCCCGCCATGAAGACGCTGAACAGTACCATTCCGTGGGCTTCCACCTTCTTCCTGGCCGCTTCGAAGAAGGGACGGCTGTCCCGGCCGTCGCGCAGATCCATCGAGGGATCCAGCCTGTGCATCGCGCGAATGTCCAGGCAGATCATGTCCGCGCCAATCGCCCGCGAAAAGCGAAGCGTGTCGTCATTGAAATCCACCCACGATACGTGGTCCTGTATCGTCACGTCAGCGATCCTCCGGCCAGCAGCGGCGCAATGCCGAACATCCCCGGATCCGCCGCATCGGTTTCGCCCGTACACATCTTCGCCACCATCTCTCCAATCGCGGACGAGAATTTAAACCCATGTCCGGAACACGGCGATGCGATAATCACCCGCTCATCTTCGGGGTGGCAATCCACAATCCACCTTGAATCCGGAAGATTGGTATACATGCAAACGTGGCTTTCCACGACGGTCCCCGCCGCATCGGGAATGAACCGATCCACGAGCGGGCGAATCTGAGCCTCGTCCTCCGGCGACGGTTTCCGGTCGAGGGTGTCCGGATTGACCCCCGCGCGCCCGCAGTGCAGTGCCGCCTTGAAGCCCCGTCCGAAGTCCGGCTGACAGTAGAACGAAACCCCGTTCTCGCACACCCACGTATTGTTCGGGCAGTGGCCGGACGCGAACATCTCCGCGTTCCGCAGTGGCCGAAAGAAAAACAGCGTCATCCGTTCGATTTCCACCGGAAGCGCCACGTCCGCCACCAGCCGGGTGACCCAGGCGCCGGCGCAGACGACGAGCCTGCTTGCCGAGATCTCGCCCAACTGCGTTTTCACCCGCACCGCGTTTCCATCCGCGGTCCATTCCATCACCGGACAGTCGAAGTTCAGCACCGCTCCCGAGGATTGCGCCAGCCTCAGATGCGCACCGATGCACGCCTCCGGAAACACGGCGCCCGCCCTTGGCTCGAAGATGCCCTCCCAGCCGTCTTCGACCCGGAACATGGGATAACGCCGCCGCACGTCTTCCGCCGAGACCCGCTCGACGGGAATATCGAACGCACGCGCGCTTTCCAGGACGCCGAGTCGTTCGGCGCCGCCAGGCGGCCGCATGGAGAGGTGCCCGTACGTCCTGACCAGTTCCGCGCCGCTCTCTTCTTCCAGCGTTTCCCACAGAGTGTAAGCGCGTCTGACAAGATTCACGTACTCAGGCCCGCTGGCGTAGGCCTCGCGGATCACCCGCGCGTGTCCGTGCGAAGACCCGTGCGCGTGCGGCGGATGGAACCGGTCGAAGCCGGCGACATGCATTCCCCGTTTCGCCAGATGGTATACCGCGGCGCTGCCCATCGCGCCCAGGCCCGCCACAACAACGTCGAACGTCGCGACGCCTTTTTCCATAAGACGGATCATATAGCCCGACCCCGACAAAGTCAAGCCCGGAATGTGACGATCCCGGACAGGAATCCGACTCGCCGTGGCGCGCTGAACACCTCTCTATCGAGAAGCCGGTCCGTATGCGTGCGGCAAGAGAGTTGAATGATGTGACGAAGGAATGAATGAGCCGTGGATGGAGCGTCAGGGTGGGTTGCCTCGGCGTACTGAACCCACGTAAAATCCCACTGAAAGAAGTATCACTTATATTTTGCTGATAGCGACGAACTCATGAAATTCCTAATCTGATACAGTTTGAACATCCCAAAAATCGCCCTCGTGCGACAGATGCAAGAGACTGTCGCACAATGCGACACAGTACAGTTCGCGTTGAACAGGATCCGAAGAAAAGTGCACATTTGCGGAGCATATGACATATATGAGGATGCTTTTGTGTTTGCGCGGGAAGATTCTTCGATATTATAATATTCGCTAATTGAACGGCAGTCACGGATCGTGGATTCATATTGGATGAATAACTGATATTTGATGTCAATTTCGGATCACCAGAGTGTCCTGAAACAACCGTGCAATTGCCTTCATTTAAGGAAGGGGTCTGCCTCGCGGTTCATCACGATTTCACGGGATTTTTGTTTGAGTTGAATTCGATCAATCGAAAAGTGCAAATTTGCGGAACAAATGACAAATATAAGGATTCTTTTTGAATTGCGTAGGGAGATTATTCGATACTATTATGATCATAGTTTGAATAGCAGTCACGAGAGG
The DNA here is from genome assembly GCA_964551635.1 of uncultured bacterium. Taxonomy (GTDB): domain Bacteria; phylum Latescibacterota; class UBA2968; order UBA2968; genus JAAXHE01. The sequence goes on along the minus strand of CAZKDZ010000267.1, from coordinate 5,988 downwards.
TGGAGTCCATACAAGATTATTTCTCCATTTCGGATATCGATTATGGACCGCCCGGTCTCCTGAAGAATCCGCGCAATCGTCGTACTGTACGGGAGGAATCGCACTGGAAGTCACGTTTTGATTGCGCCTGATGTGGTACGGCAGAAGGTCCTCATTCTGGAAGGAGACCCTGCAGTCAAATCGAGGCTTGAGGAACTCCTGGGTGAAGGTCCGTATGAGATTTTCTTCGCGAAAACTGCATTGAATGAGCTCAGGAATTCCAAGAACCGAAACCTTGACCTTGCAACTGCCGACGTGCAGCTGCAGATCGTGCACGGTAAAACACGACCGGGGACTTCGAGTACGGAGAGAATCGAGGCCAGGCTGGTCGTCGTTACTCCAGCCGCGCCCCTCGATCTGACAGAAGAGCCACTCGAGCTTGATTTTCTGGGAAAATTGGATAATGCCAGGCAGAAAGAGGAACACCCTGAGACTCCAGTCAATTCCGCGAACTCACAGAATTTTCGGAAGACGTGGATGGAGTCGTTTCTGGAGGCGAATTACAGCAATCCGGACCTGTGTTTCGATGACGTCAGGCGTGAATTCCGGTTCACGCCGTCCTACGGTTGCAGGCTGTTCAGAGAATATTTCGGAAAGACATTTCGGGAAAAACTGAGAGAGATCAGGATCGCTCGGGCTGAACGGTTGATCTGCGAAACGACAATGTATATGAAGGAAATCGCAGCCGACTGTGGGTTCCGTTCGTCCAAGCGCCCTTGCGAAGCGTTTGTCCGGATTCACGGCATTTCACCGGTGGAATATCGGAATCGATATTTCAAGAAGGATTTGCCGGGTGCCCCTAGGGAGTAGACGTTGGAAGGGTACAGCTGCCTGCAAAAAGCTGACAGCTGTTGCGCAGTTCACACTAGAAGGGAGGGTTTTATGAGATCTGCTGTCGTATTGACCTTTTTGTTTTTCGTTGTTGCAGGCATCGCCGTTGTTTCCGCTTCAGACTTCAACAAGGACGGCAAGGTTGATTTCGCTGACTTTGTACAATTCGCCAGCAGGTATGGTGCCGCGGCGGGCGATGAGCGTTATGAGGCGAAGTATGACCTTGATGACGACGGTAAGATAGGGTTTGGCGACTATACCCTAATGGCAGAACAATTCGGTGCTGGTGAGCATGCTGACAAGCGGGCTGTGACGTCTGATGAGCTGGAGAGGGCAGCGAAAGATCTGAGGGCGAGCGGTAAGTCAAAGGAATCGATAGAGAAGTATAAGGCTATGCTCGGCATCTCGAGGTCGCCGATGCAGCGTGCGCGTGCAATGAATCAGTTGGGATGGTTGTATGTGAAGACCAACAAATTTGACACCGCAGAAGGCTATTTCAACAGCGGTATAGAGGCCTTTGGCGGCTCTGAAGATCTCAGGCTCCGCTTTCAGGTTATGTGGTGCAATATAGGCATGGGAAAGGTTCATCTGGCGAGAGGCAATACGAACATTGCCGCCGCCTATTTTGCTATGGCGAATCGTCATGTCCCCGACCCACCGTCTTCTGAATAATGGGAGGTGTCTGATGCTGAAGGTTCTTGTCGCAGTACTCTTGATGGCTGGCTCTGCGCTGGCGGCTACCGAGCACTACTATGTGGATGATGACGAGCAGGCTCACGAGTTTGACGACGGTACCGGGACGTATGACAACCCAGTCCCGCTTGAGGAAATCAACGTGACTGCCCCTCGCGATGAAGACGATGACGCGATGATTCCTGCCAGGCTACGGCTCATTGACGATTTTGCCCTGTGGGAGTTTGAACAGACCTACTACGTCTTGGACGATGGCCTGTGGGCGGAGATCCCCACGCCTGAGCTGTACCTCACTCTATCGAGCGACGTTTTACAAGGGCGCTTTATTTCGAAAGACACTCACCATACCGCTAATGCCACTGGTGGCGTTGGAAGAATAACGTGGGACTACTCTGCTATGACTGCCACTAGTGGTACCCTTGACTTTCTTGGTTCTGGCAACGACAAGAATCTGCATTTTAGCCCTCTAATGGCTTCCAGTACGCGTGGAAATGCGTTACATTATCGTATAGAGGTGAGGGCAGAGCCCCAGCTCTATAAGTCGGGCACGATAGAGCAGGATGCAGTTGCGATGGTGCGTCAGCAGTATTTAGACAGGGACATCCGCGTCCCCGGCAGATCCAGCAGGTGGCTGTCAGGAGCAGAGATAAAGCTGCAGACCGATCTTATAACGAACTATGGCAAGCTCAAAGCGCATTACAAGAAGTGGGTCAAGAAGGCGAATAAGTCGAAGGTAAAGCTGCGTATCGAGAGCTCGACGAGAAAGCCGCGTCAAAATGTCTCTATCAAGGGCGCAGCGCGGAAGAGCCTTCACCAGTATGGTTGTGCCTATGATATCGGTCCTATCAAGGATCTTGGAGGCAAGGCAGGCATTGCTGACGACCAAGAGTACCTGAAGGACGTATGGCAAGACAGCTTAGGTCTGCGCAGGCCAGATGGATATGCTTACATAAAGGGCAATACTGTTCACGTGCAGATCTACCGTTATGAAGAAGGCGTGAATGCTATCATAAACCTCATCTCCAATTAGACGATTTAGAGAAAGGAGATTCGCTATGAGACTCTTATTCGCTGTCCTTGCCTTGGGCCTGTTGGTACAAGAGCCTTTCGCACAGGTGAGGACCTTCTCGTCGCCAGAGCTTAAAGGCTTACGGAAAGCGGTATTGGAAGTTGACAAGGACGGTACGGAGAGGTTGATCGGTTTTTGGAAGTATAGACTCAACCCGTACATCACGGGCGGTATTGTCGTCTTCGACATAGTCAACAATCAGCTGACGAAGGTGTGGGAGGACAATAGTACCTTGTCCTTCGTGCAAGACTGGGACGCCGCCGACTTGAACGGCGACGGCATTCTCGACTTCGCTGCCGCCGGATCCGGTAGCATAGGCGAGCAGTATCACAACTTCATCGCTCTCTACCTGAGCGCTGGCGAGAACCAGTATAGCATACAACGCCTTCCTCAGCCCGGTCGTTTGTACAACATCGCCCTTGGCGACATTGATGGAGATGGGTTTTCCGAAATCGTCTTCACAGAGCAGTTCGACTCCCATCCTGACAGTGAAGCTTGCAGTTGGCTTGAGCTGGAGATGAAAGTCGGCAGGTGGCAAAACGGCAGCATGATTGTGCAAAGCACAGGCATCACTCTGGATACGGGCGACGAATGGTTCGAGCTAAATGTTGGAGATGTCAACAACGACGGCAAAGATGAAGCCGTACTTCACCAGCATGACTCTGCAGATGACATTGGCGAGATGGCACTCGGCAGATCTGTACTCGTGTATGACCTCAGCGGTGAGCCCACGATTATAGAAACTATCCAGAGGCCAAGTGTCTTTGAAGGTACGTACCCGAAGGTGATTGTCAGCAGGACAGGCCAGATCCTTGAGTTCAAAGAAGGCAGCCTGAGGCCCGACGTCCTCAATCCGATCAAAGGCCTCCTTAAGATCGCGCCTGTCGAGATACCGGAAATCGACATCAACGAGTGGAAGCCCGTGCAGGTAGACATACCCACGGAGACCACAACTCTGGTCCTCAGCCAGCCCGCTAACGGCAAGGGAGACGCGAGGCAGGTTGTCATCTACAACAACGGCAGGTAACCAATAGAACTCTGACAGAAGAGGTGTTACATCTAACGAGGTTTGAAATGCCAAAATATCAGTTTGTAGGCGCCACACCCGAGACGCCAGCAAAGGCAATGGTTCTTAGAAAGGAATAGGTAGCTCCCGAAAAGGATAGTAAGAAAAGAGAGGCAGCACCGGCCCCGCCTCACTAACCCGCCCGGTAGCGGATAGATCGAAACAGCTGTCCCGCCTCTTTAAAACATAACCGCGAGGATTTCCATGTCCTCGCGGTTTTGGTAAGGAGAATATAGTCGACAGGAAAGTGTGGAGCACCCAAACTTTGTACTCTGATGCTCGGACTTGATGGCAGAACCGGCGTCAGCTACATTTCGCTCCTGGTCAAAATTGCTGTCCGCCATTGCCGCAAACGGGCGATCGTCAACAAGCCATAGTTAAAGTTGACAAAAGGCGAGTTCTATTCGTTTTTTGGAGGCAGGTGATGCACTATAAAATCGCACTCGAAATGATCCAGCAAGTCGTGCAACGCAAGGACGACGACGAACAGACGACTGTGGATGGCGGCAAGGAGGAAGAGGAGGTCGTCGAAAAACGCGATGTAAAATTGATCGCAGACGAAATCCTGAGGGAAAGTAAAAGATGAAATCAGGGCCGACTAAACGCAATGGAGTGACCGTATAACGCTGGATACGTGGATTGGCGTAATCATTTGTAAGGATACACAATGAAGCTGCTTTATATCGCGCTCCTGTCAATTTTCACTTCTCACGGTTGGACTGAAGAGGAAGTTAATATTTCGGCTGCACGCCATCCAGATCGTTTGGAACGTTGGCAGAGAATAAGCCAGAATATGTCTCTGCGAAATATGTATGTGCTGGTGCTGGAGATGTATCGTTTAGAGAGAAGGCCATGGCCGGAGCCGTATAAACAAATCTTGTTAAAAATGGCCCACAGGTACGACAAGAAGATAAAGGCAGTGCAAGCTGGCGAACCTGTCATCATTCCTGAAATTGCTGAGGGTGATTGTGGGGAAATTAACGCCCAATTGTACGAGTTGATTTCCTGGCAAAACGACCCGCGATTTATTCCATTTCAAATCGATTATTTCGGAGGGATCGCTACACGGGGATTAGCGAATATTGGAGAGCCAGCGTTTGAGCCGGTCATTGAAGCATTAAAGAATGATAAGAGTTACGCTATTGTGACTCTCCGATATATGATGTAAGACGAGAATGGCTTTCTTAGAAATGATCCAGCAAAGCAAGCGAAGGTGCGAAAGCTGTTGATGAGCGCCACCAGGGGAAAACGGTACAAGAACCACGCTATGCGGGCATTACGTTATTTTCCACACCCTGAAACGACCGCTATTCTGGAAGGCGTGATTTACATAGATCGCCCAATGGCGCGTGGCTTCGACGCACACAGTGTGCAGTTGGCGCGAGAATCTTTAAATCACTTATTGACCAACTGATCTGTGGGCCGTTGGAATTACTGCTCCAATAACGCCCAGGACGCAAATGAGTCCTGGGCTTGATGTTATGTCAATGATCGGTGCAATGGCGCCACCCATGATCGGCACAGTGGAGCCACTCTGAACGGTCGAATTCTAGGTTTCGGCCGGGGTATGCAGCTAGTGTTTTTCCACCTCGTTTCCAAGGTATTTTTCTGGCGCCTGTGGTAAGGGTTTTGGGCAGCGATAGCCATTGCCGTCGAGGATGACACGACACGGGCCGTGCCTGAGGCGGTCGAGTGTAGCGGCTCCGAGCAGTCGGTTGGGAAAGGCGTCGACCCATTCGGAGAAGCTGAGGTTTGAGGTGGCGATGGTAGCGGCGCGTTTGTAGTGTTCGGAGATGAGGTCGTGGAAGTCATGGTCGTGTGGCGGCGCCATGCTTTTAAGGCCGAAGTCATCGATGATGAGCAGCGGGGTTCTGCCGCCCCATCAACCCCGAACGCGCGATCCAAATCGCCCAAACGCATACTCGTCAATACCTGGCGATACTGATTCATCTCGAACCTCCGGTTTGCCATGTGCTTCCCTCCTTGACTGTCAGGGTGACACTGTGAAGGTAGGAACATTGCCGGAGGGTCAGAAACCTCGATCGCATCCGAGGCGGCCTGATTAGGGCGATCTTGCAATGGCCTGATCAAGGCGATCCTGCAGTGGCCGCATCAGGCCACTCCCGGAATGGCCGAATCCAGGCGATCATGAGTTATATTCAAAAGTTGTGGATGAGATAAAAAAAGAGCGTATCCTTACGTGTCACCAAAAACCCGCGAGGCCCCTCGGACGAGGGAGAAAGGATACGCTCGATGAGACAATATACAGCCTCCGAAGTAGAGACGATAG
>CAZKDZ010000266.1:0-3723 GCA_964551635.1 uncultured bacterium | reverse complement strand
CGCGTCAACCGGGTCCGGGGCGGGCTGCGAAGCGTATTGACGAAGAGCGCGCGGCGGCTCGGGCGCGTGAACAGCGGACTGTGGGGCGGAGCGATGATCGCCATCGATTCCGGCTGCGGCGGTGCGCGAACCTGGCATGCCATCCGAAGCGCCGGGGAGCGATTCACCGCGCGTCATTATCTGAACGCCGTCGACCTTCAGAGCCTGCCTGGCGGCGCCATCGCACGCCAGCCCGAAGAACGCCGCATCTACCTTCCATTGCTGTGGCGGACCCTCTGGGTGAGCCTGACAATCACGGCGCTTTGTCTGCTGCTCGGCTATCCGATTGCTCACCTGATCGCGCATGCGCCCACGCGTGTCGGCAATCTGCTTCTGATTCTCGTACTGATCCCCTTCTGGACGTCGCTGCTTGTGCGAACCACGTCCTGGATCGTGCTGCTGCAGACCCAGGGCGTTCTCAACGACCTGCTCGTGGCTGCGGGTCTGATCGGCGACGACGGACGTCTGGCCATGATTTACAACATGACCGGGACCCTGGTGGCGATGACACACGTGCTGCTGCCGTTCATGATACTTCCGCTTTACTCGATCATGCGCGCCATCCCGCCCATTCAGATGAGCGCCGCGGCCTCCCTTGGCGCGAGTCCCATTCAGGCTTTCTGGCGGGTGTACTGGCCGCAGACGCTTCCGGGCGTGAGCGCGGGATCTCTCCTGGTGTTCATTCTCGCCATCGGATACTATATCACCCCCGCGCTGGTGGGCGGGAGCAGCGGGCAGCTCATATCGAACATGATTGCTTTCCATATGCAGACCTCGCTCAACTGGGGTCTTGCCGCGGCGCTGGGCGGCATCCTCCTGGCCTGCGTGGGCGCACTGTATCTGGTCTACGACAGGGTGGTTGGCATCGAGCGGATGAGGTTGGGCTGAGATGGCGTTTATCGGGACGCGGGAACGCGTGGGACGCGGTATTTACGTCGGCTTCTGTGCCGCGGTGTTCCTGTTTCTCGTCGCGCCCATCCTTGTGATCGTGCCCCTGAGCTTCAACGCGGAGCCTTACTTCACCTTTACCGAGGGCATGCTGCGTCTGGATGCCGAAGCATTCTCGCTGCGCTGGTACCGGCAGATCCTCGAGAACGAGGTATGGACGCGCGCGCTCGTCAACAGCCTGATCATAGGGGTGGCCTCTACGGTCCTGGCGACAGGCCTGGGTACGCTCGCGGCGATGGGGCTTTCCAGCCCGGCCATGCCCGGCCGGCGGCTTGCGATGGGACTGCTCATTTCTCCCATGGTGACGCCGGTGATCATCGCGGCGGCGGGCATGTTCTTCTTTTACTCGAACCTTGGACTGGCGCAGACGCATCTGGGCCTGATTCTGGCACACGCGGCGCTGGGAACCCCGTTTGTCGTGATCACGGTGACCGCGACGCTGTCCGCCTTCGACACCAACCTGACGCGCGCGGCCGCCAGTCTCGGCGCGGGACCGGTGCGGACCTTTCGTCGCGTTCAACTCCCGCTGATTGCGCCCGGTGTGATCTCGGGGGCGCTGTTCGCCTTCGCCGCGTCTTTCGATGAAGTGGTCGTGGTGCTGTTCATGGCCGCGATCGAACAGCGCACGATTCCGCGCCAGATGTGGGCCGGCATTCGGGAGCAGATCAGCCCGACCATCCTTGCGGTGGCGACCTTTCTGATTGTCTTCGCTGTCCTGCTGCTTTTCACGGTCGAGTGGATGCGAAGGCGTTCTGCTGCGAAATAAAACGTCAGGCAGCGCGGGCCGCGGCATCTCGGTGAATTTCCACCCACAACACATCGATCCGTGAGGGAAGGGAACCGGTGGATAACGCGATGCACGGAAACGAGACGGCGCACGTCCAGTTCGAGGGTGTCAGCAAGAGCTTTGACGGCCGTACCCTTGTTGTCGACGATCTCGATCTCAGCGTCCGGAAGGGCGAATTCCTCACCATGCTCGGGCCCTCCGGGTCAGGCAAGACCACGTGTCTCATGATGCTCGCGGGGTTCGAAACGCCCTCGTCTGGCGCCATACGAATCAACGGTCGTTCCGTGCACGAGTTGCCGCCGCGCAAACGCGGGATCGGCATGGTCTTTCAGAATTACGCGCTCTTTCCCCATATGACGGTGGGCCGCAACCTCGCCTTTCCACTGGAGGTGCGCGGGATGGACGCGGTGGAATGCCGTGAACGCGTGGGGCGGGCCCTTGACCTTGTCCGGCTTGAAGGCCTCGAAGAACGGAAGCCGTCCCAGCTTTCCGGCGGGCAGCAGCAGCGGGTCGCGATCGCACGGGCGCTGGTATTCGAGCCGGATCTCGTGCTGATGGACGAGCCGCTCGGAGCGCTGGACCGGCGCCTTCGGGAGGAAATGCAGTACGAAATACGGCGCATCCAGAAAGGCCTCGGCGTAACGGTCGTGTACGTCACCCACGACCAGGAGGAGGCGATGGTTATGTCGGACCGGATCGCCGTGCTTCGAAGCGGCGACGTCCAGCAGGTGGCCGCGCCCGAGGTTCTCTACGAAGAGCCCGAACGCTCGTTTGTCGCCCGCTTTATCGGGGAGAACAACCGTCTTCACGGACGCGTGAGGAGCGTCGACGGGGACATCTGCGAAGTCGAGACGGGCGGCCAGACCATCTGCGCTCTTCGCGTCGCACCTTGCGGCCCGGGGGACGACACCACGCTTTCGATCCGACCCGAACGGGTAGCCATCTCGCCCGATCCCGGCCTGTACACGAACGAACTCGACGCAAGAATCGAGGACATCACCTTTCTGGGCGACCATTTGCGGGTTCGCGTGAACGTCTGCGGCCGTTCGGATTTCATTGCGAAGATACCGAATATCGTTGGGCACGGCGCCATGCTGGTGGGAGACCTGGTCCGGATCGGATGGACGCCCACGGACTGCCGGGTATTGGACCCGGATGACGAGGCAGAGACCGCGTGAAGCTCATTGGCAGGAAAATCGTGTCTGTCGCGTTTGCGGGGATACTGTATCTGATCATCGTAATCCCCGCCGTTCCCGGCGACCGGCCGCTGACAGTCGTTTCATGGGGTGGGTCCTACGCGCGAGCGTGTGTCAAAGGCTACCACGAGCGGTTCACCACGGAGACGGGTATCGCGATCAATCTGGAAGACTACAACGGCGGCCTGGCGCAGATCCGCGCCCAGGTCGACGTAGGCAACGTTTTCTGGGACGTGGTCGACCTGGAGATTGCCGACCTCGTGTCAGGATGTGACGAGGGTCTGCTCGAACCCGTGGAAGTGGAGTCCCTCCCGGCCGGCGCCGACGGTACGACCGCGGCTGAGGACTTCCTGCCGGGAACGATGACGGACTGCGGCCCGACCTCGTTGTTCGGTTCCACGATTTTTGCATACGACAGAAAGCACTTCCAGGGCGAGAAACCGGCAACCATCGCCGACTTTTTCAATCTGGGGAAGTTTCCGGGCCGCCGCGGCATGCGTCGCTCGCCTCAGGTGAACCTGGAATTCGCGCTGATGGCCGACGGGGTTCCGATCGATTCGGTCTACGCCGCACTCGACACGCCCGCCGGCGTGGATCGCGCCTTCCGGAAACTGGATACGATAAAGGAATACATCGTGTGGTGGGAGGCCGGCGCGCAACCTCCGCAGATGCTGGCCGATGGGGAGGTGGCGATGACTACGGCTTATAACGGGCGGATTTTCAATGCGCAGGTGCTGGAAGACCAGCCCTTTG
>CAZKDZ010000265.1:0-8343 GCA_964551635.1 uncultured bacterium | reverse complement strand
ACGGTCTCGCCTGTTTCGCGATCCACGCGAAGAATCTTCCGGTCATACGTGGAGGCCAGCCACAGTGCCGAACCCGCGTCCGTGATCCCGCTCCCGCGGTCCGACGCCGTATCCAGCGTTTTCAGGGTTTCGCCGGTGAATGAAACCAGAGCCGCCTGATTCGTCTTCTGGTCCAGAATCCAGATGCCGTCCGCCGTGGCCTGCATGCCGTTCGGCTGCGGGCCGGGCGCGTCGAATTCGTGTGTGATCTCAATCATTCGGAAGCTCCCGGTTACGTGGGATTCCGCGGATTCAACCGGACACCGGCCGGGTTACGCCACCCGTGTCTGCGGCATGTTCATCAATCCGATGATGCTGTCGGTGTGCTCGTCGCGGGTGCTGAAACCCGGTGTATCGCCGCGCTTGCGGTAGCTCGCGGTGCGCACGTACGGCGGGGCCATTTCCGGATATTGGAAAGACGAAGGATTATCCTTCAACTTCTCGATGGCCGCGCGGGCGCCCTCTCGGATGAGCGCGCGGGACCGGGCCGGCGCGAGGTTGACCGCGCTCAGCTTGGCTCGGCTGTAGGCTTCGGCGTCCAGGTGTTCCAGTCCGTCAGGAAGGAGCCCGCGTTTCACGCCCACGGTCACAACGCCGGGCGTGAGCGCTTCCGCCTCCGACGCGAACGCGTCCTCGCCCGCCGCGAAAATCGCCGGAACCCCGAGCTCCATCGCGCACAGCACCAGCTGCCCGTATTCGCCTATGGAGATTCCGTTGATCGCATAGTCCACGCACGCGAAGCTTCCCGTATGCGTCAGGTGCGACCAGGGCGTCCCGGCCTTCGCGTGCTGCCCCACGTATGCCACTCCGTGGTAAGACTCATCCAGACTCCAGGGCCAGATCGGCGCGGCGTGGCCCCGCATCAGTTGCGCGCGTTCGTCCAGAAGTTCGGGATCCATGGCGCCGTGTCCGTGTCCGTCGACCACCAGGATCTCTTCCGCGCCTCCTTCGCTGAACCCGTCCACCGCGGCGTTGACTTCGAGCGTCAGCAGCCGCTTTGCTTTATCGTAATACATCGCGTCCGGCGTACACCAGTCCTCGAAATTGAGAATTCCGGCCACGCCTTCCAGGTCCGTCATAATCATCAGTTTCATCGTCCATCTCCCGTCATTACGCAGTCACCGCTGTGCGCGCACGTGTCTCGCTCCCCTCCCAGAGGTCGTTGAAGCCCGTCACGGGCCCGTCGTCGTTCGGTCCGCTGGCCAGGTCGAGGCCGCCGAACAGGTATACTGAGTCATCCAGAGCCGCCATGCCAGGTACCCTTCGGACTCCGGGGTACGCCGCGGACGCCGAATAGTCCTTCGAACCGTCGTACGCCTGCAGGCAGGTCCACGCTCCGGTCCTCAGATTCAGGCGCCACAAATCATTCAATTGTGGTCCGTTCACTTCCTCTGGCATGAAGGTCCCCCGCGGGCCGAACCCGCCGAAAACATACCAATGGTCCCCGATCCTTGCCGAACCCTGGCCGTACCTGGCGGAAGGCCGGTTCACCGCCCTGAAATCGTTTTCCGCGAGGCAGGTCCATTCGCGCGCCGATGGATCGAAGCACCAGAGGTCGTTATAGAACTGCGGATCCCGGTCCTGAGTGTCCCGCCCCGCCCAGAGGTAAATCCGACCCTTCCAGGCCGTCATCGACATGACATACCGTTTCGGGGGCCAGGCCGCTCCCTCCGCCGCTTCAATCCGTTCCCAGGCCCCGGTCCGGGTGTCATAGGTCCAGAGTTGCCTGCTCAGCACCGCGGTTTCAACCGTCGGGGGAAGCGGCGCCCGGTGGCCCCATCCTCCAAAGAGATAGATCCTGCTCCCGATAACGGCCGTTCCGAATCCGCCCATTGTCGCCGGCCGTCCCCGCCCCGCAAAATCGGGATGCTCCAGCAGAACGCCGTCGTCCGGCTCCAGCAGCGTCCATCGCCCATCCGCGGGGTCGTACATCCACAGGTCGTTCAGCAGGGTAAACTTCCAGCCTTCGCTCAGGATCGACAACCCGCCGAACAGAAAGAAACGGTCGTCTAATTCAACCCACGCGGGCAGCATGCGGGCGCACGGCCTGTCTGCCGAGGCGTCGAATCCGGCAGCGCCGTCGTTCGCTTCCAGCAGGTTCCATGCCTCAAGGGTCGGATCGTACACCCACAGGTCGTTCAATGCGCCAAGCGTGGATTTGTTTCCCTGACTGGAGGAAGCGCCGTATCTGAGGGTACCGCCGCCGAACATGCAGATGCGTCCCCGGTACGGCAGCATCGCGCCCGGCGCCTCTCTGGCGCATGGCGCGTCGCCGCTGTCCGATTCGAGGTCGGGATGGCAAAGGCGCCAGTTGAATTCGGAAGTCAATTGAATATCGTACAGCCTTTCCCCGTTTTGCAGCGCATCCTGTCGCCCGTTCATGGACGGACCGGCAGTTTCAGACGTGAAGGATACTCCCTCGAGTGATGGACCTCCTGTATCGCCGCAACGAGTTCCGTCTCCGCGAGGTCGTTCCCGCCCGTGTTGTGATTCCGGTCGTGATTCGGAAAATCGCTGCTGGTGATTTCGAGGCGTATCCGGTGACCCGCGAGGAATCTGCAGGCCGTGGCCGTCATGCGGATGCGGTATTCGGTCACCGCTTCCGGGTTGATGAAATCCTCCTCGTCCAGCGAATGGCGGTGGCGGGCGCGGACCATTCCGTATGCGACGTCCATCGCCGGGCCGCCGGGAACTTCGTCCACGAGCCGTGCGAAGAAATCGGTATCCGCCGCCGAGGTCGCCGCGTAGAGAGCAACTTCGGGATACCCCACCGTCTCCACGTCGGTTGCCAGGGGCTGTGTGCGATAAATAAGGATATCCGGACGATAATCGAGCCGCCTCCGGTCCGATGGTTCCGTAAAAAGCGCGGTCGACCAGAGCGTGGGCACCGGGTCGTTCGGATCGTACACATACGTGTCGGGGCGCCCGGCGGCGGCGGGGGCGTCCAGCAGACGGCCGGAGCCGGCGGGCAGGTGCGCATCGCCGTCGCTGTCCAGAAAGTAGACTGCCGGCGCGGTTCGTTCCGGCGGCCAGGTCGACGCGGACTTCCAGGCGCCGGACCCCATCACGAAGTACCGCACGGCCGGCTCCCGTTCCATCCCTCTGTCATCGCCTTTCAGCCAGCGGTCGAACCAGCGAATCATTTCATCCTGCAGGTTGAATTTGGCCGCCGGGCCGAAGTCGAATGGCCCCTGTTTCCGGCTGCCCAGGTTGTTGTGGTTCCAGGGTCCGATCACGAGCCGGGTCTGCGTTCTTGCGTTTTCCGTCCGTCCGTGCTTCTGCATCAGCCCGAGGTGGGCCATCGTGCCCCCGCAATGGTCGTACCAGCCGCTGAAATCCAGGTTCGGAACCTCCACTTCGCGGTGCACTTCGTCGAATTTCCAGCACCGGCGGTTCGGGTGCCGCAGCCAGTCCTCGACGTATTCCGCGAGTCCCCCGGGCAGGTAGCGCGGCAGGTCCAGCCACGGCATGAAATACAGCCATCGCATACGCTCGACGTCTTCCCAGATTTCCACCGCGTCGTCCTTGTGGTGGGGCCCCGGAGCGCCCTCCCTTCTCCGGATATCGGGCGCCATGCTTCCCATCCACCACTTGACGCGCCGTGCGGGACGAAAAGACCCCCACCAGTCCACCTCCGTATTCTCCAGGGGAATCGACCAGGCGCACATCGCAACCAGGTGCGGCGGCCGCAGCTTGGCCAGCATCCACTGCATCCACGCGTTATAGGATCCGCCGAACGTGCCGACCTTCCCGTTGCAGTACCGCTGCCGCGCCAGCCACTCGACGCTCTCGTAACCGTCCTGCGCATCCGGCGTTCCGCCGTCAACCGTATACGGGATATACGTCCCTTCCGAAGCGTATCGGCCCCGTGAATCCTGAGTGACCACGGCGTATCCGGACCGCACGACCCGTTGGAAACCGCCGTTCGGCTTTCCATACGGGGTTCGCATCAGCAATCCGGGATACCGCCCGGATCCGGCCGGTCTGAACACGTTTGCTCGCAGCACCACGCCGTCGGACATCGGTACGGGGACGTCCTTCTCCACGACGATTCCGGCTGAGCGCTTGTTTTCCGTCATCCTTCCAATTCCGGTTGCGGCAACTCTACAGCATCCGTTTTTCCGACCATCCCGCTGTCCGTGCTCCGGGTGAGCAGATCGCGACACTATATTCGTATCAATATATCACGAAGTCCGTTAACGGCATCCTGAAATCCCGAGACGCCGGGCAGCGGCCGGAGGCAGAAGACCCCGTCGAAGCTCCTGCATCTGAGATTGGAGAGAATCTCCACGAGTTCCGCGTTGCCTTCGCCGGGAATCGCCGGGTCACCGCTCGACGAGACGACGTCCCTGAAGTCGACGTGTCTTACAAACCTTCGGATCGGCCCCTTATAGAGTCCTTTATAGAACGGGCTTCCGCCCGACGCCGCGACGGCGGACGGATCGTATGCCAGGTTCAGCCTGGCCGACCCGATCTCTCTCAGCCCTTCGGCGATATCCGACGGATCCGCACCCGCCCGGTTCCCCGCAAGGACGTCCATCCCATTGTCTTGGGCGATCCGGGAGAGGCTTTCAAGCGGACCGCCCGGACCCGCCGGCTCCAATCCGTCGGGCAGCCGGACGTGAAGGGTATTCACGTCGAATCCGGCTGCAATTCCACAAGCCTCCGCCAGCGTCTCAGCAGATGCGAACGGCGTGCGCAAAACCACGACCTCGAGGTCCCTATCCGCCAGACAACCGGAAAGGTCATCGATATCGACCAGGTGACTCGTATGCACTTCGACCGATGAAATCCCCGCCTTTTCGACCAGATCCAGCGCTTTTTCGGTGTCGGCATGCACCTCCCAAAGCGGTACGCTCAGGCTGAAATCCTCATCTTTCAGCCGGGACGTCAGCGATTCCGCTGGAGGGGTCGATTCATCGCGCCGGGCGGCCGTACGGCCTATGGTGGACCTCGCGATTTTCTCCCTGTATCCCACGCAGTCGGCGCATTGCGGATTCTCGTCCAGCGCAAACCCTGGATCGCGCGACATCTCGCGCCGCATGATGGCCGCGGCCGAGCGAGCGTCGATCAGGCGGCACACCGCCGGGCCGACCGTACCCACCGCCATTGCGCCCTCAGCCCTGAACAGCCGATCGAACTTCAACACGCCCCCGCGATGCCCGCCCGGACACCGCCGGATCGTCATCGCGCGGACCTCGCCGTCTTCGGCCACATACTCCATTTGCAGTTCGCGGAGATAGGGCAGGTCCAGTTCCGCCTCCACCGTGTGCAGCAGCGTCATCGTATCCAGGTCGCATCCGATGTGCAGCACCTTTCCGCCGAGTGTGATCAGGCGGCCGTAGGGCGTTTCCGGCCCGTCCGGCGCCGCGCTCTGTTCGTGATCGGACAGGATCTCTCCTGTCCTCGCTCCGTACCCCGCCACCGGATGATAGGGATGCCGGCTGCGCAGCACGCCCGGCCGCAACCGAAACGTCTCGCTGATGACGCCCATGTCCGAAGGGATCGCGTCCGGATCGAACGTGCGTCCGTCCCGCGCGGGATGCGTGGGCATCAGCAGCGTCCCGTCGGGGCCGAGGGCTTCCACCAGCGCATCGATCACCGCGTTCGCGCCGCCGGATACGGGTCCCAGGCTGCTCAGGGACGAATGGACCACGACAATCGCGCCTGGCTGCAATCCGAGCGCGGTCAATCCGTCTTCGATTTCGCGTTGGGTTAACATCTCTGCTGTCCTGGATCATTCGAAAACGACGATTTCGGACTGCCAAGCGCTTTTGTGTTTTTGTGCCTTTTGTGGCGAATGTTTTCTGCCGGCCCCGTACCTACCGCCACTCGATCAGCGCCTTCGCGTACGCCCGCCCCACCAGTCTGTATCCCTCGCGCAGATACGGAATATGGTGCCCTGACAGGATACAGTCAACGTGCAGCGTGGAGAGCCGTTTCAGGGTCCGGATATACGTGGGTTTATCGAACTCTTCGCCCCCCTGCCAACCCAGTTCCGGCTGGTAGTTCGTGTTTCCGCAGAACAAAACGTCGCCGGCCAGCCAGATGGTCTTTCCAGCATGTTCGAACCGGTAGATGACGCACCCGTTGGTGTGGCCGGGTGCGTGGATGACCTCGAACCGGAATCCGCAGGCTTCGATCGCGTCGCCGTCTTCGACCACGCGGTCCACCTTGCAGGCCGGCAGGCGGAATCCCGCGGCGTACGGAATCGTGCGCGCGTCCGAATTCTCGATCCCCTCGGCGTCGCCTGGCCCGCAAATGACGAAGGCGCCTCGTTCCCGGATCGCCGCCGCGTTGCCGATATGGTCGTAGTGGCTGTGGGTCAGAAAAAGATAATCCACCTTCTCCAGCGAGATCCCCCACGGGCGCAATTGCGATTCGGCCCGATCCAGGTCGCCGGGGACCGATCCCGAGTCGACCATGATCGTGCCGGCATCGTTATGTATCACGTAGAAATTCGGGTGTTGGGCGTAAGCGAATCCGTCTGCGAGATAAATATTCGGCAATATTTGCATTCTTACCTCTGTCGGCTGTTTAATCCGACACGTCCGAGACGCCCGTGTATCCGGGAGGGATAAGCCCCCGTTGATGGTCACGGCAGCGCTCCAGGAAGCTGCGGTCCCTCAACAGGAATCCGGGATCCTCCACGATACACCGGGTGCCGGCGTCAATCAGTTCCCTGGCGTTCATCATCGTGACTTTCGCGTCGCCGATCGTTCCGTACTGAACGAGGCCAAGCCTCTGCATCTCGGGCTCCATCAGAAAGTAGTCCCTGGGCACGTTCGGCGTATGCACCTTCTGAACGTGGACATGGATCCGGCCCTGCTCGTCCGCCACCTCCAGCCGGGAGGGTTCGTCCATCAGCGCGTAGGGCGCGTGCCCGTATTCCTCGCAGGCGTGCATCATCGTGCAGCTGGTCCACCCCGATCCAAGGAACATGTAATGAGCCTCGATTTCGCCCAGCTTTCCCCAGGCCGTATCCCGTCCGCACGGGGTAAAGCAGCGAACCGCGCCTTCCGCGAGGTATTCCGCCTGACGCCCGATCGCACACATCGGATTGCTGGAATCCAGGCATCGCACGGCGTCCGGATGATGCCGGAAGACTTCCGTGATCCGACCCATCCGCGAGGGTGAGCGTCGAACGTCGAATGCGGGACTTCCGCTGTTGAGCACATACTCGCAGTGCCATCCGTTGAAATGGCACGTATGCACCGCGATCGTGCCCCGGGGCCCTACCGCCTCCAGAAACCCGCCGACCACGGTTTCGGCGCCGCCCTCCACGTACCCCATGCTGCTCAGGGAATTGTGAAAAAATACCGCGTCGCCCGGATTCACCCCGAGGTTCCGCAGGCCTTCGATGATGTCGTTTTTCGTGACGACCGTCTTTCCTTCCGGTGACCAGGGTTTCTTTGCCATCCGTGCAGTCTCCCTGCAAATGAGCAGTCCGTGTACCCATATCAGAGCCGTCCACCGCCGCGTCTTTAACAGTCCGTTGATAGAGTCGCTCTGCAGGCGAGGCCGAGCAACGCAGTATTTCGACCGCAATGGCCGGCCGTAGCCCGGATGGACTCTTTCAACGGGCTGCTATACCGGTCAAACGCGGTACCCGGCGAGAGACGCATGGTCCAGGACGGATGCAAGCCATGCCCATCCCTCTTTACATCGATTGTAGGTCTCAAACGGCACAAAGTCGAAGTCCAGGTACAGGTTGATCGCTCGCACGCTTGTGGTCTGTGTGGTCAGGTAGGCCCGATCGTGGAAGTCGGCGATCCGGCGAAGCGAGGCAGCCAGAAGCGGTCTGGCGAGTCCCCGGCCCTGATACTCCGGCCGTATGGCGATCCAGTGGATGCGGCCGTAGTCCCTGCCGTTGAATGCGTCGTTGTACCAGGCCGTGCTCGTGCCGATCACCCGACCGTCCGGGGCTTCGAGATAGAGGCACCGTTCCTCCATCCTGTCCCGGCCGTGGCCGAACTCGCGTTCGAAGCCGGCCAGCGCCCCGTCCATCGAATCGAACGACGCCACGGCGACCTCGATTTCCGCCCAGAGGTGGTCTTCTCCGGCCCGGTAGTAGCGGAGGCGGTACCCCTCGGGAAGTGGATATACGGGGAGGTCCGTGAGGTCTTCCCTGACCATCACCACCGGAATGAACTCCTGCTTCCGTTCCCAGACTGCTTCGATTCTCACAGCGCTTTCCTCCGTCCTGGAATTGCCAGCGGTCCATCCTGCGTTGATCGTCGTTTCGTCAGGTCAAACCAGGGCCGTTCCGGCCTCGGTACACGTGTATGCCGGGCCCTCGCCGAG